>DASXGT010000221.1:0-98170 GCA_036488895.1 Bryobacteraceae bacterium | reverse complement strand
CGTGAAGCCCGGATTGGCGGAGTAAGCGGCGCGCACCCGCTTCGGGCGGCAGACCGGCGAGCGCGGCAAACAATTCCCGCTTGAAGAAAGCCGGCACACCCAAACCGCCGCTGTACTGCGCCGCGACCGCCAAAGCGCTGCAGGTTTCTAATAACTGCCGCATCGCGATTAGATGTTCCGCCAGCACGCGCGGTTGATCGGCCAGGAGAACTGCCACTGCGGCCGCGCGCGCGTTTAATAGGCGTTGCATTCCGGCGCTGAGCGAGGAGCCCATGCCGCTCTGCCACGCCGGATTTTCCACTATTTCGACGGGCTGCGCTGCAATGGCCGCGCGGACCTCAGGCGCACCTGCGCCTACCACCACGATTACAGGATTTAGCTGCGCCTCAAGAGCCTGCCCAACGCAATGCTCCAGCAGCGTCAGCCCACGGTAGCGAAGCAATTGCTTCTGAGCGCCCATCCGGGTAGCCGCGCCGGCCGCCAGGACAATTGCGCCGGCATTACTCATACTTTGGCGCTTTTTACTAAGTGCATGCCCGCTTGCTGGGAAGAGCGGCTGCCTGGGAGCACCGTAGTGGCTTCGAGCTTTTTCAGCTCGCGCCGCGCGATTTGAGCCCAGGCGCTGGTGGAATCCAGCTTTAGATAGGCGCGCCAGTGCCGCAGCGCGCTCATGATATCCCGCAAACCCTGATACAGCAACGCCAAATTATAGTGCACATCCGCGTAATGCGGATTCAGCCGCAACGCTTCCAGGTAGTGAATCAGCGCGTTCTCTGGGTCGTTCTGCTCGTCGTACAAATTGCCCAAATTGAAGTGCGCCAGTGCATAGGAAGGATCAATTTCAATGGCCTTCTGGTATTGCATTTCGGCATCAGCCCAAGCGTGCCCGTTAAAGA
The DNA here is from genome assembly GCA_036488895.1 of Bryobacteraceae bacterium. GTDB lineage: Bacteria > Acidobacteriota > Terriglobia > Bryobacterales > Bryobacteraceae > Bog-105. Next base: position 97,274 of record DASXGT010000221.1, on the reverse strand, counting down.
AGACCGTTCCCAGATTCACCAGCGCGCCAGCAGACTTGGGGTCAAGCTCAGCCGCTTTTTGATAGGCGGTGATGATTTCCTCATAGGGTGCGCCGGTTTGTTCGAGTTCCAGGCCGCGCTCAAACCATTGATCTGCCTCCAGCTTGTTCTTCAGGCGCTCAGCGATCTTAATGGCGTTTTTGTGGGATGCCGGCAACTGCAGGAGCTTGCTGATCTCTTCCTGATCGAAATCAAAAAGCATCTGACCGGAGATGGGCTCCAGTTTCTGCTTGCCGATTTTGATGCGTACACGCCGCCCGTCTTTATATACCTGAACGTCTTCCGCTAGATCAGGCGAATCCTTCAGGTACGCCTCCAGAGAGTGCATGGCCTTGCGCATCAGGCCCGGGTGGACGTTTTCATTCCGCAGCTTGATCAGGCGTTTGAGCTTGAGCAGGTCACGGAATTTGTAGACGGCCAGTTCGGGAATAAGCTTTTGCCGTTCCCAACTCCGCAATTGGCGGTTTTCGATTTGGAGCAGTCGACAGACATCCTTACGGGCGAAGGCTCCGCCCGCTTCGCGCTCCACGGTTAGCGTAGGATGTTGCGAGGCATCTCGCAGCACACGAAGATCATAGCACCGAATTGGCAGTCCCGGATAGATCAGGATTTTCCACCTTCAGTACCGGTTTATCCCCTTATGGTTGAGACGATTGACAGGCCTGTAACCTTATCTCATACTGAAGTGGTCGTATATCATGGCTGTAGACATCGAGGGTCACAGAGAATGGCGCAAAAAGTGAAATCCATGAAGGCCGCCGGCCGAGTAGCAAAAACCTTGGCCGATCTACCAACCGGCCAGCGCTGTATTCTGGACCGACTCGATTTACCTCCCGATCTGGCCCGGCGCTTGATGGAATTGGGTTTTCTGCCCGGAAATGAAGTGGTTCCGGGACACCGTGCACCGGGCGGAGGGCCGCGTGTATTTCGCGTGGACGGTTCCGAAGTGGCGCTGCGGGAGGAAACTGCCGCACGTCTTTATCTGCGCCGCGATCCCGAATCAGATTTAATTGTCCTGTCGTGAAATCGTCCAGCCATGAAATGCGCCTGTCATGAGTAGCTGCCACGGAGAGACGCCGCGCGCCGGTCTCCTACCCAACCCGTCCATCCTGCCGCCGCGGCCAGTGACGGATCGTCCCACCATTGTGGCGCTGGTGGGACCTCCGAATTCCGGCAAATCCACACTTTTCAACCGCTTGACGGGGTTGCATCAGAAAGTAGCCAATTTCCCCGGCGTCACGGTAGAACACCGCATCGGCAAAGCCAAGCTCAAAGACGAGCACGAGGTGTTCCTGGTGGACCTGCCGGGCGTTTACAGCTTGAGCCCCCACGCGGAAGACGAACAGGTCACGACCGGCGTTTTAAAGGGTGAGCATGCCGATTTGAAGCCCGACGCGGTGGTGCTGATTCTGGACGCGACCAACCTGGGCCGGAACCTGGTATTGGCGGCCCCGATTTTGAGCTTGGGCCTTCCGACGCTTGTGCTGCTGAACATGGCTGACGACTTGGCGGTGCGCGGCGGGAAAGTGGACGTGGCGGCGCTCTCGTCAGAGTTGAATACGCCAGTCGCGTTGATTAGCGCCGCGAAAGGCACGGGAATCGATCGGATTCAGCAGTTTTTGCTGGGGACGGCTGTGCGCATGAACGCGCCACCCACCCGTATTGAATTGCCGGTTTTGCAGGATGTTCCCAAGTGTCGGCAGTGGGCCGCCAATCTGGGCGTGCGCGCTTCCTACAGGGCGCCCGCTCCGCCCATTTGGACACGCCGTCTGGATGCCGTATTTCTTCATCCAATTGCAGGTCCCCTCGTTTTTGCGGCTATCGTGATGGCCGTGTTTCAGAGCATTTTTTCGTGGGCGCAGCCGATCATGACCGGCTTGCAGCAAATCATGCAAGCTTCCGGGCTCTGGATGAAAGCGGTTCTGCCTGATTCTCCCTGGCGCTCTTTGCTGGTGGATGGGATCTGGAGCGGCGTCGGCTCGGTGCTGGTTTTTCTGCCGCAGATTCTCTTGCTTTTTCTATTTATCGGGCTGCTGGAAGATTCAGGTTATCTAGCGCGCGCGGCCCTGATTGCGGATCGCACCATGGCGAAATTCGGACTGCAAGGGAAATCGTTTATCCCGCTGCTATCTGCCTATGCCTGCGCGGTGCCCGCCGTGATGTCTACCCGGGTGATCGAAAATAAGCGGGATCGCATGGCGACAATTATGGTGGCGCCGCTGATGACCTGCTCCGCGCGGCTGCCAGTTTACACGCTGGTGATTGCGGCTTTTGTGCCGAACCGGCCTATTCTCGGCAATTTCTTTTCTTTGCCCGCGGCGGTGATGTTGGGCCTGTATATTCTGGGTTTCGTGGTGGCCATTTTGATTGCCCGCCTGCTGAAATCGACCATCCTCAAAAGCCGCAATACTTCCTTCGTGCTTGAGATGCCGCCGTATCGCTGGCCTACCTGGCAGTCATTGAGCTTGCGGCTGGTGGATCGCGCGAAAGTATTCCTGCACCGCGCCGGAACAGTGATTCTGGCGGTGGCAATTGTGCTGTGGATATTGGCCAATTTGCCCCTGCATAACGGCCATGCCCCGGAATTGGCGCAGAGCTTTGCGGGCATGATCGGCAAGTTTATTGAACCGGCTATTCAACCGCTTGGCTTCGATTGGAAAATCGGGATCGGCCTCATCACGTCACTCGCGGCGCGTGAAGTGATCGTCGGCACCCTAGGCACCATCTACGGCATCCAAGGTGGGGAGGAGACGAAGGGCCTACAGGCAGCGTTACATCAGGATCTAAGCACGGCCGGAGCGATAGCGCTGCTGGTGTTCTTTGCGTTCGCCATGCAATGCTTTTCCACGCTTGCGGTGGTGAAGCGTGAGACCGGTGGATGGCGCTGGCCGATCTTCCAGTTTTCCTACATGTTGACGTTAGCGTACGCTAGTTCCTGGCTAGCCTTTCACGGCGCGCGCTATTTCTTCGGATGAACAACATATTGAACGTAGTGATTCTCGGCTCGGGTTGCGCCGGGAACACCGCAGCTATCTACACGGCGAGAGCCAGCCTGCAACCCATGGTCCTGGAAGGACATGAGCCCGGCGGCCAACTCTCCATCACGACGGAAGTGGAAAATTTCCCCGGCTTTCCCGAGGGTATTCACGGCCCGCAGCTGATAGCGAACATGAAACAGCAGGCGCAGCGCTTTGGCGCTATTTACGAGCATGGGCGCGTGGTACATGCGGATTTATCCAGCCGGCCGTTCACGCTGGAGCTCGAAGATGGCGCGAAGATCAAGACACGCACGCTGATTGTGGCGACGGGCGCGTCGGCGCGCTGGCTGGGATTGCCAAATGAACAAAAGCTGATCGGCCATGGTGTGAGTTCTTGCGCAACCTGCGATGGATTTTTTTTCCGCGGGAAGAAGATCATGGTTATCGGCGGCGGCGATTCGGCCATGGAAGAAGCGAATTTTCTCAGCCGCTTTGGCAGCGAAGTGGCGCTGGTGCATCGCACCGATACGTTCCGCGCGTCAAAAATCATGCTGGACCGCGCGAAGGCGAATCCGAAAATCTCGTTCTTGACCAATACGGTTGTGGATGACATTTACGATGTCAGCAAAGGCGAGGTCTCTGGCGTGAAGCTGCGCAATTTGAAGACAGCTGAGGTTTACGATCGCCCGGTGGACGGATTCTTTGTCGCCATCGGTCATATTCCGAACACAAAACCATTTGCTTCGCAGCTAGATTTGGATGCGGACGGCTACATTATTTCGCATGGCGGCGCGCGCACCAATGTGGCAGGCGTCTTTCATGCAGGCGATGTGCAGGATAGGACTTACCGCCAAGCGATTACGGCATCCGGTGCGGGCTGCATGGCTGCCATTGAAGTAGAACGCCTGCTTGAAGCCGACGGACACTGAGAATTTATTGCCGGGAAATGCACACAAGCTTACGTGGAAGTTTTTGCACGTAAGTTTCTAAATCCGGTGTTGCAGAAGCGCGGTTTGCATGGGGCCTTCGGACTCCGCATAATGCAAAACCCCGCTTCGTTAGAGCGGGGCTGCAAATCTACCGGAGTAGAAAGGAGGATCAGAAATGGTTCTCTTTGTGCTGTTTCTTTTCCTGTTAATACTAAGGACGAGACCGACCCGGATAAAGATCGAAATCGATCTCTAGTTTGATCGGATAGGGCAAGCAAAAAGCGACATCTGCTTGCCCTACAGCACTATTGTACTTGGTTTCGCAGCGAACACAAGACCCCCGGAATAATCGTAGGGCCTATAACCAATACGGACAAATCCTGGTGGCCTCACGACGCGCTCTGCATGCGTTCGATATCCCGGACGCCCGGAATGCGCCGGAATGCGGTAATCACGCGCTCCAACTGTTTCTTGTCCCGCACATCAATGGTAATTTCAATCACCGCGCTGTCGTCCGAGCGGTTCTCATCCTCGCGCGTCTCTAAACTCCTGATGTTTGAGGCTTCGGCGCTCAAAACAGATGTAAGTTGATGCAGAATACCGGGCCGGTCATCCGCATAAATTACCACCTTCACCGGCAAGGGTTCATTGGCGCTACGAGCCCACTCCACCTGAATTTTGCGCTCAGCTTCATACATCAGCTTCTGCACATTGGAGCACTGCAGCGAATGCACGGCCACGCCCTTGCCTCGCGTGATATAGCCCACGATTTGTTCCCCGCGGACCGGGTTGCAGCATTTAGCGCGATAGACCAGAACGTCATCTGCGCCTTTCACATCAATGGAAAGATCGCCTCCATCGGCCAGCGCGAAGCCGGGTGTTGGATGGGGCGCGCGCGCCGGCGGCGGTGTAACCTCGGCTGCTTCCGCGCTGGCCGCTTCCTCCGGCGCCACTTTCTGCAAGATCTGCCGTGCTGAAAACCGTCCGAATCCCAGCGCGGCGTACAAATCCTCAGTCTTACTGACGCCGTATTCCGACGCCACCGATTCCAAATCGCCCTGCGAGATGCGCCCCAGGCTCAGACCCATGCGCCGGGCTTCTTTTTCGAGCGATTTCTGCCCGATTTCGACGGCCTTGGCCCGCTCCACCGTATTGATCAGGTGGCGGATCTTGTTCCGGGCTCGCGTGCTCTTCACTACGGCCAGCCAGTCGCGGCTCGGCTGGTGGCCGGCCTGGGTCAAAATTTCAACCACGTCGCCATTGCGCAGCGTGCTTTTCAGCGGTTTAATCGTGCCATTCACGCGCGCGCCCACGCACGTGTTTCCCACGTCGCTATGAATGGCATACGCAAAATCGATCGGTGTCGCGTCGCGCGGCAGCACAATCACGCGGCCGCGCGGCGTGAACGTGTAGACTTCTTCCGAATAGAGATCCACCTTGAGCGTCGAAAGAAAGTCCCCCGAGTCGCTCATCTCATGCTGCCATTCAACTAGTTGCCGCAGCCACGCAATCCGCTGGTCGTCGTTCCCGGGACCCTTGCTGCCTTCTTTGTATTTCCAGTGCGCCGCGATGCCTTCCTCGGCCAGCCGATGCATCTCTTCGGTGCGAATTTGCACTTCGAACGTCACGCCGCCCGGCCCAATCACCGAGGTATGCAATGACTGATACAAATTCGGCCGCGGCATGGCGATGAAATCTTTGATGCGCCCGGGAATCGGATGCCATTCGTTATGAATGACGCCAAGCGCCGCGTAGCAGTTCTTCACCGAGTTCGTGATGATGCGCACCGCCAGCACGTCGTACACCTGGTCGAGCGTGATGCGCTGCCGCTTCAATTTCAAGTAGACGGAATAAGCGCGTTTCACGCGGCCTTGTACCCGCGCGGGAACCTCTTCCTTCTGGAGTTTCTGCTCGATCTGCGTCTTCAATTCGCCCAGCAATTCTTCATGCTGATTGCGCTTGGCGTCGATCTCGCGTATTAGGTCCTCCGCCTCTTCGGGATGCAGCGTTTGGAAAGCTAGATCTTCCAACTCGCCGCGTACTTTACCCATGCCCAGGCGGTGCGCAATCGGCGCGTAGATGTCGATGGTTTCTTGCGCGATGGTTTCTTGTTTTTCACGCGGCAGCGCCCCAATGGTGCGCATGTTGTGCAAGCGGTCTGCCAGCTTGACGATAATGACGCGAATGTCGCTCGTCATGGCCAACAGCATCTTGCGCAGGCTCTCCGCCTGCCGGTCGTGGCGGTTCGCAAAGCTGATTTTGCTCAACTTGGTGACGCCATCCACGCACCGCAATACATCCTCGCCGAATTTCTCGCGCAGTTCTTCCGGTGAGGCAAGCGTGTCTTCCAGTACGTCGTGCAGCAGGGCCGTCTGCAGGGACACCTGGTCCATCTGCATATCCGCAAGAATATGCGCCACCCACAGCGGATGCGTGATGTACAGTTCGCCCGACCGGCGTTTCTGTTGCCGATGGTGTTCGGCGGCAAAACGGTAGGCAAGGTCCAGCGCTGCTAAATCCTCTTTGGGACGGAGGGCCCGGACTTTCTCCTCTAAGCTGCGATACAGCTCCTCAACTTGGGGAGGTTCCAAAACGCTGGTTGACATTAGGTGCTTATATTACTAGGGTAGTGCACCGCTTTACTGGAGCGCCCGCAGCAGCTCCCGCCGCACCGGCCAGACTCCGATGACACGTTGGTGAACTACTTGGAACGTCCCGCTTGTCAACAATCCCGTCAGGTCTGCCGGGTTCGGCTGCTGCTGCTCATGCGCTAGTTGCAGCTTCAGCATTTTCGTTTGAATTTCCATCTGGTTGCGCGCGGCCTCGGCCGTGGGCTCGTTTGGAAATCCGGCGTCGAGTTGTACGGCAATTCCGCCGCTTGCGCTTCCCAGAGACAGCGTCACGGACTCCGCCGCTTGCAGCGTGATCGCAAAAATTCTGACAGCGAGAGGCACGTCCGCCGGAGTCTTCATTAATTTTTGCGATGGCTTCACCCAGACGGGGTTGTTAACGGAGTTGTTCAGAGTGTTGCCCGGCGGTTGTTCCTGCACGCGGCGGCCGGGCGGCCGCAGCAAGTCCGCCGCTGTGCCGTTCGGGCTCACGGCCAGGCCGATCACGTCGGATTGAATCGGTAAAAAATTAGCCCAACGCCCAGGCTTGCTGGTGGGAGCGGTGCAGTAATCGTGCAGGCAGACGCCGCCGTGCGCCAGCGCGTATTGCTTCAACTTATTCCAATCGAAGCGGCCCCGGATCACGAAGAACAATTGCTCGCCGTCCGACGCGCCGGCCAGCGCGTCCAGATCGTTCAGATAATGGAATTGCGTCTGGCTGACGAACTCTTCATATTGCTTTTCATCGGCCGGCTTCACGCCCGCCAGCAAATTCAGTAGGCCCGCTCGCCGCAGCGTGTCAAAGTCTATGAAAAAAGTAGTCAGGTCTCCCGGCGGTAGCAATCGCACTAAGCCGCTGTTCGTCCGCACAAAACGGTGCCGGTAATAGTCGACTCCGAATAATACGGCCGCCACCACCGCGGCCAGCGCTAGGAAGCCTAAAGCAGTTTTCACTGGTGGATTAAGCCGGCGCCAACTCGGCCACGCGCGACGCTTTCCACAATTGGATATACGGTTCCAGCTCCCGCATCATTTGGTCGAATTGCTCGAACGTCAACGATTGCGCGCCATCGCTCATTGCCTTTTCCGGATGCGGATGAACTTCCACAATGATGCCGTCCGCTCCAATGGCCACGCCCGCGCGGGCCAGCGGTGGCACCAAGCTGCGCTTGCCGGTGGCATGGCTCGGGTCCAACACAACGGGCAAATGCGAAAGCTCGTCCAGCACCGCGATGGCGGCAATGTCGCAGGTGTTGCGCGTGGCGGTTTCAAAGGTGCGAATGCCGCGTTCGCACAAAATCACGTCAGGATTCCCGTGCGCCACAATGTATTCGGCCGACATCAACAGCTCCTTGATGGTGCTGCTTAAGCCGCGCTTCAACATCACCGGCCGCCCCGCTTTGCCCAACTCTTTAAGTAGTGAGAAATTTTGCATGTTGCGCGCGCCGATTTGCAGAATGTCCGCGTATTCAGCCACCATTTGCACATCGCGGTCGCTCATGACTTCGGTGATGACGCCGATGCCTGTCTCGCGCTTCGCCTTTTGCAATAGTTTCAGACCCTCTAGTTCCATGCCCTGGAAGTCGTAAGGTGAAGTGCGCGGCTTGAACGCGCCGCCCCGCAGAAATTTCGCGCCATGCCCGGCCACGAAATGCGCTGTCTCCAGAATTTGCTTCTCGCTTTCCACTGAGCAAGGACCCGCCATCATGACAAATTCATCACCGCCGATTTCAACGCCGTTCGCCTTAATCTGCGATTTGGCGGGCCGAAATTCGCGGCTGACGAATTTGTAGGGCGCCGATATGCGCACCGCTTTCTCCACTTGCGGCATGGCTTCAAGTGACTCCAGACAGGCCGTCACATCCCCCATGCCCACGGCGCCAATCACGCAGCGCTCTTCACCAGCGATCGAATGCACCTTATAGTTGAACTCGCGAATTCGATCGCAAACCGCGTCGATCTCCGCTTTCGTCGCATGACGTTTCATCGAAATAATCATCTTCCCCTCACGAGTGTCCTTATTTTATATATCGACCCAAACGCAAAAGGCCCACTCGTTTCCGAGTGGGCCCCTTTCAAAACCGGTTTAAGCTAAATTTAGCTTCGCGCGGATACCCCTCGGCACAACTCTGGCGAGCGCCAGAACCGAAACCAATAAAAGCTAACCACGTACGAAGTCATCGCAACAGTATTATCACACAGCGAAAAACTTTACCAGCGAAAACTTGAGCGGAAGCGTTTATGGGACGATACGGAACTTCTTTCCACGGGCCGGATGGACCACGCTAAAATCGCGCCGGTCTAGGGTGAATATCGTTTCAATGCCTTCGCGGTTTGCCAAATGCACCAACGCGGCATCCGCCAGCTGTATCCCTAAGCTTTTGTACTTGATGAGAATCGCGGCAATCCCGGAGAGATCCGTTTCATCCAGAGCAGCAAGCTCAAAGGGCCTACGGTCAAAAGAGGTGAGGAGCACTCCAACGGCAAGCGGATATGCCCGCAAAAGCCAAGCGGCTTCCGTAATTACGGGCCAACAAGTCAGAAGGGAGCCTTGCATGTGACGAAGCTGCTCTACGCACGCTTTGTGATGTTCGTCGGATTCCGACAGGATAGCCACGATCGGACCGGTGTCTACCAGTACCGGACCAATCATGAACTGCCGAATCCATCGAAATGTTTTGGATTCGTGCTGAGGTCCTGGCTGGCTCCCCGCGCGGCTCCGATCAATCCAGCCTTTTTTGCATGCTCATATGCGGAAAGCACGTCCTCCTCGATCGCGAGTTGCCGTTCCACGGCTCCGCGAACCAAATCCGACTCGCGTGTTCCCGCGCGATGAGCAGCGGCTTTTAGCCTTTGGCGAAGTTCAGCGGGAAACCGTACGGTAATACGATAGTCTTTCATTTGCCTGTCCGACATTTTATCAAAATTGTCCGACGTAAAGGGTCAGCTCCTGCGTGAGACCCTAAACCAAAATAGCAACCTTATGGTTGCATTTTATAGTCAGTGCCTGTTAATATGCAACCAGGAGGTTGCATGAATACAGATCGCATCGAGAAAAAAATTCTATTGCACGCGCCGCGGAAACGAGTCTGGCGGGCATTGGCCGATTCAAAGGAGTTCGGTTATTGGTTCGGAGTGACGATTGACGGCCCGTTTACTCCCGGCGCTTCCATACAGGGAATGATTTCTGGTACGGCGGTGGACGCCGAGGTTGCTGCCGCCCAGCGACCGCATCAGGGCAAACCCTTTGAGATCATCATTGAGCAGATGGAGCCCGAAAAGACCTTCTCCTTCCGCTGGCATCCCCACGCGATTGACCCTGGCGTCAATTACTCCGCCGAGCCAACGACGCTGGTGGTCTTTGCCCTGGAAGACGTAGCGGACGGTGTGATGCTGACTGTCACTGAATCTGGCTTTGACCAGCTTCCGTTCGAACGCCGGGCGACGGCCTTCGCGGGCAATGACGGCGGTTGGACGCTCATGGTCCAGGTGTTCGCTAAATATGTCAATAACACGCACTAGCGCAAAAGCTCTTGCCAAACGGCAAGTCTCAGCGCACCTTTTCGCGGCCTTGGGTGATGAGACTCGCTTACGTCTCGTCGCCCGCCTCTGCCAGGACGGACCGATGTCCATCACCAGGCTCACCGCGGGTTCCCACGTCACTCGCCAGGCAATTACCAAGCACTTGCGAGTGATGGAGGAATCAGGTTTGGTTCGCAGCGCGCGACACGGGCGCGAGAACGTTTGGCAACTGGATCAGCGGCGTGTCGAAGACGCTCGCCGCTTCCTTGACGCAATTTCAAAACAATGGGACGACGCTCTTGCCCGGCTGCGCGAATTTGTCGAAGATACGCCGTAAACAAAAACATGCCGTTTAAGGCGATTGCGGCACAGTCTTTTGCAATTATTAGGTCGGTTTTCCTAGGACACGGTTGGGGGTTTTTCGGTTTGGCGCGATTATACAGCCTTGTGAATCTACGGACCTAAGCGCGTCTTTTGACTAATTGGCGCAATCCGCGAAGCTTTTCGCAGTCAGCAGTTTACGGCCTACATGAAACGACTGCGTACCCCTTCCGCACGACACGCAAGACTCTGTTCATCCGTGAAGCTTTGGACTCAATTCGGCCTGGTTACATCAACAACGGGCATCGGGGAAGATGACGCAAGCACGAGGCGGAAAGCCCCGCTCCCGAGAATGACTTCAGCCCGCCATGACTTCTGAGCCAACTGGAAGCGCCTGCTTTACCTTGTCAATTTCCGCCCTCATTTCGGAGGTCTCTACCGGTGTTTCCAATATCAGAGGAATGTCTGGCGGAATCATCTCCGCAATTTCCTGGAAAGCGAGAATGGAGGCGTAAGACAAACGGTCATGTTTGCTCCGAGTGTTTACTTCGCTGACGTGCACCTGCCTGAGGCGCGAGCCAAACTCTCGCAAGATAAGGTAGGCTTCCGTCATTGTCGAATCGAATTGACGAGCATGGCCTATATCGAAGCACAAGCTTGCCTCGGGAAGCTGGTCGAATATCCGGCTTAACTCCCGCTGGCTGCGGCCTACCGGCTTTCGCCTGTCCATGTTTTCGATACAGAGTAACGAACCAAACTCTCGCCAAAGCCCGAAATCGTTGATGGCGTCAGGATGTACTACAATCGGCCATTGCCGCCACAATTCTTGGCTAAGAAGGTCTCTGATTGCACGTTCCGCTAGCGCCGGAAATGCACTCGGAGCATGGAGCGATACATAGCGAAAGTTCAAAAGTGGAAGAGAGTCCAGTGCATCCAGCAGGGGTTCTAGTTCGTCTTCTCTGAGTGCCGATAACTCGACAGCTTGTACAACCTCGGTGGATGCCATCGCCAGCCCTCTGCGGAAGTCCGAGTAGGCAAGGGCGCCGGTGGAAAAGCCTATGATTCGCATTTAAAAAAACCCATAATTTTTGGTCAGCTCATCCAGTTCACTCTTTGGGTCAAAGAAGAAAGCCAATAGACCATCCCGAAACCGATGAGTCAGGCGCCGGGCGGATTGATAAACCTCATCTGAAACACTGTCTTCTTCCGATAGTGCATCCAGGCGCTTCCTTTTTTCGCTGTCCGCGAGAATCCCCAAAAACTCATTGTATGGTTCAAAGATGTCGCGCGCGGCGTCCGCAAGATGCGGATACCGCAAAAGAACACCAGCGACCATTTCCAGCGGCGTCGCCGCCAACATTTGCCGGAAGTATTCCACCACCTCCTTGCGCCGACTCGGATCCCGAAAAAGGTCCCCGACTTGGGGATCGGATTGGTCAAGATGACACTGAAAACATGCCAGCAACCCAGAGATGTATATCAACTTTCTTGACATCCGAAGCTTGAAGTTCCGAATCGCCCAACCCTTCCCGGCGCGATCTCTCAGCTTGTAGGCAAAATCAACAGCCATTGTGCGCCAGTATCGCGCCACGTCATTTTGTAGAAATCGGGGTACCCGGTATTGCGAGCCGCGCCAGAGACCTCTATCCTCGAGCAGGTAGCGGCTCAGCACATGTCTAGCGACTCGATCGTAGGCTTCTTCTCGTCCTACAGTTCTGGATTCCAGTAGAAGCAAGAGCCTTCGCGTCGTATTTTTATTCGTGTCATCCTCGCCTCCAATCTGATGGATCAAGTCATGGCTGAAGACCATAGCTCCGAATGTACCTTCAGGGCCGGGCTTCTTCGAAGAATGTGCGTCCACAACTTTTCCGATTTCTCGGCACAAATCGTAATGCTTTGGATCGGCCAGACCGTCAATAAGTAGTGTCCAATCGATATCGCTTCCATCGGTAAACTCGTCCCTGGCTAATGATCCCGATACCACGATGCTTGTATCTTCCGAGGCGAACCCGTCCAGCGCATCTCGAAGCTCACGCCTTTTTGCTTCAGCCCGTCGCTTCGCATCTCGCAAATGTGGCCATGCGCAACCTAAACTCTGTTCCAAGCGGGAAACGCTGTCTGCTGAATCCATCATTTGCCTGCCCGCCAAACAGCGAAGCGTGCCTCCTTGAGGAAATCGCGGCCGTAGACCCTCGATCTCAGAATCAGGATCTATTATGACAAGTCCAGATTACGCATAAAACATATTGTGTTACTTTTGTCAGCTTGCAAAGAGCGATTGCATATCTGGCCAAACGGACCCGAGCGTCTGCGCTTGCAATAATTGGTTCAGTATTTTATGAACACAGGAGCGGAACCAGTGGATCAACGTTCCGTCCTGCCTGCCCCTAATTGCTAATGAATTCAAATGATAAATCGCTGGAATCCTGGATTTGGGACGCCGCATGCAGCATCCGCGGCGCGAAGGACGCGCCCAAATACAAGGAATTCATCCTCCCGCTCATCTTCGCCAAGCGCCTGTGCGATGTCTTCGATGATGAGCTGAACCGTATTGCCCAGCAAGTCAAAAACTCCCGCGCCAAGGCATTCCAGCTTATCAAGCGCGATAAGAAGCTTGTCCGCTTCTATCTTCCGCTTGAGCCTTCTGATGCCAATCAGCCCGTCTGGTCCGTTATCCGCCAGCTCTCTGATCGCATTGGCGAACAGCTCACCACCTATCTCCGGGCCATCGCTGACGAGAATCCGCTGCTCAAAGGCATCATTGATCGCATCGACTTCAACGCCACAACACATGGTGTCCGCGATCTCTCGGATGATCGTCTCAGCAATCTGATCGAGCGCATTAGCGAAAAGCGCCTTGGTCTTGCCGACGTGGAGCCCGACATCATAGGGCGTAGCTACGAGTACCTCATCCGCAAATTCGCGGAAGGCAGTGGCCAGAGCGCCGGCGAATTCTATACTCCAACGGAAGTTGGCTTCCTCATCGCGCGCATCATGGATGCCGAGCCGGGAATTGACATCTACGATCCTTGTTGCGGTTCAGCTGGCCTTCTCATTAAGTGCCAGCTCATGCTGCAAGAAAAGATGCAGCTTCGTTCGCGCCGTAGCTTCGCGCCGCTACGCCTGTATGGCCAGGAAAGCGAACCCGGTACCTGGGCCATGGCCAATATGAACATGATCATTCATGACATGGAAGGCGAGATCGAGCTCGGCGACACTTTTCGTAATCCTAAACTCCACCGTGGTAGACGTCTGCAGACCTTTGATCGCGTCGTTGCCAATCCCATGTGGAATCAGACCGAGTTCAAGGAGAAGGACTACGATGCCGACGAACTCGACCGTTTCCCCAAAGGCGCTGGCTACCCGGGCAGTAAGGCAGATTGGGGCTGGGTGCAGCACATCCTCGCCAGCATGGGCGCGCCGCTTTCGTGCTCGATACCGGCGCAGCGTCGCGTGGCTCAGGCAACGCGAATACAAATAAAGAGAGGGATGTTCGCCGCTGGTTTGTCGAGCACGACTATATCGAAGGTGTCATCTATTTGCCCGATAACCTCTTTTACAATACCACCGCGCCAGGCATCATCATCGTTCTCAATAAAGCGAAACCAGCCAAGCGTCGCGACAAGCTTTTTCTGCTAAACGCGAGCCGCGACTTCGCCAAAGGCGACCCAAAAAACTATATTTCTGAAGACGCTATCCTCCGCATTGCCGAGACGTTTACCGAATGGAAGGAGCTAGAAAAATACTCGCGTGTTGTTCTACGCGAGGAGATCGCGAAGAACGATTACAATATCTCTCCAAGTCGTTACATCCATTTGGGCGAAGATGCGGATCTCCGACCGATCGCGGAGATTATCGAAGAGTTGGATCATCTGGGCTTGCAGGCACAGGAGACCGACCGAGCTTTGCACATTCTTCTGGCAACCCTAACAAAATGATTGACATGCTCTCCGAAACAGAACTAGGCTCGTTTCCAAAGACATGGCAAGTGAACACATTGCAGGACTACGTCACACGCGCTCAGTACGGACTCTCTCTCAAAGGCAACGGAGCGGGTTCGTGCCCGATCCTGCGAATGACCAACCAGGTCAATGGACGTATTTCGCTCGAAAAGCTTCAGTACGTGGACGTCAACATGAAGGATTTGCCAAAATTCAAACTAGACCGAGGAGATCTGCTGTTCAACCGCACAAACAGCTTCGACCTCGTCGGCCGAACAGCGATATTTGATTTACCCGGTGATTTCGTATTTGCATCTTATCTAATCAGAATTCGGACCGACACCAGTCGCCTTGATCCTTTTTTCCTGAACCTATACCTCAATGCATCGAGCACGCAACGTCGGCTTAAGTCGATTGCGACGCGCGCAGTAAGTCAAAGTAACATCAGCGCGACGCGACTCCAGACTTTCAGAATTCCAGTCCCGCCCCTCACAGAGCAGCGCAAGATCGCCACCATTCTTTCTTTCGTTCAGCGAGCCCTTGAGCAGCAGGACCGCCTTTTTGCTCTCACCATAGAGCTAAAAAGGCGCTATTACAAAAACTCTTCACTGAAGGACTTCACCGCGAACCTCAGAAGCAAACTGAAATTGGTCCTGTGCCGCAAAGCTGGTCTCTTGAGCAACTCGGAAACCTATTCCAAACCCAGCTCGGCAAGATGCTGTCGCAACGTGCTCGTGCGGGACGCTCGCCCAAGCCATATCTACGAAATAAAAATGTTCAGTGGGGGCAGGTCGACCTTTCTGACATCCTCTACATGGACTTTGACCAGCGTGAAACAACTAAGTTCCGATTACAGCGTGGCGACCTTCTCGTCTGCGAAGGCGGAGTCGTTGGACGCGCGGCGATATGGAACGGCGACATATCTGAGTGCTATTACCAAAAGGCGCTACACCGACTACGGCCGAGAGATGGGCGCATAACGAATGAATTTCTTGCACACTGTTGAGACTTGCGTTCGATCTGAAAAATATTTACCGAATGGGGGGTGCAAGTTCGACCATCGCACATTTACCTGAAGCACAGTTGAAAACTTTGCTCATTCCCATTCCGGCTAATGAGGAACAAAAGCAGATCTGCGATTTATTACACTGCATCGATCAGAAGAACGATCTTCTTGCCCGTAAACGAATTGCCATCCAGGGCCTTTTTCGCACTCTCCTCCATCAGCTTATGACAGCGCAAATCCGCGTCAATCATCTCGACCTCGCCGAAGTCGAAAAACTCCTCGATCATGCCTAAACCGTCAGAGCACAAAACGGTCCAAGCTCGCCTGCTGCATTATGCACAGGAAATCGGCTGGGCCTTTGTGCCGCAGACAGAAGCCGAGCGACGCCGCCACTTCGATCGCGACGCAGCTAGCCCTAGAGAGGCGGCGAGAAATGCCTCTCTGTTCTTCGACGATCTTCTCTATGCCAAAGCCCGCGAACTGAATCCAAAATATAAGGAAGCCGAAGGCGCGCTCGTCGGCGGCTTCCGCCGCCTCCACGCCGATATTTATGGTAACCGCGAATTCCTCGCCGCACTCCGCAATCAAGGCAAATTTCTGTCCGCGGATGAGGGCCGCGAACTGGACCTCATTCTCATTGCTTACTCCGATCTCGAACAGACGCCCGCGTTACGACGCAACATCTACGAAGTGACGGAGGAGTTCACAGTCAACAATGGCCGCTATTGCAATCGTGAAGATATTGTTTTCCTCATCAATGGAATCCCTGTCTTGATTGTCGAGTGCAAGAACGCCAGCAAATCTGAGGCCATTCCGCTCGCCATTGATCAGATCCGTCGCTACCACAACGAAACACCCGAAATGATGGTGCCGGAAATGATCTTTACCGGAACCGATTCGCTCGGCTTCGAGTACGGCGTCACCTGGAATACTGTTCGCCGCAATATTTTTAAGTGGAAGCACGAAGACATCGGGAATCTCGAGGCTAAAGTAAAGACCTTTTACGCGATCCCGCAGATCCTTCGGCTAATCAAAGATTTCATTCTCTTTGCTGAAAAAGAGGAAGCACTCGAAAAATACATCCTCCGTCAGCATCAGACCGCCGCTGTTGACAAGGTAGTCGGTCGGGCGCTCGATCCGGCGCTCCGCCGCGGGCTCGTCTGGCACACACAAGGCAGCGGCAAAACGTACACCATGATCAAGGCCGCCGAGCTGCTCTTTAAAGCGCCTCGCGCCAACAAGCCCACCATTCTGCTGATGATCGACCGCAACGAACTGGAGGATCAGATGCTAAAAAATCTGTCCTCGGTCGGGTTGAATAACGTTGCGCATGCCAACTATGTCTCCGAGCTACAGCGCCTGCTTCGCTCCGATTACCGTGGAATCGTTGTCTCCATGATTCATAAGTTCCACAGCATGCCGGAGAACATCAACACGCGTGAGAACATTTACGTCCTCATCGATGAAGCCCATCGCACCACCGGCGGTGATTTTGGCACATATCTAATGGCCGCTGTCCCGAACGCAACTTTGGTCGGCTTTAGCGGCACACCCATTGACAAAACCGTTTATGGCAAAGGCACTTTCAAAACGTTCGGCTGCGAGGATGATAAAGGCTACTTGCACAAGTATTCGATCGCGGAAAGTATTCAGGACGGCACGACTCTGCCGCTCTACTACAACGTCGCGCCGAACGAAATGCTGGTTCCGCACGAGATGCTCGATAAAGAATTCCTTTCGCTCGTCGAAACGGAGGCATTGCCGATATAGAAGAGCTGAATGCCGTTCTCGAGCGCGCCGTTAACTTGAAAAATTTTCTCAAAGGCGACAACCGCGTCAAAGAACTCGCTCGCTTCGTCGCCGAACACTATCGCAACAACGTAGAGCCGCTGGGCTATAAGGCCTTTCTAGTGGCTGTCGACCGTCCCGCCTGCCATAAATACAAGGCCGCGCTCGACCGGATTCTCCCGCCCGAGTATTCAGCCGTCATCATGACGACGAACAACAACGATGGTCCTGAGCTGAAGCAGTATCACCTGGACGATAAAACCGAAAAAGCGATTCGGAAGAATTTCCGCAAATTCGGCGAGTTCCCCAAAATTCTCATCGTCACCGAAAAGCTTCTCACTGGTTACGACGCGCCGATTCTTTACTCGATGTATCTTGATAAGCCGATGCGCGACCATACGCTGCTGCAGGCTATCGCGCGTGTCAACCGCCCTTATGAGAACGAACAGCAAGAAATGGTCAAGCCGCATGGTTTCGTTCTCGACTTCATCGGTATCTTCGAAAACCTGAAAAAAGCTTTGCACTTCGATAGCGAAGAGATCAATGCCATCGTCAAAGACCTCTCGCTTTTGAAGCAGGTCTTCAGGGCAAAGATGGAGTCGATCGCGCCCGAGTATCTAAAGCTCATCCACTTTAATTTCGATGACCGGGACAACGATAATCTCATCGAGCACTTTCGCGATAAAGAACGCCGCAAGCAGTTTTTTAAGGAATACAAGGAAATTGAGATGCTTTACGAGATCATCTCGCCCGACGCGTTCCTGCGTCCCTACCTGGACAATTATGCGACGCTCTCCGGCATCTATGCTGTTGTCCGTAAAGCCTTCAGCCGTGGTGCTCAACCCGATAAGGAGTTTCAACGTAAAACGAACCGGCTTGTACAGGCCCACATCGGTACGAGCGTCATACAGCCGATCCGCGACATCTTCGCGATTGACGAGAAGACCATCGAAACGATTCAGAGCCGTGATGGCGGCGACAACACCAAGGTGATCAACCTCATCAAGAGCATCGAAAAAACGGCTGAAGAGCAGAGCGAAGATCCGTACCTGATCGCCATGGCCGATCGAGCCCGCGCTGTGCAGGAGAACTTTGAGGATCGTCAGACGGATACGGCGGAAGCCTTAGCCGAACTCTTCCGGGAAATCGAAAATAATGAGAAACGGAAACGCCAGCAGGTCGAAAGCGGCTTGGATGCCCTCAGCTACTACGTGCTTTGCAAACTGACGGAAGAACAAATCCCGAGTGCCCAGCCAGTCAGTGAAAAGATTGCTGCCGCATTTCGAGAATCCGTCAACTGGCGCCGCAGCGAAAAGGAATTGCGCGAACTGCGCAACCAGATTACATTTGCCATCTACGCCGAGGTGGACGACCTTGATCGTGTCGCGTCGCTTGTTGACAGCCTCTTCGAAGTCCTGATGAAGGCAGGTAGTCCGCATGCCGAAGCTCACCAATAGAGAAGAATTTAAAACTCGCGTTTATGAGTGGGCCGAAAAACTGAATGTCCGTGTCCGTTCGCTGACGATCCGTCCTATGAGGCGAAAGTGGGCATCTTGTTCGACAGCCGGGAATCTCCAATTCAGCGCAGATTTACTGACGCTTGACCTCGAGTTAGCGGACTATGTCATTGTGCACGAGCTCTTACATTTCTTCGCGCCCAATCATGGAAAACTTTGGAAGAGCCTCATGCGCGCACATTTAGGGGATTATGAACGCTGCGAGGAGCGGCTGCGTGCGGCGGCACGAGAATAAGTTGTGCCGATTGCCATCGCTAATCGAACTGCGCGCCGTTCAAACGACAAGCAGATAAACATTCGAAGTCAGAATTATCTTGGGTAATTTGGAGGGATTGCTGCTGCGAAAAGCATTGTCATGAGGATGGCCGCGGCAATCGGTGTATAGTGATACCCTAGGCCGACCAAAACGCCCAGCACGAATGTCCCGATCAGCGCTGCCGAGGTAGTGTTTCAACCGACTTGCCATCATGTGTGTTCCGCAGTCCGGTTAGCAGAACAATGAGCAGATATCAACGGGCGGGAAGATTGCTGAGACCGGCAATCACCTCATTGTCCCTAATCTGAAGCAACGCCTAGCGATCGAGTTCTTTTTCCAAATCAAAAGGCCGGTCCGTCTTTTTATGCAGCCGCGCCCGGAAGAAATTTAGCGCAAACGGGATCTCGCTTGGGTAATTTGCACACCACGCGACAATCCGCTCCAACTTGACCGTGTCGTCCTGGATGGCGCTGATCTCCATCAATTCCGCTTCCACTATCTGTTCATCTCTGCTCATTCAAGTTCTCCCGCGCGGCAACTAAGATTCTGCGCCTTGAATGTTAATCCTATCGCGGCCCATGGCCCACTTGTAACCAAATGATAAAATTGTGATTTCCATGCGATGCCTCCTGGCCCTGATGGTGATGGCAACCGCGCTGTCCGCCCAGCAACCGCCTCATCCGGCGCCAGCCAAGCTCAAAGCCAAACCTAAAACGAGCGCGCCCGCCGTGGCACGGACTGGCGTTAAGCCCACGGCTTCCAAAAAGCCCGCGTCCAATCCAACGGAGGCGAGTAAGTCCAATTCAAAATCGACGGCGCAACGGGCGCATTCCACTACTTCCCATACAACTGCTTCCCGGCGCCGGGTGGCTTCGCGCCGCGGGCCTCCCAAGCCGGTCGGCCAGCAACATCCCGACCCGAATCGCTACCAGGAAATCCAGAAAGCGCTGCAGGAACGTGGCTACTTCAAGGGCGAGCCGAACGGCGAGTGGAAAGATGATTCCACCGACGCGCTGAAGCGTTTTCAAGCGGATCAAAAACTTCCCAATGACGGCAAGGTCAACGCGCTCACGCTTATCGGTCTAGGGCTTGGTCCAAAACATGACAGCGGTCCCATCACGCCGCCTCCGCCATCCACTTTGCCGCCGGCCACTGCGCCGCCCATTTCTCCGGAGACGATTCCGGCGCCAGGCAAGCCAGAATAAAAGAACAGGAGATCAAATCGTGGTCATTGGCGTTCCGAAAGAAATCAAAGATCACGAAACGCGTGTCGGCTGCGTGCCCAGCATGGTAATCGCGCTGCGTGAACACGGCCATGAAGTGCTGGTGGAGGCAGAGGCCGGCGAGGGCAGCTCCATTCCGGACCACGAATACGCGGAAGCCGGCGCGCAAGTTCTGCCAAGCGCCGCCGAGGTCTGGAATCGGGCGGATCTGGTAGTCAAAGTTAAAGAACCGCAGCCTGTTGAATACCAATTCTTCCGGCCCGGATTGATTCTCTTCACTTATCTGCATCTGGCTCCGCTGCCTGATCTGACGGAAGTGTTGCTCAAAGCGAAGGTCAGCGCGGTTGCCTATGAAACCATACGCGAGCACGATCACTCGCTGCCCCTACTCACGCCGATGAGCGAAGTGGCGGGCCGCATGGCAGTGCAGGTGGGTGCTCAATATCTGGAACGTCCCAACGGCGGTCGAGGCATTTTACTGGGAGGAATTCCCGGCGTGGCGCCCGCCAATGTTCTTATCATTGGCGGCGGAGTCGTGGGCCATAATGCCGCCAAGATGGCATGCGGACTGGGCGCGAACGTCACTATTATTGACCGTAATCTCGACCGGCTGCGCGAACTGGATGACGTGTACTTGAGCGCTATCCGGACGCTGGCTTCGAACCTCTATACCGTTCGCGATTGCATCCGCAGCGCCGATCTGGTCATTGGAGCGGTGCTGATTCCGGGCGCCGCGGCCCCAAAAATTGTGCGCCGGGAAATGGTTTCCACCATGAAAAAAGGCGCAGTGATTGTGGACGTGGCAATTGATCAAGGCGGCTGTGTCGAGACCGCGCACGCCACCACGCACACGGACCCGATTTACTACGTCGATGGCGTTTTGCATTATTGTGTATCGAACATGCCCGCCGCTGTCCCGCATACCTCCACGTTCGGTTTAACGAACGCCACTGTGCCGTATCTTCTGGCGCTAGCGAATAGAGGTCTCGAAACCGCGTGTGAGCAAAGTAAGGCTATCCGGGAAGGCGTAAATACTTATCAGGGCGAAATTACTTGCCGCGCCGTGGCCAAATCGCAAGGGAAACCCTGGCGCGAGTTACAAGCAGTCATTTAAAAATTTATGGAAGAACACGAAGTTTACGCTGCCGTCGGGCAGGAAGGTTTTGAGCGCCTAGTAGCGGCCTTCTACCGTCAGGTGCCCGGCGACAGTATTCTGGGGCTTATGTATCAGGGGCGCGATCTGGCCGCGGCCGAAGCTCGTTTGCGCGGCTTTCTCATCTACCGCTTCGGCGGTCCGCAAACCTATATTGAAGAGCGCGGCCATCCTCGGTTGCGCATGCGGCACAATCCTTTCGTGGTCAATCAAGCCGCGCGCGAGAGTTGGATGAAGCTAATGACCGCCGCGATGGACGAGGTGAATCTGCCCGCCGCCGCGCGCGAAGTACTGCAAAATTTCTTTGATTCCACGGCAACCTTCCTCATCAACCGGCCTGAGTAATTCAAAATTAGTAGCACGTATACAATAGAGGCTGCTTCGAGGTGCATCATACATGTTTATTCTTCGCTACGCCGCGCTTGCCTGTCTCCTAACACCGGTTGCTTTGCTCGCAAATCCCATTGGCTCAGTGAGCAGCCTGGTTGTATTTGGAGATAGCCTCTCCGACAACGGGAATGCCGCTATTGCTCTGGGAGGAACTCTTCCTGGAAATTACGCGCCCAACGCATTTACCGATGGGCCGAATACGACTCCTCCTGTTCCCATCGGCGGCCCAGTAGGTTTATGGGTGGATCAGTTAGCACCTCAATTAGGCGTGGCAGATCCAGCGCCGTTTTTGGCGGGCACGGGCGGCACGAACTATGCGGTGGCTTCCGCGCTGAGCGGGCACAACCCGTCCTTCAGTCCCGTACCTCCGCTCACCCAAGTTCCTTTCACTACTGATCAGGTTGGGCTTTATAGCCTGACGCACGGAGGCGTGGCCTCCTCCGCTGCGCTCTATACGCTCTGGTCGGGCGCCAATGATTTGGCCGCTGGCGTGAGCCCTCTCACGGCTGCCGACAATGAGTACAGCAATATCCTCACCTTGGCGGCGCAAGGCGGCAAGACGTTTATGTGGCTCAATCTGCCGCCGCTCGGCTCGACGCCGGATGCCACAGCTGCCGGCCCCGTCGTCGCAGGCTTGCTCAATCAGGCATCCGCCGCATACAACTTCGAATGGTCGCTGGATATAGCAAAATTGCAGGCGATGGGAATCGATGTCATCGGCGTGGATGTGAACACGCTGTTCCTCAACATCGCCGCTGATCCCGCCGCGTTTGGCCTTACCAACATTGCCGATTCCGCTTGGTTGAACACCGGCGCAAACCCCGATACTTATCTGTTCTGGGATGGCGAGCACCCCACTACCGCTGCCGACGCGCTAATCGCGACAACGGCATACAATGACTTTCTCGCGGCGCCAGAGCCGGCCAGTTTGGCCTTCGGTGTTCTCGGACTGCTTAGCTTGCTGATGCTGAAAGCGAAAATTCGATTTCGCGATCGTCTTCAGTAAGATGTTTCAAGTGAATCTCCGCCCGCTCGGCGGGCAGTAGCTCGGGGAATCGCTCGCCCCATTCAATGAGCGTAAGAGCCGGCCGGTCAAACAATTCCTCCAGACCGAGCCGGCTCACTTCTTCCGCTGTGTCCAATCGATAAAGATCCACGTGATACACCTTCACCGGGTCGCCGTATTCGTGAATCAGTGTAAAAGTCGGGCTTGATACGTCATCCACGGAAGCGGCGTTCCGGCCTTCCACGATGCCTTTGGCCAGCGTCGTTTTGCCCGCGCCCAAATCACCAATTAATAAGACCACGCCCTGTTCTGGCAGAAGCTGCGCCAAGTCCCGGCCGAGCGCCCTGGTTTCTTCGTCTGAATGCGTCTTAAACTGCCGGACGGAGTTCATTCATCGCCTCGGGCAGAAAATCGAGCAGGTCGGTGGCCAGCATTGCCTGTTCGCCCCAATGCTTTCCCGCCAACTCGCCGCAACGCCCATGCAGCCAAACCGCCGCTACGACCGCGCGCTTCCAGTCGTTTGGATGTTGGGCCACCAGGCCTGACGTCATGCCGGTCAAAATGTCGCCAGTACCGCCCGTGGCCATGGAAGGCGAACCGGTGGGGTTCACCCAGGTTTCGCCGTCCGGAAACGCGATGATCGTGCGGTCACCTTTGAGCACGATAGTCGCCCCGCTTTGTGCGGCTAGCTCCCGCGCGATTCCCAAGCGGTCAGCCTGAACTTCCTTCGTGGGCTTTCCCGTCAGGCGGCTCATCTCGCCCGGATGCGGCGTCAAAATCCGGATTTTACTGGTATGGGGAAGGGCAGCCGCCAAAGCGTTCAATCCGTCAGCGTCAATCACTGCGGGGATTTCGGCTTCCTCGTAGAGGCGTTTTACGAAACGAACTTGCGCGGCTCCGGTACCTAGGCCGGGACCGACGGCAAGCACGGTCATTTTCTTCGCTAGCTCCAGTACCCGGTTCGCCTCCAACGGCTCTTCAAGCGGCTCGGTCATCAGCTCCGGGCGAACCGCGGCGACGGCTAACAGCGTACTTTGGGGAATCGCTACAGTAACTAAACCCGCGCCACTGCGATAAGCGCCCAACGCCGCCATGGCCGGAGCGCCGCTTTTACCAAACGAACCGCCCACAACCAACGCGTGACCGTAGATCCCTTTGTTCGAATCGTTCGGCCTCTTAGTAAATAGATGGCGAATATCTTCCGGCGTCGTCCGGCAAAGCCAGAAGCTTGGGTTCGTTTCGCAAAATTCGGGCGGCGTGCCGATCGCTTCTACAACCAGTTCACCCACGTGTTCGTAGATGGGCGAAAGGCATTGGCTTCGTTTCGCAGCGGTGAACGTTACGGTGAAATCCGTGCGCACGAACTCGCCGGTTGGCTTCGTTTCGTCAGACGGCAAACCGGACGGGATATCCACCGCGACTTTCCTGGCCAACGGAAAACGTTGGTTGACCATCCGGATGGCATCCAGCGCGGGGCCTTGCGCGGGTCCGGAAAGCCCAGTGCCGAGAATGGCGTCAACCACCACGGTTGCGAAATTGGCTTCGTTCGGTATTTCGGCGTGAATCGGGCAGCCGCAGGCGGCCAGAGCGCGCCGGTTTACCAGAGCATCCCCAGTCAGAGTTTCGCCGGGAAACAGTTCCACCACGTTCAGTTCGCGGCAAAGCTTGCGGGTAAATAGCTGCCGGGCAACTGCGAATCCGTCGCCGCCGTTGTTGCCTTTGCCGCAAATCACCACCACGCGTTGCTGGTCAAGCGGGGTGAAAGTTTTGATCAGGAAATCGACGACACGGCTGCCGGCGTTCTCCATCAGCAGCAAGCCCGGGATGCCGCGCTCAATGGTAAGCCGGTCTACTTCGCGCATCTCGGCGGCGGTCAGAATCTTCATGCCAACACCGCCTCGATCACATCAACTTGGCGCGCCAGTAGCAACGTCATATCGTCATGTAGTTCCGGGCTGCCGTTCCATCCTCGAACGGCGTCTAGCACCAAGCGAATAATTTCCGTGTCGTTCTGATGCGCGTTTTTCTTTACTAAATCAACCAGGCGTGCTTCACCGAACTCCTCGCCGTAGGCGTTTTCCGGCTCCGTAATACCGTCCGTATAGCAGATCAAAAGATCCCCCGGTTCTAAGACGATACAGCTTTCGTTGTATTTCGAAAACGGGAACGCCCCGACTACCGTGCCATTTGAATCGAGAGGAATTACATCGCCTTTGCGCAGCAGCAGCGGAGACAAATGGCCGGCATTCGTGTAGGTCAGCGTGCGCGTCGGCTCATCGAACATGGCGAAGAAAAACGTAGCGTACTTCTCAGGTGAAGTGTGCGCGTAAATCTGCTTGTTCAGCTTTGAAACCACTTGCGCGGCGGCCATGTCCCGGTCCATATCTTGGAGCTGGCTGCAATCGTTCTCGCGTGTCGGCAAATATTGCGCCATTTGCGCACGTAAAGCGGCTTGCAAAGTCGCCATCAGCAAGGCGGCCGAGATGCCTTTGCCCGCCACGTCGCCAATAGCAAAGGCGAGCTTGTGCTGCGCGATTTCCTGGTAATCGTAGTAGTCGCCGGAGACCATCCGCGCCGGGTCGCAGCGCACAGTGAGCTGCAAGCCGCGCATGGGCGGCGCTTGTTTCGGATAGAGCTGGCCTTGCACCTCGCGCGCGATTTCAAGCTCGGTCTGCAGCCGCTCTTTCTCCTTCTCCACCACGAACAGCCGTTCCAGGTTCACGGTCATCTGGTTGAACGATTCGCTCAGCTCGCCGATCTGGTCGCGCGCGTGCACCGGAATGCGGTGCCCGAAATCGCCCAGCAATACGCGGCGCGTTCCTTCATAAAGTTGGTTGACCGCGCCCGTGAGCCGGCGCGAAAGACGGATCCCAATGATCCCCGCCACCAGTTCCACCAATAGGAACAGAATGGCGACGGTGATGAACGAGGTCAATAGAATGCCACTCAGAAATTCCGACCTCGAAAGGAAATTCGTGAGCACAGCCGACGGACGCGAATGGACCGACAGGGAGCCTTCGAAAGTTTTGTTGGGCGCATCCAGATGGTAATGCGGCAACGTCGAAGGCAGGATAAACGGAATATCGAAGGTTGAAACCGCCGGCGGCAGATGAATCACCACTGAACCCGCGTGCGCGCTTTCGCGGCCTTCGCCCAGAAGCGTAATCGTTCCCAGGTTGGGCACCAACTCGTCAACAAATTTATCCGAAAGCGGCGCCAGCGTTGTAACCTCAACTTGGTTGCCTTTCTTGTGCGACCAGCCGTAGAAATGTCCCTTCCAAACCAAAAGCCCATGCACATCTTTCCAATTGCCGGTTAGATCGAGCGGGGGGCTGTCGGGAGGGTAGCGATGTTCGCCGCTCTCGTCTTTGACATAGAAGCGGATTCCGGGAAAGCTTTGGTCGAATCCTTTCTCCATTTGCGGCGCGACAATAAGGCGCTGCTGGGGAGACATGTAGGCTAGACCGCTCACCGCGCCGTCAATTGGTTCCAGGCGGCGGTCCAGTGCGGAGGTTGCCAAGTAGATGGCCAAATCGTTCGTCAATCCCCATAGGCTCAGCCCGGCCAAAATGAAGAGTAAAATGATCGGCAGTATGCCAATCAAGCCGTAAACGAATAACAAGCGGTTGCGAACGCTCCAGAGCGAGTGGCGGTGGATGAACGTCAATGCGCGTACGGCGACGATGACCGTTAGGGGAATAAGCGCAATCAGCGTGAGGGCGGCCAGCGTGCCTTTGCCCGAGAAATACAAGCCGAAAAACACTGCCAGGGCAATGAGGAATGCAACGCCTGATTTGCCCAAACGCGCCGCTACAAGAACCTGGTTTCTATTCAGCTGGCTGGCTGCATCCTGGTGAGCAGTGTCCTGGCTAACCTGGGGCATTCTTTGAGGGTATCGCGAAGCCTAATTCGCAGGTATTATTTTCGCCGTGGGGGCGAGCGGCTACTTGATGGGGGCTTTTTGCACTTTACCGTTGCGAATGCACGAAGTGCAGACGCGGACGCGCTTGCCGGCGCCCTTGACAACGGCGTGAACGCTTTGCAGGTTCAGGTCCCAGCGGCGGTTCGTCTTGTTATTCGCGTGGCTTACAGTATGGCCAAATTGCGGCCCGCGGCCGCACAGTTCACAATTTTTCGACATGACACACTCCTACTCAGCGCTCCGCTGAGTGCTAAAACAATAGGTTAGCAGATCGGATGAATCGTCTTAGGGCGTGGGCCTGCGGGTGGAGCACTCCGCTTCGTTATGACACACCTTTTGTTTCGCCATCGCCTCCAAGTATTGGCTGACCGTGAGCGCGTCTTCGGAGGAGATTCCCAGTTTGGGCATTTTACTGGTGGCCCGAACAC
This sequence comes from Bryobacteraceae bacterium, assembly GCA_036488895.1. GTDB lineage: Bacteria > Acidobacteriota > Terriglobia > Bryobacterales > Bryobacteraceae > Bog-105. The sequence continues at coordinate 70,246 of DASXGT010000221.1, read as the reverse complement.
TTTGGGGATTCGAAATGAATGCGATCAGCTCTTTCGGTTTCCAATATTCCGTGACATTCAACGGAACATTCAGTTCGCCGCCTAGCGTGCCGCCCACGAAATTGATTGAGTGACACTTCATGCACGTGTGCCTGAAGGAATCGTAGCCCTTTTTCGCGCTCGCCGAAGCGGACGTCGGCTCCGCATTTCGGAACACGCTGGCCCTCACCAGTTCGATCGATTCGATTTGATACGGCCAGGGGAAGTGCTGAGCCGAATTCGCCTCCCCGGTCCAAACGAGATAAAAGTCTCCCGGAGTTGCTGATTTACCGTTGCTAACGAACGGAATCCACTTGGCGTCGCCCTGCGCTTCGAGATCCCGGATGGCTATGACACCACGGCCGGACATTGCGTCACTTACGGGCATGCTCGGGTTATATCCATCGCGCGTATGAAAAACAACCTCCTCCCCCGGTTCTTGGCGAGCGGAAGTATCGAAGTACTTCTCCATGACTGCCTTCAGCGGGTAGCCTTCGTACTGCTTTTTCTTTTGATAAACGGGATCTTCGACAAGGACCGTGACCGTGCCGTTTGTTTTGTCTACCGCTATCCGCGATAAAGGAACACGATCAGCTTGCGCCGCGGATAGGTTCGCCGCGAGAGCGCACGCGATCACGTATAAAGTGACGAAAACATGGTCCACTCGTTCTCTATTCAGTCTCGACTACCTCAATTGCATTTATTTCGGCGTAATTCTTCACCGGTATGAATTCCAGCAGCAGCATGCCTTGCGCGTTCGGCTCCAGGTTTTCGAAGACTTCCTTGAGGCCGCGATTGGGGCCGCCCGCCTGTTTTACTACGTCAAAATCCCGCAACAAAGCAGTGCCGTTTACGAAGACGTTGAAGCTACGCCTGTTAAGCGGGTCGTCTTGAAAGGCGTACGTGCCGAAATAAGTCTCGGCAAAATGCAATGTTAAGCGGTATTTTCCCGGCGCCACTGGAATCCGATAAGAGAAGTTGCCGAAGCGCTCGCCTTGATAAAGCGCCCGCTCCGAAGGGTTGACTACCGCATTCTGGCGCGCCACCGTAGCGCCGCCGGAAAAGTATTCGTCCGCGGCCCAAAGGCGACCGTCGGCATCGGTCACCGGGCCGGATTGCGCCACTATTCTCACCGGATGCATTCGTCCGGGCGCGCTGGGCACTAGCTCCAGGGCATTCAAAAAAGCGGCTGCGGTGCCGGACACGAACTGGAGATGGAGTTTGCCGTCGGCGGCCGGAACAATGTCTTTAAATACTCGATCCAGAACACGATTCGGAGCGCCTGCTTCTCCCAGCGGGTCAAATCCATCGAGCCGCGGAGCGCCGTTAATCAAGACTTGAAAGATGCGCGTGCTATCGGCGCCTCCGCCGGGGTTTCCCTGGCCGAATTCGGTCTCAGCGAAATACAAGTGCAATTCATACGCACCCGGCCGCAGCGGGATGTCATAGCTGAATCGACCGGCCCGGCGGCTCTTTAACAAGCGCGGGTCCGGTCCGCCTTCGATCCAATTGCCGGGCTGTATCGCCGAAGATACGCCGCCACGGTAATAAGCGTCCGCGCTCCAGGTATGGCCCTGCCGGTCGACGAATGGCGTGCCATGGTAACCAGCCAGAATACGGGATTCCGCCCCGGCCGGTTCGTTGGCGGGACCGGTCCAAACCTCGTTCGCAGCGCTCTTCTGCCGCCAAGTGGGCATCGTGCGCCTGGCCGCGACCACGCAAATCACCATTGCCATTACGGCTACGGCAATCATAAGATTCCGCTTCCGGTTGCCATCGGGAGGCAAGGGAGACTCGCTCGTCTGAACCATCACGACCGGTTCCATGACAGTCAGCTCTGAAGCCGGCTTGAGTGGCCGCTCCTCGGTTGGTTCTTTCACCACGAACAGGGGCCGGTACTGTCCGTTGGGAATGACTACATGCACCGGATGGGAAGCGCCATCCTCCCGGTAAAACTGATCCAGCCGCTTACGCAACCGGTGAGCCTCCACGCGAACGATGGAATCTTTCTTCGGGTCAAATGTGGCTGGCCGCCCTAGAGCCTCAAGCGCAATGCTGTACTCCTTAATGTGTTCGGCGCGCCCTGCAAAGTGCTGGTCGCAGACGTAGCGAAAGAAGCGTTCAAGGCGAGCTGCTTTGTCAAAGAGCCCCGAATGGAGGACGCTTTCGACTTCGTTCCGTTCAACCTGGGAATCGGTGACGACATTCATAAAGGAGCCGGACGCGGGAAGTATATCAAAAGCTAACGCGGTTATTTCGACCGTGTAACGTTACTCAAAAGAAAGGGTTTCTGGGATGTAACGGAAGCCGTAGCGGTTCGGTAACCCAAGCGAGGTTGCCGCTGCCAGCTAGTTCCTATATAGTAAGCCCCAGGTTCTAGATTTGCGCAAGCCTTCGCTGGTTTGCATTGCTTCACGAAGAGGGTCCATGTCCAAAAAAATTATTTCGCTCCTGTCGGCGATAACTGTAGCCATCCTCCTGTGTGCCAATGTCTGGTCTCAGGGTATATTTGCCACTCTCACCGGAATCGTTTCCGATTCTTCAGGCGCCGTGGTAGCCAACGCGAACGTCAAGTTGCGCGATGCCGGATCGGGCTCGGAACGAACTACCGTTACTGACGGCCAAGGCTATTACACCTTTGCCTCCGTCCCGGTCGGTACCTATATATTAAGTGTCGAACTCGCTGGGTTCCAGGGATACAAAGCTGCCGGCATTGCGCTCGGCGGCGGTGAGAGGCGCAACGTCAATGTCTCGCTGCAGGTCGGCAACACGAATCAGACTATAGAGGTTTCCGGCGCCGCCGATACTGTGGCTCCAGTCGACTCGGGCGAAAAGTCGTCCACGCTTACAACCAAACAGCTTGAAAACTACATACAGGTGGGCAGCAACGCCGCAGAATATATCAAGATTATCCCCGGTTTTGGAGTTCAGAACGGGGTAGCCAACAAATCGAACTACAGCGGCCAGACGATCGGCATCAACGGGAACGGCGATTCGGGAAGCCAAAGCCCCTTAAACAACGCCTTTAGCTATAACGGCCTGCCCACGAACTCACTGGACATCGTGTCGGACGGCGCGCACGTTTCCGACCCGGGCTGCAACTGCGATACGCCGGTGAACCCAAACGCCGATTTTCTGCAGGAGTTCAAGGTGTTGACATCAAACTTCAGCGCGGAAATGCAGAAGGGCCCCGCGGTTATTACTTCCGTGACCAAGTCGGGCGGCGTAAACTTCCACGGCGATGCATTTTTCTCCGCCCGGAACTTTGAATTGAATTCCAATGACGCCTATGCGAATGCCATCGGCATTCCGCGGACGCAAAACAAGTACTATTATCCGGGCGGCAACATCGGCGGACCGGTGATCATTCCGGGCACCCGGTTCAATAAGAACCATGACAAACTATTCTTCTTTGCCGGATACGAATACTTCTATCAGGTTTTGGACACGAGCCAGTTGACTGCTACGGTTCCAACTCCGGCTATTCTCTCCGGAGACTTCTCCCCGGCGAGCTTAGCCGCGTTGGGTGCAAAGACGGCTTCCGGCAATCCTCCGGGAAGCCTCAACCCAACACAGTTTCCAGGCGGCCAGCTTCCAAAGTCGATGATTGACCCGAACATGGTGGCGCTAATGAAGCTGTACCCGTCGCCAAATGCTAATCCGGCAGTGACCGGTGGTCCCAACTACGTCCAGTCGGAAGTTTTCAATCAGAACAACATTCAATTCACCACCCGCGTAGATTACAACATCAGCGACAACACAAAATTGTTTGTCCGTTATAACCTGCAGCAGGAAACGCAGCAATTCCCGGTCGGTTTGTGGTGGCGTCAGTCAGATCAAGTGCCCTACCCAACGGCGGTAGAAGGTAAAAACAAGTCCGCTGCGTACAGCGGATCTTTGACGCACGTCTTCAGTCCGACGATGACCAATGAAACGGTGTTTGCCTATACCTTTGTCGGCTTCCCGAACGTGTTCGCCGATCCGACCAAAGTAGACCGTACCAAAGTGGGCTACAACGATCCAACCCTGTTCAACAACAAGGTCGCTCAGATTCCCTCCTTTGGCGGCAACGGCGGGGCGGGAGAAGCTGCGCTGGTCTACAATCCGGGCGGATTTGAAGCGGGCGGAGCTTCTCAAGGACTCTACGCCAACAAATACATGCCAAGCGCCAGCGATACGTTAACCAAGGTGTGGGCCACCCACACTTTGAAGGCGGGCTTCTTCTATGAGTGGATACGAAACACCCAGCCAGCCAACAATAGCACTGAAGGCTACATGCAGTTTGTGCCGTCCAATAATGCCAATTACACTTTGGGCAGCGCCTACGCGGACGAACTGACCGGCAATTTGTCTCAATATGCGGAGGCGAATTTTAATCGCATCAACGACATTGCGTACAACACATACGAAGGCTTCGTGCAGGATTCCTGGAAGGTGAATAAGAAGTTGACCGTGGAGTTGGGATTGCGCATGACTCACTTCACGCCCTGGATCGATAACGAGGGTTTTGGTTATTCCATTTTCAATTTGTCGCAGTACCAGAACGCGTCTTGCACGGGTTCGCCGACGTTCTGCGGATTTAACTGGCACGCACGGCAAAGCTCAGTTCCAGTTGGCGGATTCCCCAGCAAGACTGTTTTGTGGCAACCACGCTTCGGAGCCGCCTACGATCTGACGGGTAAGGGAAACACGGTGCTGCGTGGAGGATGGGGTCGGTTCTACTATCATTCCGGCCAATTTACCGCCGGTCTGGACACCTCTGCCGGATCTGAGACCGTGACTCTGCATCCCACAGATTTCAACCAGCCGCTGCTCGCGAGCAAGCTGAATACGTATACTATTTCCCCAGCGCTGGCGCAGCCTACCGCTGTCGATAGCAAAGATGACAAACAGCCATACACCGACAGCTATAGTTTCACGGTTGCACAGCGTTTGCCATGGACCAGTTTGATGGAAGTATCTTATGTCGGGAATCGAAGCCGCGACCTGCAAAATTTGAGCGGAGCGGGCAGCAATATTAACTTGGTTCCCGCCGGCACCTTGCTCAACACGCCAAACCCCTCCAAGGCGGTGGCTAACAATTACCGCCCGATACAAGGTTATGGTGACATCAACCTGGCCACCAATAATCTGTACGCCAATTACAACGGCATGCAGGTGACATGGGCGCGCCAAAAGGGCGCGTACACTCTTCAAACGAATTACACCTACTCAAAGGCAATGGGAATTGTAAGCTCCACGCTCGACCAGTTCAACCTGAGGAACGACTACGGTGTTCAGCCCGGTAACCGGACCCACCTTTTCAACGCGGCCTATTCAATCGAACTCGGTAGCCATTTCCACGGCAACCGGTTTGTGGCCGGCGCCATCAACGGGTGGCAGCTCTCTGGGGTCACGTCTTGGCAGAGTGGAGCCAACCTCACTTATCAAAGCGGCGGTAGCGACCACTTCAACATGCAGTTGAATCAAGCGATTATTCCAGGCTCCATCAGCGCGACTAATCCAACTGGGATTGCAATCGGCAATCAGTCCATCTTGGGAACGGGCAATATCCAACTCAACCCGATATTGACCTGTGACCCGACGGCAAATCTGAAGCTGCACCAATTCATCAACGGAAATTGCTTTGCCGCGCCAACCGTCGTGGGGCAGAATGGTCCAGCCGTGTTGCCGGCGATCTATGGTCCTGCATTCTTCAATTCCGATCTAGGGCTTTTCAAGAACTTCCAGATCAGAGAATCCATGAAGCTGCAATTCCGGGTTCAGGCTTACAATTTCTTGAACCACCCGTTATGGTCATTCCCGAATAGCAATAACCTGACGCTTCAATACAGTCAGTCCGCAAACGGCACTATCACGCAGACCAATTCAAACTTCGGCTACACCAACTTTAAGCAAGGAAACCGCATTGTAGAAATGATGGTGAAATTCTACTTCTAACGGGTTCCTAGAGATTAAGCAGTAAACGGGCGCGTTGCGTGGGCATCCCATCAACGCGCCCGCGGCTTATAATCACTCCAAAGAGTTGATGTACCGTTTTGCAGCAATGGCAGTTTTGGTTTTCCGCGCGTCGGCACAGACACTCGAATCCCCTGAGGAGTTGTACAAAGCCGCCATCGCGCTCCAGCAAGCCGGGAAGCTAGACGAGGCCATTGCCGATTACCGGTTGCTTCTGGAAAAATATCCCGATGTCGCCCCGGTCCGGTCTAATCTCGGCGTGGCTCTGGCGGCGCAGGGCAAATATAACGAGGCGATTACCGAGTACAAGCGCGTGTTGGCGGCGCATCCCGATCCACAGATTGAATTGAATTTGGCGCTTGCGTACTACAAACAAGGTCAATATGGGTCGGCGGCCGATAGTTTGCAGAAAGTTCATGCGGCGGCCCCGGATAACATGCAGGCGGTGCTGCTGCTTTCCGACTGCTACCTGCGAGCTGGTAAGAATAAACAGGTGATTGAGCTTTTAACACCATTGCAGGACGGCGCCGGCGCCGATAGTTCTGCCGTTAGCTATCTGCTGGGTACTGCGTTGGTGCGCGACGGGCAGGCGGCGCGCGGACAGGTAGTGATCAATCGAATTCTGCAAAACGGCGATTCGGCCGAAGCGCGATTACTCACCGGCACAACCAAATACTTCACCAATGATTTTATGGGCGCGTTGGTGGATTTGCAAAAAGCCGTGGAGTTGAATCCGGATCTTCCGGATGTCTACGCTTACTACGGCCTGGCGCTGCTGTCGAGCGGCGATCAGGATGGCGCGCAAAAAGCGTTTGAGAAGGAGTTGGCCCGTGATCCCATAAACTTCGACGCGAATTTGCGCATGGGCGTGGTGCTTCGCCAGGACGAAGACTACACCGCGGCCATGAAGTATCTGGAGCAAGCGCTGCAGGTTCGTCCGGGCGATTTGGGAGTGCGCTACCAGATTGCGGCGGTGAAATTGGCGCAGGGGCAGGTGGAAGAGGCGCGCCAGGACCTTGAATCCGTATTGAAGGAGTCGCCGGATTTTGTGCAGGCGCACGTATCGCTTGCCACCATTTATTACCGTGAGAAACGTAAGGCCGACGGGGATAAAGAACGGGCGATTGTGGGCAAGCTGAATGCTTTGAGGGCAACGCCATGAAGGGGATTTTAGGACCAGTCTTTCTAGCCTTACTAGCCTTGACTGTGCAACAGGGCATGGGCGCGACTGTGCGGGAGTGCGCCACTTGCCATCCCGCTGAGGCGAACGCCCAGCGGGTTACTTCCATGGCAAACGCGCTCCAGACAATTGCTGAGTGCAGAATTCTGAAAGAGAACCCGGTACTAACCTTTCAAGAGGGAAAGTATTCGTACCGGATTGAACGCAAGGGCGAACAAAGTATCTACACGGTGACGGATGGCCAGCAAACGATCAGTGCGCCGCTGAGCTGGGCGCTGGGATTGGGGTCCGCCGGACAAACCTACGTGGTAGAGATTGAGGGTCAGTTCTATGAGAGCCGGGTGAGCTATTTTCGCGCTCTCAAGGCCTTGGATCTGACTTTAGGCGCGGAAGGGCTGCATCCCACGACGCTTCTTCAAGCGGCCGGGCGCATCATTAATCGTCCCGAAAAAGTGCGCTGTTTCGGCTGCCACTCAACGAATTCGTCGGAGGGTAAACAACCCATGCTGGACAAGCTGACGCCGGGCGTGCAATGCGAGCGCTGCCATGGGTCTACGGAGAATCACCTGGCCGGGCTGAAGAAAGGCGATGCGCAATTGGCCGGCATGAAGCGGTTGGGTGCGCTGAGCACAGAAGATCTTTCCAATTTTTGCGGACAGTGCCACCGGACTTGGGAAGAAATCGCGGCCGGCGGCCAGCACAGCGTTTTGAACGTGCGCTTTCAACCTTACGGATTGACGACCAGCAAATGCTATGACACTGAAGATAGCCGTATTAGCTGCGTGGCCTGTCATAATCCGCACGAAGAAGTAAACCGGCGAAGTATCGATTACGACCCAAAATGCCAGGCGTGCCACTCCAAAGGCGGCAAGGCGACCGCGAAAGTGTGCGCGGTTGCCAAGAGTAACTGTGTCTCCTGCCACATGCCGAAAGTGGAACTACCGGGCGCGCACTACAAGTTCACAGACCATGACATCCGGGTCGTGAAAGTAAAAGCAGCCGCTTTAAAAGCGCCCGCGGCTGTTTTAGAATAAATTCCCTGCAACCATCTCCGCCACAGTGCGAGCCTTTTCGCGAAGCAGGTCCGGCGGCGCCCAGGCGGTATCGTTTGTTTTGATCTGCACGACAAAGACACGGTCGCGCATGCGGCCTACCACTTGCTCAGCGCGCTGCTTGTCGGTGTCCAGGCTGCAGGTCAAAGCCTCATTGCCTACTGCTTTCAGTACGGCTGGCTGGGTTTTGCATGGCTCAAGAGCAACCGCATACTCGTTCCCAGCCTTGGTGATGGTCTGTACCTCAATACGCAGCTCGCGTGTGATGGAGCCCCGCTGCTTAGTGAAATCGCAGGTGATGTCGCCCTTATGATTTGCATTTGGGTGGGTCACGGTCAACTCAGCGGCGCCGTCTAGAGCACCGCCGGCGGTCGCCGGGTTTAGCCATGGACAACTTTCCTGCGCGTATCCTAGCGCCGGCAGCAGTAATGCCGCAAAGAAAAAAAATGAAAGCTTTCGCATTGCGAACATCCTACGGTGCGCCAGGGCCAGCCGCCCCCGTCGCCGAGGCGGATGCCACGGGCGCGTTGGCTGATGTCGTCTCCGGCTTCAGGTCCGTGTGTACGTGCCAAGGGATGCTCTCCTCGGAGATTTCAGGATGCCGCCGCAGGAAGTCGGACGAATAAGTCGGCGCTCCCGGATCGGTTTTCTTAGTGGCAAATTGTGCTGCTTGCTCGGCAGCTTTTTCCGGCAGGCCTAAGCGGCGATAGAGAATCGCCAGATTATAGTGCGCGGCCACGTCGTCCGGATCAATTGCCTGCAAAGCCTCGAATTGCGCTCTGGCCTCCGGATAGCGGTGTTCCCGGTAATAGGTGCTTCCCATCTCGCGCCGGGCGTCGCGTGATTGCGGGAACTTGGCTACTACCTGCTCCAAATCGGTGATTTCTGTTTGGGTGTTCCCACTCCGTCTCTCCACCAACGCCAGATAGAAGAGTGCGCGCGAGTTGTCCGGGTTCAGCGCCAACGATTTCTCCAGGCCGTTGCGGGCCGAAGCGTATTTTTCCCACAGGATGTTCGTCAAGCCGATATTGGTATAGCCGTCGGCGTAATCGGGCCGCAGTTTGACGACTTCGCCGAAGGCCTGCATGGCTTCCGCATATTGAAATTGATCCAGATAGGCGATGCCCAGGTTGTTCCAGCGCATCCAATCGGGATTATCCCGCGGGTCCGGAGCCGCCGCCTGGTTTTCGCCCAGAGCCAGCGTGCGCGTGCGCGTAGCTAATTCCACGATCGGATAGGGCGGATGATTCGTTCCAAGGACGTTATTCAGATAGCTCTCGCGCAAATGGCGATAGTTCACGCGCGCTGTGATGGTAATGGGGCCTTTGGCCGTGGGAGGAATACGGAACTCGTAACGGACCAAGGTAGAGCGCCCGGCCTGAATGGTGTTGTCGTAGGCAACGGAATGGATGGTCCAAACCATATGGTTATCGACAAAATCGCCGTTCGTATTTATGGGCCGGTTGGTGAAGCTGTGCGCCCGTTCGTCGAGCATGCCATCAGGCTTGATAAAGCCGCTGTGATAAATCTCGGTTCCATCGGCTTGCTTGGCGATGAATTCCACCCAGCCTTCATACAAATCCCGCACTTCGGGAATCAAAGAATGTCCGATATTCTTGTTCTGAATCACCACCATCGTCTGAACAATGTCGTTCGCCGCGAGATGGAAGGGCGTTGAGCCAAGCGGGGCGATCATGCCGGCGGAGTTCCCTTTCTTGATTGCGAAGAGATCCACATTCAGGTAGTCGCCAGACTTCAGGAAATCAATGGTCTTTTGCAGCTGCTCATCAAAGCCGTAATAAAACGGCACGGCGGTGTTGCCGGCGGGCCAACGGTGCGAGGCGAAGGTACCGTGCTTTGCGCCATAATCTACCACGTTTTCAGGCAGCGGCGCGCGTTTCATATGGCAGCCTTGGCAGGTGGTGAAATCGGCGGTGTAAAACGTCAGCGGATTGCGTTGTGAAAATTTAGAGTTCTGCCATTCGTCATAAGCCGTGAAAGCGCGAACGAATTTGTAGTCGTTCAGCGGATTCGGCAGGTTGGCTTTGTGGCAGGAGGCGCAGAACTCCGGCGTACGGTAGAAGTCCTTCATCACGGCCTTTGCGTGGAGCTCCGGATGGTTCATGATCTGGTCGTACGGAACCTGGCCAGGGATGCGGTTCCCGCTTGCATCTACCATCACGGCCGGGATGCCCATGACAAAGCCGCCGTTGCCTTCCGTGGATTTCAGCTTCTGAATCGAGTGGCAAGTGGTGCAGGTCAGGCCGTCCATATCGAAATGGCGGTTGACTTGCGAGTTCTGTGTCATGCCTCCGGACAGAACGGCGATGGGGTTGTGACAGCTATCGCAATGCCGCGCGAACTCTATGCCTTTAGACCGCAGCAGTATATTTACGCTGGTGCGGTAAAACGGCGTGCGGAATGAATTGGAATGCAGCGACTGCCGCCATTGACCGTACGCTTGTTCATGACAATGCGCGCAATATTTGACGGTTGGAAAGGCTCCGGCTTGCACGAAGTCATTGCCTTCCATTGAGATATTTCCCGGCAAGGCCCATTTGTCCGTGCCGAAGCGAAAGTTGTAAGTCTCGCGGACTTTGTCGGCGTATTCCTTGCGTGCAGTATCGGGATCTTTTTTCGCCTGATCGATCGCTTGAGCAGCCGCTACATGATCCGGTATGGCGGGGTCTTGCGCGTACAGGCAGAAACCGCCCAACAGGGCGGAAATCGCCAGCAGTTCGCGCCTGATTCGCACCTTCATAGCCTATCTCTTAGCGATGCTGTCGTAAACGCTCGGCACCACGCCCTTGCCTTCTTCGATCGCATAGATGCGGTCGACTCCGGGTACCTTCACCTGCTCCACGGCCCCGCTGGGCCAGTGGACCTCAATTTTATCAATGGTGGTAGCATCGCCTAGGCCAAAGTGTGGGCGTTGATCGTTTGAGGACTCGTAGCTGCCTCCGCTCATAACGTCTCCCCGCTGCCGCTGCCCCCCTACCGTCAAATAAACAACGGCTCCCACCGCATCGCGCGGACTTTTGGGGCCACCGATTAATTTGAATTCCACCCAGTGATGCTTGTCCGCATTCACGTTCTGCAAGAACGCCGGAACATGATCCATGCAGTTAATCACCACATCCGTTTTTCCGTGATTGAAAAAGTCGCCAAAACCAGCGCCGCGGCCCGGAACGACCAGCGCCAAGCCAGTGCCCTCCACGGCCGGCATCATTTCGAACTTGCCGCCTTTCTTCACGTTATGGAACAGGAACGGGCGCTGCGCAAAAGAAGTGCCCCAGTTATGCTGGTCCACTTGCGGGTACACGTGGCCGTTCACCGCCAGCAGGTCTTTCCAGCCGTCGTTGTCGTAGTCGATAAATTCAGTAGCCCAGGTGAGAAACGGATAGGTCACTTCCGCCATGCCCATCTCCGGGCTGACCTCTGTGTAATTCCCATTGCCATCGTTGCGATAGAGCGGCTTGTAATCGTCGGAAAAGGTTCCAGCGTAGAAATCCACCAGCCCATCGTTGCGGTAGTCGCCCACCGCCAAGCCCATGGATGCGGTTTCCTGGCCGTCTTGATTCAAGGCAAACCCGGAATAGAAGCTGGCGTCTTCGAAAGTCCCATTTCCTTTGTTGATGTAAAGATAATTCGGAGTGGAATCGTCCGCCACCACCAAGTCCTGTTTGCCGTCATTATTCACATCGACGAAAACGGAAGTAAAGCCATAGTAATGGTTCTTGTCGGAGACACCGGCCTTTTCGCTGACATCCGTGAACGTGCCGTCGCCATTGTTATGAAATAAGTGGTCGGCTTCACCCTGCAAGCCGCGCGGACCACACATGACAGCCACGCCGCGGTACTGGCAATAGGCATAGCCAACTCCGGATCCAGGCGCGGGCGGAGGGTGGTCCAGGTCCCAATGAATGTAGCCGGGCACGAATAGGTCCAGCTTGCCGTCTCCATCGTAGTCTCCAAACGTGGCGCCGGTGGACCAGTTGCCAAGCGTGACGCCTGCAGTCTCGGCGACATCGGTAAATGTGCCGTCATGATTGTTGTGATAGAGGCGGTTCTTTCCAAAATTAGAGACGTAGATGTCTGACCAGCCGTCATTGTCGTAATCGCCTATGGCAACGCCGAATCCCCAGCGGCCATTTCCCACGCCGGCCTTTTCAGTAACATTGGTGAACGTTCCATCGTGGTTGTTGTGAAACAGCGCTGCCTGCGGCGGCTTGGCTTTGCCGCTCAGCGCGTCAAAAGTGGATCCATTTACCAGATAGATGTCGAGCCAACCGTCGTTGTCGTAATCCAGCACGCCCACGCCCGATCCGGTGGTTTCGAGGATATAGTTCTTCTGCGGCGTCCCCATGGTGTGACGCCAGGTGGCGAGCCCGGATTTTGCAGCTATATCCTTAAAGATGATCGGCCCGGTTTTGACGAAGCCGCCGGCTGAAATAGGACGTTTTTCAGAATCAAGAACGGGGGCAAAAACACCACGCGTAGCCGAACCGCTTTGGTTGGGTGCGCTAGGAGGAAGGGCGCCGGGTGTAGCGGGTGGATTTTGCGCGCACAAAAAGGCGCCAGAACAAACGAACAGCAACAGAGCTTTACACATAGAAAGAGACCGGATTAGTTAGTGGAATTGTATAAGCTGGCATTAGAGAAAGCAAGCGGCATGAGGTTGGGCGTTTTTCTCCATCTAATGGTTTACGTAGTCATCGCTGGCGTTTGCGGCTCGATGACGCCGGCGTCGCCTATGCAACAGCACTATGATGCAGCTTATCGCTTTCAATCGGCCGGAAATTTGACGCAGGCGGCAGTCGAGTACAAACTCTTCCTGGCCGATGCACTGCATCGCCTGGCGAATGGCCGCGCTAACACCGGCGAGTACGCGCAGGCGATTCCGCTCTATGACGAAGCGCTAAAGCTGGCTCCTGGTGATTCCACATTGAAACTGGATTATGCCGGGGCGGCGTTCGACGCGAAGGATCTGCCGAAAACGAAAGCCCTGGCGCAGAGTGCGTTGGACGCATATCACGGAAAAGCGGCAGACCCGCAGATGGCAAAAGCGCATCTAATGCTGGGCCGCGCCCTGATGCAAATGGCGCAATACCCGGAGGCGATTACCCAATTCAAAGCGGCGGTGGCCATTAACGCGGAGTTTGAAAACACGTATGCCTTGGGTATGGCGTACCTTTCGCTGCCGGACAAAGCGAGCGCGGCTGCGGTCTTCGCGAAGATAGCAGCCGGCTTGGGCGACACCGCGGACGTCCATATGGAATTTGGCCGAGCCTATGGGGAGAGCGGTTATCCGGATGAGGCAATACAAGAATTCAAAAAAGCGATCGCCAAAAACAGCAAGCTGCCCTTTGCGCACTATTCGTTGGGCGCCGCTTATCTTAACCGGTCGGGAGACAGCGCGTTCCCCATTGCCGAACTAGAGTTCCGCAAGGAACTGGCCATCCGGCCGGACGACGCTCTTAGCTATCCACAGCTTGGGCGCATTGCCATGAGCCGGCATGACTATCAGGAAGCGGAACTGGATCTGAGCCGCGCGGCCAAGCTGGACCCGGCCAATCCGGACAATTTTCTTTTGTTGGGCCGGTTGTATACGGACATGAAGCGGCCGGCAGATGCGATCATTGCGCTGCGAAAGGCGATTGCCGCTACGACAGATCCGTCGCGGAACCGTTATTCGATTCAACTGGTGCACTACCGGTTGGGCCGCCTGTTAATGCAGAGCGGGGACGCCGAGGGAGCCAGAAGCGAAATGAAGATTTCGGAGGCGTTGCTGCTCGCAAGCAAGAACCACGATGAATCCAGGATGGAACGCAAGCCGACGATGGAAGCACCCCTGCGGCAGACGCATGTGGCGGCTCCGGTCGATGTAGATGCCGAGAAGACGTTTGAGTACCAAGTTTCGCCGCTGATGGCGGGCAGCTATAGCAATCTGGGATTGATTGCGGCGGTGGGCAAAGAGTATGTGGAGGCCGTCGGATATTTTCAGCATGCGGCCCAATGGAATCCGGCGCTCACTGACCTGGATACGAATTGGGGAAAGGCGGCCTTCGCGGGCCAGCAATATGCGCAGGCGGTGGGGCCTCTGAGCCGCGGACTGCAGGCGCATCCGGAGGATGTGCAAGTGCGCTCCATGCTGGGCGTGAGCCAGTACATGACTCATGATTACGGCAAAGCTTTAGAGACATTTCAGCCCATGGAGACGGAGGCAGAGAAGATTCCGGCGCTGGCAGCAGTGATGCATGGCGCGCGTGGTGAAAAGTATGCAAGCGGCGGGAATCATCAGCAGGCGGTAGAGGAATTACGCGCGGCGCTGAAGTTGAATCCGGCCGACTTGGCGGCGAAGCATGCATTGGCGCTAAGCCTGATTGCGTTGGGGCAGAAGGCGGAGGCGGATACGCTGCTGGCTGAAGTAGCTGCAGCGGAAGCCTCCGCCAAGAAGAATTAGAGGGTCAGCTTCCGGGGTGGTATTCGCGCTCGGTGTGCCCTTGCAGTTGTTCGCGATAGAAGTAAACCTCGCGGAAATCACCAGTGGTGTAGCGCTTGGCCTGATCGTTGAAGTGCCGCGATGCCGGATGTCCGCTTTCACCGCCCGCCGTCACGGCCATCGCGTGTATTTTGTCGCCGAATTCGATCACCGCAACGAAGCTGTTTCCGCTGGTGCCATACCATTTCTTAGTGCCAGGGTAAGCCCGCGCGCCGAATGAGGCCAGCGAACCCCATTGTGAGGAGACGAAGCCGACAGGGATGCTGGGTTTGGAATCGTTGAACGGCTGAACGATGTCACCGGTGAGGCGTTGAAAGCGATTGATGTTTCCCCACGGAGTTTTCCAGGTTCCGAAGTCTGCTGTCAGCTTGTCCGATGCTTCGGCCAGAGCTTGTAGAAGTTGATTCGGCGTTAGCTTGCTGCCGGCATATTCTTCAACAGACATGCCGGATTTCTTCGCGTGAGGGAATGCTTGCCGACGGATATTTTCAGCCCAGAACACCGCGAGAGATGTGGGTACCGACGTTACACCCCACCGGAAATCCCAGGCGCGCAGAACCTTGATCTGCTCGGCCAATTTTGTTTTTAGCGGGTCGCTAGGTGGGGCGTTATCCCAGGCTTTGATCAGCGCGGGTATCGGCTTTTCAAACCACGGGAGATAACTATCAAACGCCGCCGCAATGAGGGACTTGGGCGTGAAATCCTTCTTATCGTGCAGCACTCGGATCGCGTGCAGCCCGCGCGCGGATTCCGTGCCATTTTCTACATAGGCTGGATAATCGGCCTTTTTCGGACTATCCGGTCCGGCTGCCGACCAAGGCCAGTTGTTGGAGTTATAAATCCAGCCGCTCTTGGGGTTCAGCAAATGCGGCGTGTCGTCCACGGCCATCAACCCTTGCCACTCGGTTGCGGGATTGCTGCCGTCTACCGGCTTGGTCCAATCGAAACTGGTGTCGCGCTTAGGAATATAGTTGCCATGGAAGTAGGCGATGTCGCCGTCGGTGTCGGCGAAGATCGTGTTGTTCGATGAGTTTGCCTTCAGTTCCATCGTCTGGCGGTACGTTTTGTAATCCTTTGCCTTGGTACGGACGTAGGATTGCGTCAGAGCCTTGATAGGTTCCTGCATTAAGCGGATACTGACCCACTTGCCGTTTTGTTCGCGAATGATGGGTCCGTGATGCGTGCGGTAAACGGTGAATTTCTTTTCGGCCATGCCGCTACTGGTTTTATAAGGTACGGTGATCTGCGACACTAGCAACGGACGCTCTTCGTTTCCATATTTGTAATAGAAGCGATCACCCTTCTCTACCACTGATTCGAGATACTCATCTACCGCATCGACGCCGCTGGTGGTGTGCATCCATCCGGCATGCGGATTGAATCCCTGATAGATGAAAAATTGGCCCCAGGTGACAGCGCCATAGGCATCGAGCCCTTCGCCGCTCACCATTTGCAACTCAGAACGGAAAAAGAAAGACGTGTGCGGATTAATCAGCAGCAGGGCGTGATGCGAAGCCGTGTTCGACGGCGCAATCGCCATTCCGTTTGATCCGGTAGGCTCAGCCGGTTGGCTTTCGTCTATTGGCGGAAGAGCGCGGCTCATCAGTTTTGAATCTTTGTCATAGAAGGCTTCAAGTTGCGGAATATTGATGTGCTCGATATCGCCGCCGATGCTGCCCTCGGTAAAACTCAGCGCCATCCAGGGTTCAAACCGGTGGATGAGCAGTGGTTTTACGTCCGGATGCTTGAGCAGATAGTAGTTCAGGCCGTCCGCAAATGAGTTCATGAGCGTCTTCAACCACGCCGGACTCGCTGCGTATTGCGTCTTCAGCGCGGCCGGGTCGATAAAGAGCTTCATTCGCAAGTCTTGGTAAATCTTGGATTCGCCTTCGGTTTCGGCCAAGCGCCCCATGGCATTAATGTAGTTTGTTTCGACGCGATTGAAGTCGTCCTCAGCCTGGGCGTAAACCATGCCGAACACTGCGTCGGCGTCCGTTTTTCCGTACACGTGCGCGATGCCCCAATCGTCGCGAATAATAGTAATGTTGCGGGCTTCTTTCTCCCAACGGGCGGCATCCGTTGGCGTGGCGGCCTGAAAGGCAAAAGCCGAATAGGCAGCCGCAAAGAGAAGCACGATCTTCTTCAGGTCTAGTTTGTTCGTCAATTGGCGGTGCAAACAGTGTAGCGCGAAAGGCTTACGCGAACAGGCGTGCCCGGCTGATGTATTCGTTTCGTTGGATCGGCCGGAAGAAGGGCTTTCGGAACGAAGTGTCGCCCAAGATAATGGCGTCCGCCAAACTCAGCAGCGTGCGGCGGGACTGGCGTGCGTACTGAATCAGCAAAGCCAGGGCTTCTCTATCTGTAACGCCGCGCAGTTCCGCGAGAATTCCCGTAGCTCGATGCACCGCGATCCGGGTATTTAAGCGATCCTTAAGCCGGTCAAGTACGGCAAGTTGCGCATCGCACTGATCTTCCAACGCAAAACGATTCAGCAGCAGCGCGGCCTGCTGACCCAGAAAACGGGCAAAGCGCAGCGGACTTTCCACGGTTTGAATGCGCGGCTCGAAGTAAAGATGGAGCCGGCCCCAGGAACGGCCGCCCGCTTCGACGAATGCCATGGCGGAGCCGCAAAGGACAGGCGAGGCGGACGCGTACCATTCCAGTGTTTCTAACGGTGGAAACGCCACGCTCGGAGTGATCTGTATTTTGTGCAGTCCAGGCACACGCAGGGCGCTTCCGGCGAGACCTTCTAATCCTGAATCCAGGTCCTCAGCGGCCGAGGCAAGGTGTGAAATGGCGCGAAGCGCGCCGGCTTCGGCAAGCGGTTGATGGGCTGATTGAGAAAGCTGTGGTTGCAGTAAGGCACTCATTCTTCTACTCCTTTTGACCTTGTTTCTGACAGAAAAGATTCTGCTGTTCAGTTACAACAGGGACAAAAGACGGTTGCACTTGGTGCGGTGTAAGAGAAGAATAAAGTCATAATCTACTAAATCTATATGGAGATTAGCATAATTCTTGATGCATGGTCAATTCTCTGTTTCCAGCCAAACCGTTACAGTAGTCGCGTTTTGACATTCAAATTAGTATTTGTCATTAAGCTTTGTTTGTGTCACAATGCCTAAAAAGAGGGCAATCATGCAGGCTATACAAGAAAGCGAAGAAGTCCGTACACGGCTCAATGAAAATGGCAGGCTAGTGATACCCGCGTCCATACGCAAGGCGCTCAATCTTCAAGCCGAGGCCGAAGTTCTGCTTTTGGTGGAGAATGGCGAGCTGCGCATAACCACCCCTCAAAAGCGCGCGGAGCGTGCGCGGCAACTATTCAAAAAATACGTAGGGGAAGGCGTTCGGCTTTCCGAAGAACTGATAGCGGACCGGCGAAAAGAAGCCGCTGGTGAATAGAGTAGTCCTAGATGCCTCGGCAATCATTGCCGCAATCGGTAGTGAACCGGGCGCGGACATAGTTTTGGAGCAGATTTCAAACGCAGCTGTCAGCACAGTGAATCTTGCTGAAGTGAAAAGTAAACTTGTCGACAGCGGGTTTCCACCTGCCGATGCTTGGGAAGCGGCGGTCAGCTTTTCACGTGAGATATTTGACTTCGATAGCCGGCAAGCGGATGTAGCCGGCGGTCTCATTTCATCTACGCGTCACTTGGGTTTATCTCTTGGCGATCGCTCTTGCCTGGCATTAGCCCTAATCCTGAAAGCGCCCGTCTACACGGCTGACCGGGATTGGACAAAACTAGACCTAGGCTTAGACATTCGTCTGGTGCGTTGACGCGCAGCTTGATCAAAACTACTCACCGATGGTCAGAAGTCACGCAAGCTTCCATTCGCCGTTTTGCTTAATTTCCTGATACATGGCATCCGGCGCAAGGTCACGTTCGCCCGGCCAAGTCACCGTACCGTATTCTACATAGGCCTCGGCAAACCGCACTGGATCGGCCAATTGCGCGAAGACGCCAGCAGTGGGAGAATGCACCAGCGCATTCATGTCCACATGGCCTTCTACCCCGTCGAAGAAACGGACTCGTAGGCGGAAAGCATCGAGCGTAGTAACCTCGGCCACATCGTCCGGTTGATTACACACAATAGGGGGAATTATGGAAGAGGGTCTATTTTCTTCGGTTCCGCTCGACTCTCTCATAATAACCAGTTTCCCATAAGTTCGGTTTGATGGATCTGCGCCCATTCCAACACCAGCCGTTCCGCCGCCCGAGGTAGGGTTCCTGAAATGATTTGTAGATCCGTTATGCTCACGCGCGCTCGGCTTGCCGCGTAGCGAACATGAAAGTGGGGCGGAGGATGATCATTCCAGAACATCTGAATGAGAATGCCATGAAATGTGCTGATAGTAGGCATCGGCCTAGTGAGCTAGCTGCCGCCGTGATCTCGCCATGCGCACAGCCACTCGCATGGCCTGCTTCATGCTGTGCGCATCGGCCTTGTTCTTTCCCGCGATGTCGAAGGCCGTGCCGTGATCGACGGACGTGCGAATGATCGGAATGCCAAGTGAAATGTTGACCGTGCCTTCGAAATCAATCAACTTCATGGCGATATGGCCCTGATCGTGATACATCGCCACCACCAGATCATGCGAGCCGCGGGAGGCCTGCAGAAAGATGGTATCGCCGGCATGCGGGCCGGTGCATAAGATGCCTTGATCGCGCGCCCGTTGAATCGCCGGCACGATGGACTGCTCGTCTTCGTTACCGAAAAGGCCGTGCTCGCCGGCATGTGGATTCAATCCGCAGACTGCGATGCGCGGCTGCTCGAAGCCCAGCAGTTTCATTGCGGCATGCCCTAACTCGATGGTGCGAAAAATGCGCGCGCTATCTAGCTCGCAAGCCCGGCGCAACGGAACATGCGTCGTCACGTGAATGGTGGAGAGGCGCTCGCTCGAAAGCAGCATTCTCGATTCTGTACCGCCGCAGAGTTCCGCGATATATTCGGTGTGCCCGGAGAACGGGCGGCCGGAAAGTGTTACGGCTTCCTTGTTCAAGGGCGCTGTGACCATGGCGTCGGCTTTGCCCGCAAGGCACATTTCCGTTGCGGTTCGAACATAGTCTACAGCGGCCTGGCCATTCCGGCCCTCTAATTTTCCGAAAGAAAATTCTTCGATGGAGGGCAAACTGGCTACGTGTTGCATCTCCGCATTGCCAGGCGATAAACCCGTGACGTCCTTCGCCAATTGGAGAACATCCCGGTCCCCGACCACTACCCAACGTGCGAGTGGCGCAAGTTCCGCGTCTGCCAGCGCTTTGAGAATCACTTCAGGGCCGATGCCCGCCGGATCGCCCATGGTGAGCGCTACTACCGGCAATTGAGTATCTACGTTTTTGGACATGTAAAAAAATCCGCTACCTTTATCAGATCAGCATCGCGGCCAAATGCTCCTGATTTTGTGGCAACCGGAAACCCGTCGAGCAGGCCGCCTCTTAATGTTCCCCAGGGCAGACCTGCCACGACTTGGTCCGCCACCTCAATTTCCCGCGCTGCCACTGCGCGGCAAACGGTAGCGGCAGTATCACCGCCAGAGAGCACCATGGCGCCGGCTCTTCCCACGATATTCCGCAACAAAATCAGCAACTGTTCGTTGGGTACTTGACCGCGCGGTATACGGAAAATAACGTGCTGATCCTTTTCCAGCGCGTTGACGAGGCTCGCCGTTACGTTTGAATCTGCGTGAATTTCAGACGTAGCGCGCTCCCGCCGCAAGGCGAAAATTTGCCCGGCTGTAACCGGATGATCGGAGCCAATACAGAAGACCACTGGCAATGTTCCGGGTGAGTGCAATTCGCGTTTGATGTTATCCGAAAACAAAGCGCCGGCCAGTGCGGACGCCAACCCCCCCGAACCTGCCCATAGAATATTTTTGCCGGTAGCCAGCGCCTCAGTGACAAGGCGTTCCAGATCTTCATGAGCGGTGATATCGAGCGAAATAGCACGCGCTCCCCGTTCAATCGCAGCCGCGACTGTGCCGGGCGCAATATGCGTGCAGTGTTCCAGTCCTTGGCCACGGAGCAGTGCTGCTACATCCAACCTTGCCCAAGTGCTGTCGCCGTGTACTTCCAAATGACCATTACGAACTGTGCGGCCCATTTCCGGAAACGCAGGCGTGACAATCGCTAGGTCGCAACCAAACGCTTCTAATGCCACCATGACTTCCCGGCCAGGGTTGCCGCGTAACAAGGAATCGATTTTTTTGAAAATGATCCCAGGCTTGGCCGTCGAAGTAATATCCGCGACCCGGCGGATGCGCTGCTCCATCTCCGGCGCGTCCGCATCGCGCGTCTCCGTGTTGAAGGCGTGGACACTAGCTGTGCTCTGTTGATGGGCATCTAAGTCAAGATGCACGGCGGACTGGATGCCGCGCAACTTGAAGTGCACTGCGGAATCACATGCGCCTGTCAGATCGTCGGCTATCAGTACGCAGCTCAGCGAGGTTTGCAAATCCTAGAGCATCATCTCATGCGTGGAGGATTGCATATGCTGGATGATTAGCTTTGCCGCAGTAACGAAAGCTGACGACTTCTGTAAATAAACCTTATGCTGAACCGACGCACATTGTTGAAGGCAGGCGTGAGTGCGCTGCCGCTTGCTTCCAAAGGAATGGAATTGAATTCCACGGCTGCAGACTCGGCGCCCGCGCCCACCGGTGCAGCCTCTGATGTCCCATGGCAACGCCGCATCCGCCGCATTGGGCAATTGAACATGACCGAGCACGATCCGGTCAGTATGAATGTGGAGGAGTGGGCGGATTATTTTGCCAGCCTGAAAGTAGATGTAGTGCCGGTGAGCGTCACCGGCATCATGGCTTTCTATCAGACCAAAGTGCCGTTTCACCGCAAGGGACGTTTTTTGGGAGACCGCGACTTCTTCGGTGATTGCTGCAACGCGGCCAAGAAACGCGGGATTCGCGTCATCGGCCGCATGAGCCCGGATTTGAATTGGGAAGACGCAGTTCAGGCGCATCCGGAATGGTTTCAGCGCGACAAAGAAGACAAGCCGATACCCACGCCCGACGATCCACGCTTATTTAAAACGTGCATGTTCTCGCCCTACATGACCGAGTACATGACGGCCATCATGAAGGAGGTCAATTCGCTATATGATGTGGACGGTCTGTTCACCAACGGATGGCCGCCTTTAGGAAATCTGCCCACCTGCTATTGCCGGAATTGCAAGAATCTGCCGCCTCCCGGCACTCCTGCGTTTTGGGATAAATTTAATGAGCGCACCATCTATCTTTGGAAGCTCTACGACGGCATCGCCAAAGAGAAGCGGCCCTCCAATTTCTTCTTCGCGAATTTAGGCGGCGGCATTCATTCCGGCCCGAATCTGGTGGATTTGGGCAACGTTTGCGAATGGTTCCAATGCGATAACCAAGGCCGCGGCGGCGACGATACCCCGGTTTGGGGTTGCGCGCTGCAAGGGCGCGTTTGTAGCGCAGTGCAAAACGGCAAAATGGCAACCAACGTCACCGGGGCATGGTCCACCGGAGCAGTGCGTTGGCGTAATGTATCGAAGTCGGCGCCAGAAGCGCAGATGTGGTTGAGCGCCACCGTCGCCAGCGGCATGGTGCCGTATTGGCACTTCATTGGGGCCGAGAACGGATTGGGTGAAGATCGTCGCTGGCACGAAACCGGAAAGAAGTTTTTTGACTGGACTGCGAAGCATGATAGGCATTTGGTCAATAAGCGTTCCGTCGCCAAGCTAGGCATGGTGATGGGCCAGCGCGCGCATCTCTTCTATAACCCTCCGCATGGTGCGCCCAAGTCAACCTATATGGCGCAGGCAATTGACGGCATATACTACGCGCTGCTCGAAGGCCGCTTCTTTTTTGATTTTGTTCATGAAGATAAATTAGGCGCGGAGGAATTGAGTAAATACACCGCCCTGGTGTTGCCCAATACGGCGCTGTTAAGCGACAAGCAATGCCAACAGTTGCGCGCTTATGTGGACGCCGGCGGGTCGCTTTTGGCAACCTTCGAAACCAGTATGTATACGGAGCGGAATGAACGCCGCGCGGATTTCGGACTTGCCGATGTGTTTGGCATTCACAAAGCTGGTGAAGTGAAGGGCGCGGTAGGCAACGCTTATTATGCGTGGATTGAAAAACAGCATCCGGTTTTGGCGGGTTTCTCGAATACGAACTGGCTGCCTGGCGCGGAGCACCGGTTGCCGGTCGCGCCTGTGGATGGACCAGTGTTGACCGTGGTACCGAACTTTGCGGCTTACCCGCCTGAACTTTCTTATCCTTCGCAATTACACACCGATGAACCCGCTTTGGTGTTGCGCGAAAAGGGGAAGAGCCGCTTAGCCTATTTCCCCGGCGATATAGATCACACCCTATGGCGCACGGGCCATACGGATCTGACTCGCCTCCTGCAGAATTCCATCCGCTGGGTGCTAGGCGGAAACCAGCCTGTTTCCGTTGAGGGCGATGGGTTGATTGAAGCGTTTGCCTGGGAAACTGAAGCCGGCTTTGCCGTTCATGTCTTGAATTACACGAACCCGAATGCGCATCGCGGCTGGATTCGTGATTTTTATCCATTGGCCCCGCAAACGGTGCGAATGACGGTGCCGCGTGGAAGGCATATTCAGCGCATTGAACTGTTGCGCGCTGGAGTTGATCTGCCGGTACGCATGACCGGCGATGCCGTTGAGTTCACGATTCCGAAAATTCTGGATTATGAAGTGGCGGCGCTGTATTCGGCCTGACGTTACAT
The DNA here is from genome assembly GCA_036488895.1 of Bryobacteraceae bacterium. Classification (GTDB taxonomy): domain Bacteria; phylum Acidobacteriota; class Terriglobia; order Bryobacterales; family Bryobacteraceae; genus Bog-105. The sequence goes on along the minus strand of DASXGT010000221.1, from coordinate 46,804 downwards.
TGCCAATGGCTCGAACTATTTACGTTCGGGTTCCCGGAATAGCCATTTCCGCATGCCTTGATACCATCTCGCCTAATATGTCCTTGATGTGATGGGTGATCGCCCACGAAGGGAAATGAGATTTCACTTTCGTTAAATCGGAAATGTAGCAGATATGATCGCCGACGCGGTTCTCATCGCGAACGCTGTATTTGAGCGAGTGGCCCATCTCTTTGAGGATTGCGATGGTTTCGAGAACGGACAGGCTATTTCCGCGTCCGCCGCCGAGATTATAGACTTCTCCCGCGCGAGGCGCATTAAAGAATGAAAGAAAGAGCGCGGCCACGTCGGCGCAGTGAATCTGATCTCTGACTTGTTTTCCCTTGTAGCCAAAGATAGTGTATTCCCGGCCGGTACAGGCGCAGAAAGCGATGTAAGCAAGAAATCCGTGCAATTCCACAGCGGCATGCTGTGGGCCGGTCAAACAACCACCGCGAAAGACGCCGACGGGCATGTTGAAGTAACGTCCAAACTCCTGGCAAAGAACATCGGCGGCCACTTTTGACACTCCGAACAGCGAGTGCAGGCAGTTGTCGATCGACATGCTCTCATCAACGCCGTCGCGCCCATCCGCATAGTCATAGCGCGTTTCGGTTTCTTTTAACGGCAAGAAATTCGGCCGGTCTCCGTATACTTTGTTGGTGCTGGTGAAGCAAAAGGGAGAGTCGCGGCAGAAATCGCGCGCCGCCACTAGCATATTCAGCGTGCCCACCGCGTTGACATCGAAGTCCTCATAGGGGATCGAGGCGGCTTTATCGTGCGATGGCTGGGCAGCCGTGTGGATAATGAAACCCGGACGCTTCTCGCTCAACAGATCTCGAACTCCCTGCCGGTCCCGAATATCCAATGGAAAATGTTTGTATCCGGGGACGTTGCGGACAAGATCTTCAACGTTGGCCTTAGTCGATCCGAGAGGACCAAAGAACTCCTGGCGCATGTTGTTGTCCACGCCGGTCACGGACCAACCCTGGGACGCCAACAACTTAGCGCATGCGGATCCGATCAGACCACCGGAACCCGTAATTAATGCGGTTCGCATGTACTCACGAAGGTTAGCAAATGCCGGGTGGTTCTTATTTCTTGACAGCGCTCCCAAAAACGGAGCATACTCAAATCGTTACCAATAGCCAGCTATGGGGAGCGTTCGAACGCATAATGCCGAAGCATACGAATGATCGCTTGCAGGGCACTTTAGACCTGCTTATTCTCAAATCGCTCGCCAGCCGCGGCACGATGCACGGCTATGGAATTACGGTCCATATTCAAACTATCGCCGGCGATTGTCTCCGGGTGGAAGAAGGTTCGCTTTATCCGGCGCTGCATCGCATGGCGCAAGAGGGGTGGATCAGCGCCGAGTGGGGCGCCTCTGAAAATAACCGCCGTGCGCGTTTCTACACCATTACTTCCGCGGGCCGGAAACAACTCACGGCCGAAGAAACGCGTTGGAGCGAGCTCACGCGGGCGGTCGCGCGCATTCTGCAATTCGTTTAAAGGCGAGCTGATGCTGGAAAAAATCTGGAATACGATTCGCCCGGCGCGCTTACAACGCGAACTGGATGAAGAACTGCGGCTTCACATTGAACTACGCGCCCGCGATCTGGAAAAAACTGGACTTTCATCTAGTGACGCTAAAAGCGAAGCGGCCTTGCGTTTAGGCAACTTCACATTGGAATCGGAAAGGACACGCGACATGGATATTTCCATTGCTCTAGAAACTGTCATTAAAGATCTGCGTTACGCTGTGCGCCAATTGGCTCGCAGCCCGGTTTTTACGGCTGTCGCAATAGCCTCGCTCGCGCTCGGAATCGGCGCAAACACCGCGATTTTCAGCATCTTCAATGCGGTCCTGTTGGCCTCGCTCCCTGTTCGTAATCCGCAAGAGTTGGTGATTCTGACCAACCCCAACATGACCGGATTTTCTAACGGCCACCAAGGCGGTGTACGTAATTTGTTGAGCTACGCCGAGTATGAAGCCTTGCGTGATCGCACCAAAACAATGTCTGGCCTTTTTGCCTCGGAATCCGAGCTGAATCGTTGGTCTATACGTATGGCCGGCGGCGCGCAAGAGGATGCGCACGGACGGCTGGTTACTGAAAACTACTTTTCCGTGTTGGGTGTCGAGCCTGTGATCGGCCGCTTCTTCCGGCAATCCGACGCAACGGGCCTGGGCAGTGATCCATATGCAGTGATCAGCTACGACTATTGGCAGCGGCGTTTCGCCGGAGCATCCACAGTAATCGGTACCCCCATTCGGCTCCATGGCACGGCGCTGACCATCATCGGCATTGCTCCGTCCGACTTTCACGGCGAAAGCGTGGGGCAGCGGCCGGATCTTTGGGCGCCGATGATGATGGAGCCACTGGTATACCCCGGCCGTGATTATCTACATGAGGACCTGAATCAATCTCTTGAAAAGATCATGTGGCTGCACGTCTTCGGCCGCCTCAAGCCAGGCGTCACTCTGCCCAAAGCCCAGGCCGAAATCAGTGTTCTATTTAAATCAATTATCGATGCGGGATATCCCAAAACGTTCCTGGCCCACGCCCCGAAAGATTGGCTCGATCAACGCATTAAGATACGCGATGCCCGGATTGGCGCATTTGAGGGCCGCACTGAATTTTCTCAACAGTTGTACATACTGCTGGTAATCGCCGGGCTAGTGCTCCTCATCGCTTGCGCCAATGTTGCAAACTTACTTTTGGCTCGGGCAACTGCTAGATACAAGGAGGTTGCCGTTCGCCTTTCCATTGGCGCTGCGAAAAGTCGACTTGTGCGCCAGTTCTTAACGGAAAGTTTGCTGCTTTCCCTGCTGGGTGGCACAGCTGGAGTGCTTGTCGCCATCGCCGCGGCTAGAGGTTTAGTGGCTATGTTTTCTCTGCAACTTTCCACGGCATTTGATTGGCGCGTGCTTGCCTTTACGTTTGCGGTTACATTAGCTACGGGCATCTTGTTTGGCACGGCGCCCGCTCTGCGCGGTACGCGTGTCGATATTAGCGAAAGTCTCAAAGAAAATAGCCGGAGCGCCACCGCTACTGGGAAGCGCATGACTTTCGGGAAGAGTTTGGTGTCTGCTCAAGTCGCAATTTCTTTGCTGCTCCTGGTGGGCGCTGGTCTTTTCATTCGCACTCTCTGGAATCTTCAATCTGTCAATCTCGGCTATGCGAAGGAAAATCTGCTCCTTGTTTCAGTCGACGCTTTGACCGCCGGGTATCAAGACACTCAGCGACCCATGCTTTATAACCAGATCGCCGATCATTTGCGGAGCATGCCGGGTATCCGTTCCGTGACTTACTCCAGCAATGGTCTTTTCAGCAGCGAGTCTCACGATCCGGTGGATGTAGAAGGATTTGTCCATCGGAAGAATGACGATCGCGGCTCGTATTATGACAAGATTGGTCCTGGTTATTTTTCCGCGATGAACGTTTCGATGTTACTTGGCCGCGAGATTACGATTCGTGACACGGTTAATTCGCCTCGCGTCTGCGTGATCAACGAGTCGTTTGCCAAGCGATTTTTCTCAGGCCGCAATCCGATTGGAAAGCACATTACGGATATCTTTGGCAATTCCCGGCTGACCATGGAAGTCGTTGGCGTTTCGAGGAACATACGAGATCATCATTTGCGCGGTGACGTCCCAGAGCGATATTACCTGCCCGTATCGCAGCCTGACGAAGACGGTATCCCCTCTGAAATCAATTTTGAAATTCGCACATTGGGCGATCCAGTGAAGATGTCGAATGCCATCCGAAAAAGTATTCTTCAGGTAAACGATAATCTTCCCATTTCAGAAACTCAGGTGATGAGCGATCTAATTGACGATCAAAACAAGCAACCCCGCCTGATCGCGCGCCTGTGCAGTATCTTCGGCCTCATTGCCTTGTTACTTGCGGCAACTGGTCTATATGGAGTGCTTTCTTACAGCGTTGCCAGGCGCTCGAATGAAATTGGTATTCGCATGGCGTTAGGAGCTAGCAGGGCAAGCGTGATCGGCATGGTCTTACAAGAAACAGGAATCATGATTGCGGTTGGCATGGCCGCCGGGATTGTGGCTACTATCAGTCTCACGCGCTTAATTGCAAGCGGCCTCTACGGCTTAAGTGCGATGGATCCAACTACCATCGCGGCCGCCCTCGGCATTCTTGCAATAACGGCTCTTATAGCCAGCTATATCCCGGCTGCACGAGCCTCGCGAGTGAATCCCGTCGCCGCATTGCGGCACGAATAACTTCGCGCTAAACTTGCTGTTTGCAGCGCGGCATTGCCATCCTTCTCGCTTTTATCATCAGCTTCATGCTGATGCTGCCTGCACTTGCCGCATCCCCAGGTAGCTCTAATCTGCCTGCGTGCTGCTTGAAAAATGGCAGGCATCATTGCACCGGCGGCATGGGACAGCCCGGCGTGCAAACTATCACCGAAAAGTGCCCGTTTGTTCAGCACGCTTCGGTTCCCGCGGGCGGCGCTCCCATTCCGCCGTCAAACGCTGTTTTCATTTTTGCCGGTTTGGTGCATCACCCCGCGTGTTCTCCGCAGATTGAAGCCCACCGCCGCATCTCTTTCTCACGCTCCCGCCAAAAGCGCGGTCCTCCTTCTTTCCTTCTCTCCTAATTACCAAAAATTTAGTCTACGTTGTTATTTCGGGAGGATTTGTGTCTAGTAGTAACCTCGCGCAAAAGCTGTTTTGCTTTGCGCTATTTACGCTTGCCGCCGCGCTACAGGGCTTTGCTCAGGAAAGTATTAATTACGCCAGCATCAGTGGCCGTGTTACTGACCCGTCAGGAGCCGTGATAGTTGGTTCGCAGGTGACTGCCCGTCAAATAGAAACCAATTCGAGCAGCACGGTCAAAACAGGTCGCGACGGGATGTTCCAATTTCGTTACCTGCGAGTTGGTACTTATGAAGTAACAGTCCACCAGCAAGGCTTTGCCGATGCTTTGCGCAGCGTGACGGTCAGCGTGGGAGCCGCTTTTGAATTGCCTATTACACTGGCGCTCGCCTCCGCTGGAGAAAACGTCACGGTAACCGCCGAAGGTCCGCTGATTGATGCCGCGCGCACTCAAGTGGCGAGCACCATCTCACAAACGGAGATTGCAAGTCTACCGCTAAATGGGCGTAACTTCCTTGACCTGGCGCTATTGGTTCCAGGGGTGTCGCCCACCAACACTGGCGCTACTCAACTCTTCGCCGAAACCTCGGCGGTTCCGGGGCAGGGCATCTCGGTCAGCAGCCAGCGCAATTTTTCAAACAGTTTCATCATTGACGGTTTATCCGCAAACGACGATGCGGCCGGTGTCGCCGGTACGTTCTATGGTCTTGATGTGATACGCGAATTTCAGGTTGTCACATCGGGCGGGCAGGCTGAATTCGGGCGAGCGTTAGGCGGGTACATCAACATGGTTACAAAAAGCGGGACGAACTCGTTGCATGGCGATGTGTATGGCTATTTCCGGAATCAGCGGCTCAATGCCGCGAACGCCCTGACTAGTGCGAAGCTTCCGCTAACGCAAGCGCAGTATGGAGCCAGTCTTGGCGGCCCTATCAAACAAGACCGAACCTTTTATTTTGCGAATTTTGAGCAACGCGAACTGAATCAAAGCGGCCTCATCACGATCGCGCCCGCTGCTGTCGTGGCCATTAATGCCAAGCTGGCGGCCGCCGGCTATCCGGGATCGGAAATTTCCACCGGGCTCTTTTCAAATCCCGTTCACAATAGCAATTTTCTGGCGAAGCTGGATCACGAGTTCAGCGCGAAAGATCAATTCAGCGCCCGCTACAGTCTATACGACGTAGATAGCGCCAATTCCCGTGGCGCCGGCGGATTGAGTGCGGTCAGCGCGGCAGCAGGTTTGTATGACCTTGACCAAACTTTCGCGGCGAGCAATATTCTCATTCTGTCTCCGCGCACGGTTAATGAGACGCGCGGCCAATTTACTTACAGTAACTTGCTTGCGCCACCTAATGATCCAACCGGGCCCGCCGTCAGCATTTCGGGGGGCGCTTCTTTCGGGACTCTGTCCGCGTCGCCAGTGAGCCGGCTTGATAAGTTGTATGAGGTTGCCGATAACCTCTCGCATCAGGCCGGCGCGCATGCGTTCCGGGCAGGAATCGATTTTCTCTATAACGACCTTACTATTGGTTTTCCACGTTCCATCCGGGGCGCGTACACGTTTTCTTCCTTAGCCAACTTCCAAAATGGAATTTACAACAACTCCGGCTTTACGCAAACGTTTGGGAATTCATCCGTAACGCAAACCAATCCGAACGTGGGGTTTTACGGGCAAGATGAGTGGAAGATTCTGCCCAACTTTACATTAAACCTGGGCGTTCGCTACGATCTGCAATTTCTGAGGAGCATCAATACCGACACGGGTAATTTTTCGCCTCGGGGCGGATTTGCCTGGACCCCGTTCGCTTCACGCCGGACTGTGATTCGCGGCGGCTTTGGGATATTTTATGATCGTGTGCCGCTGCGCGCTCTCGCGAATGCGCTGCTTTCCAGCGGAAACACAACGAACCTGACCGCCGCGACCCAAGTCAGCGTGAGTCTATCTCCCACGCAAACTGGCGCTCCGGTATTCCCGAATATCCTGAGCGGCTTGCCGGCATCCGTGCTCGTCAATTACAGTACGATGAACCCGAACATTAAGAATGCCTATTCCGAGCAAGGGAGCCTCGAAATTGAACAGCAGTTGAGCGCGCGGAGCACGCTTAGCGTCAGCTATCAACATGTGCGCGGCCGGCATCTTATCGTTTCTATCAACGAAAATGCTCCTACTTGCACGGCTTCAGGGAATAACAACGGCTGCCGGCCGAACCCGGCGTTTGGAAATAACAGCCAGTACAATTCGCTCGCCGATTCTCAATACGACGGCCTCTCTGTCTCCTATATACAGCGGCCGCTGAAGTGGGCAAACTACCGTGTCTCCTATACATATTCGAAAGCTCTTGACGATGTAGGCGAATTCTTCTTCAGCGCGCCGATAAACAACTTCAACGTTTGGCAGGATTGGGCCCGCTCTGATGATGACCAGCGGCATCGCGTCGTGTTCGATGGCACAATCCACTCGCCGATTGGACCGGCGCGAACTGCTTGGGAAAAGCTCAGCCATGGATTTCAATTGACTGGCATGTTGCAATACTATTCGCCCTTGCCGTTCAATATTGTGACCGGAGCCACCACCATTCAAGGGACCACCGCGCGGCCCGTGGTCAATGGCGGCTACATCGGCCGCAACTTGGGGGCCGGTTTCGACTCCTTCAGTATCAATGCCCGCCTGAGCCGTACGTTCGCCATTCGCGAGCATCTCCACCTGCAAGCCATGGCCGAAGCGTTCAACACTCTGAATCATCGCAACAACCTGATACCGAATGGAACTTTCGGTTCCGGCTTGTATCCGGTTGCTTCGCTGCCTGCGTTCGGTCAGCCCACGGCTGTTAACGATCCGCGAACGCTGCAGTTAGCGTTGCGAGTCACATTTTAGTTGCTGGGCCCTTGTTCATGCGGCCGGGTCGGCAACTTTGCCATTACTCGACGCAGCGCGTCTACCTCGTCTCCACTCGCGCTGCATGACGCCGGACGCGCCGCCCAGAGCTGTTGGGCAAGTGTTACATCTTCTTCCACGGCATCGCTAAGGGATTGCGACTTCTCGCGGTGGCCAATCGCCTTTTTGGCGTTGTCGACGTTGGTGCGTACTCCTTCCGGCAAAGTTGCATCGGTGCCTCCCGAGCAGCGCATGATTTGGTCCAAAGCGCCTGATAGAAGCGCCTGGCTGTGCTGGTATCGCGTTGCTGTATTCAGATTTCTATCGGTCGGATCCATGGCCAAAACGCGTTCGCATAAGTTCAAGCGCTTTTGAACCACGTCATTAGCGGGTGTAATCGTCAGGCTGTGCTGATACGCATCCCGCGCCTTTGAGTAATTCCCCAACGCAAACTCGGCGTCGCCCAGTCCGTTATATACGTCTGAATCCTTTTTGTCCTGCGGCAGCAAATCGGTATAGACTTTGATCGCGCTGTCGGGCAAACCGAAATCGATCAACATGCGTCCAACCTGCTTCTTCATGTCGAGTTGGTTAGGCAGCGTGGCAGCGATTGAAAGCAATTCCGCGCGTGCTTGCTCGCGCCGGCCCGCCTTTTCGAGCATTTGTACTAATTCGACATGCGCTTGAAAACGGTTTTCCTCGATTTTATCCGGCCAGGCACCCAAAATGGCGCGCTGATAATGTAAGACGGCATTGTCGATGTCGCCGGTTTGGACATTGGCTTGTGCCAGGCCCAGATTCGCCTCGCTGCTCATGGGCCGGTCGACCAATACCTGGTTCAAATAAATGGCGGCTTCCCGTGGGTGCCCACCCTTGACCAGCGCCAGTCCAAGCGCGATCCGGTAATCCACGCTATGCGAGATCGATAACGCCTCACGGTATTCGGATATGGCTTCTTCGTAGCGCTCTTTCCGCATTTGTGTCGTTGCTTCCGCGAAATAATGTTGTGCGCGGCCGGCACGCTGTGTCCGGTAAAAATAATTCAGGAAGCCCATTAGAATCGCCAATCCCAACAACGTGGCCAGAATGCCGCCAAACAGTTTGGCCGGTATTCTTCTGGATTTCTGGCCGTTCGCCTCATTGGCATCGCGCGTGGCGGCATCGTCCGTGGCGCCCAAGGCATAAGTGTCTAAAATATCTTGCATGGCGATCGTGCCTTTTAGGTCGCGCACATTCGTGCGGCTCACCACCGGCAACACGGCCAGCTTCGTCTCGGCGATCCGCCGCATCGCCGTATCTAGTGGATGATCGGGATGCACGTGTGGAAAATTATGCTCGGTCAGCATCTCCGTCGGCCCCGGCTCGGGCACCAGCTCGCTCAACAACTGCTCGCCTCGCTGCTCTTTTATTGCCTGGTCTAATTGCGCCAGGGTCAAGATGCCGCGCAAGCCATGTTGGTCCGATACAGGCCATGCGCCTCGTTCGCGGTCTATCGCCGCTGCGGCATGGCCAATACTGACCGACGCTTGCAGGACTGGTGTTTCGGCCCGGAAACCATGCGCCACCGTTACCAGGTCCTGACGCGCCCGCGCACCTGACGGCAGATGAATCCCATCCTGATGTTGTAGGGCTTCGTAAATTGCCTCTTCCTGAAAGCGGCTTGAAATGAAGTAACTGATGAGATTAGCAATCATCAGCGGGACAATGATGGTGTAATCGCGCGTGATCTCGAAAATCATGATCACCGATGTCAGCGGCACTCGGACGATTCCCGCAAACGCGGCGCCCATGCCCACCAATGCATACGCTCCTATACTGCCCGTATAATCCGGCAGCAGCATGTGCGCCACTCCACCTACCGCGCCGCCCATCATTGCGCCTATAAATAGGCTTGGCCCGAAGATACCTCCGGCGTTGCCCGAGGCATAACAAGTGGATGTGGCCGCGATTTTCAAGACCACCAGCACCGCCATCGTGGCGATCAGCATCTTCCCGTTCAACGCTTGATCCACGAAGCCATAGCCGACGCCGAGCACGCCTGGTACATACCAACCCAGCACTCCTACCAATAAGCCGCCGGCGGCCGGCTGCAGCCAGGTGGTATTGCTCGGCATCTCAAGAAAGTATTTGCGCTGCCACAAGAGCAGCTTTACGAAGGAAATGGAAACAAAGCCACCCACCACGCCCAATAGTGCATAGACCAAAAATTCCGCGGGATGCACGAGTTGGTAAGAAGGAACGTGGAACAAAGGTTCATCGCCCAACAACAGATGCAGCACGATCCAAGACGTAGCCGAGCTTAGTACTATGGATCCAAGCACGGGCGCGTGCATATCGCCCATCACTTCTTCCAAAGTGAAAAGCACCGCCGCAATGGGCGTGTTAAACGCCGCAGCCAGGGCCGCCGCCGCGCCAATTGGAACCAGCGCCTTAACGCTGCGCGGGGAAAGCCCCAGCCGCCTGCCGAGCACGGACGCAATGCCCGCGCTCACCTGCACGGACGGGCCCTCGCGTCCCAGCGCTATACCGCTCGCCAGCGTAATGGCGCACATGCTGAATTTTCCCAGCACGGTGCGGAGGCTAATGAAGCCCTCCTTTAAGAACAGCGCCACTTTGGTTTGCGGGATTCCGCTGCCGCGCGCATCCGGAAAATTGCGCGCAAGAAAGAACCCGGTGAACAACGATCCGATGATCGGTATAACCAGCCGCCGCCATGCCGCGCCACCTTCCGGATAAAGCCGCGACCCCAAATTTTCCGTCAGAAGGATAAACGCCACCACCACCAGTCCAACCACCGCGCCGATGATGAGGGTTAGTAAAAGTAAGACCTTATTTTCGTGCTCGCCATCTTGAATAGAGCGGACCAACTGGCTCATCTGATTCTTCCGCAAACCATTCACTTGACTAACTGTTGCCAAAATACCCCCAACAAACAATGGTAGCGCCAGTTGGCGAGTTGCATTCTTATGCGGCGGCCGATGGTTTGGTATAACCAAAGTTATACTAGGAACGTGAAAACTGCGGTATCGGTTCCCGAAGATCTTTATCTATTAGCTGAAGCTACTGCTAAGCGACTCCGCGTTTCGCGCAGCCACCTCTACGCAACAGCTCTTTCTGAATATTTAGCGCGCGTTCAGTCCGAGAATGTAACCAGCCAGTTAAATAAAATTTACTCCGAAGAGCCGGCGAAGCTCGACGACGTTCTTCATCGTGCCCAGCTCCAATCCATGAAACGGAACATTTGGTGACTTCTGAAGCCGAGGTCCGCCGCGGCGAAATTTGGTGGGCGGATATGCCAGAACCGCGCCGCTCTCAGCCTGGTTTCCGCCGCCCTGTATTGGTGATCCAAGCTGACTCATTCAATTGCAGTCGAATTCAGACCATTGTTGTTTCAATCATCACCAGCAATCTTCATTTAGCGGATGCTCCGGGTAATGTGTTGCTTCGAGGCCGCAGTGTTGGTTTGGATCGCGACTCGGTCGTTAATCTTTCGCAGCTTTACACGCTTGACCGCGCGTTCTTGACCGAGTTTGCCGGCACGCTCCCATCTCGCCTCCAGGCGTCTGTTGACACAGGCTTGCGCCTCGTCTTGCATCTGTAGCATCTTGGCTTCGTTTCGTAAAAACACCCTTTCCGTACCCTTTGCTATCCTGTCCTTTTCGGTCTATTTCTATCCATTTCACTCCGCCTCTGTAGCCGTATCTCACTCAAGCTCCGGCACAAAGGTAATAAAGACAGACACTTGGAAGCGCCCACAATGAACGTTTTCGAACTCACCCGGACTCTTATTGACATTGAATCGATAACTCCGAACGAGCGCGAAGTGGGTCAATTCCTCTTCCAGCAACTCGATGCGCTTGCGCGTCAATTCGGCGGCTCAGCCGAAATTATGTCTGTTGAGCCCGGCCGCGATAACGTCTTCGTCCGCTTCGGTAATCCTGTGGTAGTGCTCTCCACTCACATGGATACGGTCCCGCCGTTCATCCCTTCGCGCGACGACGGCGACCAGATTTGGGGCCGCGGCGCTTGCGACACCAAGGGCATCATCGCTTCCATGATCCTCGCCGCTCAGCAGCTTCTCGCGGAAGGACATAGTAACTTCGGCCTTCTTTTCGTAGTGGGAGAAGAGCGCAACAGCGCCGGTGCTCTTTATGCCGCAAAGCATCCACGCGGCAGCAAGTTCATCATTAACGGCGAGCCCACCGAAAATCAGCTTGCGCTTGGTTCCAAAGGCGCATTGCGTTTCGAAATCATCGCGAAGGGCCGCATGGCGCATTCCGCTTACCCGGAGCTAGGTGAATCGGCCATTGAAAAACTTCTTGATGCGATGCAGCGGGTGCGCAAGCTAGTGATGCCTGTTCATCCGGTGCTCGGCCCCAGTACCTTAAATATCGGCATCATCAGCGGCGGTCGCGCGCCCAATGTCATTCCGGATGAGGCACGCGCCGAAATTTTCATCCGCGTGGTGGACGACGTCACAGAGCTGCGCGAACAAGTCAAATCCGCGGCGCAGCCCGATGCCGGCGCGGAAGAAGTCCTCTTTATCCCGGCCGTGCATCTGGGATCGCTCGAAGGCTTCAAAACTACGGTCGTCGCCTACACAACCGACATTCCCGCCTTTGACGGCGCCTGGGGGCAACCATTTTTAATCGGCCCTGGCACCATTCATGTTGCGCACACCGCGCAGGAGCGCATCGCGAAATCGCAGCTAGCCGAAGCGATCACCATTTATAAGCAACTTGTTGAAAGGCTCTCGCGCTAAGTCGCGCATGGTATGAAACAGATCGAAGTAGGTATTCTTGGCGGCACAGGCATGGTCGGCCAGCATTTTATCCGTTTTTTGCAAGGCCATCCTTGGTTCAAATTAACTTGGCTTGGCGCAAGTGACCGTTCCGCTGGTAAGAAACTGAAGGATGCTACGTCGTGGCGGCTCGACGGCGGCATGCCCGCTACCTCAGCCGAAATTACCGTGTCCGAATCGAAGCCGGGCAGCGCGCCGCGCCTGGTGTTCTCGGCCATGGATGCCTCCATTGCCACGGAAATTGAACAGGACTTCGCGCAAGCCGGTCACATTGTTGTTTCAAATTCGCGCAATCATCGCATGGAGCTGGATGTTCCTTTAGTCGTCGCGGAGGTTAATCCCGGCCATCTCGAACTCGTGCGCGCCCAGCAACGCAATCGCGGTTGGACCGGAATGATCGTGACGAATCCGAACTGTTCCACCATCGTGCTGACCATGGCGCTTGCTCCGCTGGCGAAGTTCGGCATTCAGCGAGTGATGGCCGCCACTCTCCAAGCGGTCTCGGGCGCAGGTTATCCCGGCGTCTCATCCATGGACATCCTGGGCAACGTTATTCCCTTCATCGGTTCCGAAGAAGAGAAGATGCAGCAGGAAACGCAGAAAATTCTAGGCGGTATCTCAGGTGGCCAAGCGCAACCTTTAGATGCCCGTGTCAGCGCGCATTGCAATCGTGTTGCGGTGGTGGATGGCCATGTCGTCGTTACGTCGGTTGAGTTTTCGTCCAAGCTGACGGTGGCTGAGGCGCAAGCCGCGATGGAACAGTTTCAAAGCATTCCGCAGGAACGTAAGCTCCCTAGCGCTCCCGCCCGCCCCGTCATCTATATGCCGGAAGCGGACCGCCCACAGCCGCGCCGCGATGCAGGCCGTGAAAACGGCATGTGCGTCTTCGTCGGCCGCTTGCGGGAATGCCCCGTGCTGGATTTGAAGTTTGTCGCTTGCGGCCACAACACCATCCGCGGAGCTGCTGGGGCCGCCGTGCTCAATGCGGAATTACTGGCCTCCGAAGGCTATTTGGATTAGATTGCCATGATTGTCATGAAATTCGGCGGATCGTCCGTCGAATCGCAAAAAGCCGTAGCCGCTGTCACCAGCATTGTTCAAAGTTATGAGCATCGCAGCCCAATTGTCGTGGTTTCCGCCATGGGCAAAACGACGAATAAGCTGATCAGCGCCGCAACCGAAGCTGCCGCTGGTAGGCGTGAACAGGCTTTGCTGCTGGTGGATGAATTGCGCGCGTACCACTTGACGCATGGTCTTCCGCTGGCTGGCGGCTCCTCCGCCGAACTTGATCGCTACATCCGCACTCACTTCGAATGGCTGGAAGAGTTAGTCAAAGGCCTATCGGTAGTGGGCGAGCTCTCGCCGCGCTCCCTGGACGCCATCGCCAGCGTCGGCGAGCGTCTTTCGAGTCTCGTGGTCAGTTTTGCTTTTCGCGCGGCCGGCATGCGTACCCAGCATGTGGATTCGCGCCGCGTCATCCTGACTGACGATCGTTTTACCCAAGCCCAGCCGCTGTTCGAAGAGACCTATGCGTTGCTGCGTGAAGAGGTGCGGCCGCTGGCCGAGAGCTCTGTTGTAGTAATGGGCGGTTTCATCGCTTCCACTAAAGATGGCCACACCACTACGCTCGGCCGCGGCGGCTCCGATTTCTCGGCGGCCATTGTCGGCGCCGGTGTTGATGCCGAAGAAATTCAAATCTGGACCGATGTAGACGGCATGTTGACGGCCGATCCGCGCGTCATCGGCGGCGGCCATCGTGTGAAAAGCATTTCTTTTGCTGAAGCCGCCGAGATGGCTTTCTTTGGTGCCAAGGTATTGCATCCTGCTACGGTGCTTCCCGCTTTCGAAAAAAATATCCCGGTGCTGATTCTCAATTCCAGGAGGCCTGACGTGGAAGGAACCAAGATTACCGCTGCCGCTGTTCCGTGCAAGAATCCGGTGAAATCCATTTCTTGCAAGCGCGATATCGTCCTTTTGAATATTCGTTCCACGCGCATGCTGATGGCTCACGGCTTTCTGCGCCGTATCTTTGAGATATTTGACCGTCACGAAACAAGCGTGGATATGCTCTCCACCTCGGAAGTCAGTCTTTCGCTGACTCTCGACGGCAACACCGAAAATCTTGACGAGATTTGCAAAGAAGTGAGTCAGTTTGCCGAAGTCACGGTGGAGACCGGCCAGGCCATCGTTTGCCTGGTGGGCGAGAATATTCGCCACACGCCGGGCATTGCCGGACGTGCGTTTCAGGTGCTTTCGAACATGAATATCCGTATGATCTCGCAAGGCGCATCGCTGCTGAATCTTGGATTCGCCATCGCCGATACCGATCTCCCCGCTGCCGTTGCGGCTTTACACACGGAATTCTTTACTGAACTGGACCCGGCCGTATTCGCATGAGGGGTTTGCATGAGTAAGAAACTTGCGTTGGTCGGTTATGGAAAAATGGGCAAGCTCATCGCGCAGCTCGCGCCCGAATACGATTTCGAAGTTACCCAGCGGCTTAAATCCATCGCGCCCGATTCTTTCGATGGCGTCGATGCGGCCATCGAATTTTCCACGCCGGAAGCCGCGCCGCACAACCTGCAGCTTCTCGCTCAAGCCAATGTTCCCTCGGTGACCGGCACTACCGGCTGGTTCGAACATCTGCCGGAAGTGGCCAGGGCGTTTGAGCACTCGAAAGCCGGACTGGTTTGGAGCCCGAACTTCTCGGTGGGCGTTGCCGTTTTTCGCAAGCTTGCTGCTCTCGCCGCCGAGCTTCTGAGCGATCAGCCGGAATATGGCGCCTGGGCGTGGGAAATTCATCATGATGCCAAGAAAGATGCGCCTTCCGGTACTTTGCTGCACTTAGTGAAGGCGATGGAGCAAAGCGGCTACAATCGGACTATTGATGTAAGTTCGAACCGCGCTGGTAAACATCCCGGCACGCATGAAATCGGTTTTGATTCTTCGGCTGATACGATTACCCTACGGCACGCGGCGCGCAGCAGAGAAGGATTTGCCAGAGGCGCTTTAAAAGCTGCAAACTGGATTGTGAACCGCAAAGGCGTCTACACGTTTGAGGAAGTATTGTTTGGCGCAAAATGAGTTTACAAGGAGAAGACATGTTTACCGGCTGTGGAACGGCGCTAGTGACCCCGTTCAAATCAGACAATTCGCTCGATGAATTGACTCTGCGGGCGCTTGTTGACCGCCAGATTGAAGCTGGCATCGATTTCCTTTGCCCCTGCGGCACCACCGGCGAAAGCCCCACGCTATCGCATGAGGAACATTTGCGGGTAGTGGAAATCACTATCGAGCAGGCGCGCAAACGCGTTCCAGTGCTAGCCGGCGCCGGCGGCTACGATACGGACAAAGTCGTCAAGATGGTTGCCGATCTCGAAAAACTTGGCGCATCCGGCATTCTTTCCGTCACCCCTTACTACAACAAGCCGACGCAGGAGGGTCTCTACCAGCATTTCCGCGCGATTGCGAAATCCACTTCGCTGCCCATCATTCTTTATAGCGTTCAGCCGCGCACCAATGTGAATATCGAACCGGCTACCGTTCTGCGCTTGGCTGAAATTCCGAACATCGTGGGCATTAAAGAAGCTTCGGGCAGCATTTCGCAAATGGCCGCGATTCTGGCGCGCGTTCCTGAATCGTTTATCGTGCTTTCGGGTGATGATTCCGTTGCGTTGCCGTTAATGGCTCTGGGCGGCCGCGGCGTCATCTCGGTCGTCTCCAATGAAATTCCCGGCGAATTTACTCAGCTCGTTCACCACGCATTGAAAGGCGATTTCGTGAAAGCCCGCCAATTACAGAAAAAATATCATCCGTTGATGGAAGTGAACTTTGTCGAAACCAGTCCTGGCCCGGTTAAGTTCGCCATGGCGCGAATGGGCCTGCTGGAGCCTGCCTTGCGTTTACCCATGGTTCTACCGCAGCCCGCATCGCAACAAAAAATCGAAGCAGTTTTAGAATCGCTGGGAATGCTTTCTGGAGTTCGTGTTTGAGTCATTTGCAACGGGAAATTGAACAGCTTTTTGAAGAGAAACCGGCTCAATACACTGACGCGCAACGAAATGTATTTTTGGAATTCCGTGAGCTGCTCAATCGCGGCTCTATTCGTTCCGCTGAGCCGGACGCTTCCGAACCCACCGGCTGGCGGGTCAATACATGGGTGAAAAAAGGTATTTTGCTGGGCTTCCGCATGGGTGGAACCGTCGAAATGTCGGGCCAGTTTTTCGATAAGTCCACTTATCCACTGAGAAAAATCAATCTCGACGACGGAGTTCGCATCATCCCGGGCGGCTCCAGTATTCGTGACGGCAGCTATCTGGGCCGCGGCGTGATTTGCATGCCTCCCATGTACATCAACGTCGGCTCTTATGTGGACGACGGCACGTTGGTGGATTCGCACGCGCTCATCGGTAGTTGCGCGCAAATCGGCAAAAATTGCCACATTTCGGCTGCTTCGCAAATTGGCGGAGTGCTGGAACCTGTCGGAGCCATCCCCGTCATTGTCGAAGATGACGTACTGGTCGGCGGCAACTGCGGTATCTACGAAGGGACTATCGTTAAGCGCCGAGCTGTTTTGGGTAGCGGAACTATTTTGAACCGCTCCACTCCCGTGTATGATCTGGTGCGCGGAACGGTACATCGCGCGGAAGGCGACGCGCCCCTGGTGATTCCCGAAGAAGCCGTGGTGGTCGCGGGTTCGCGCGCCGTCAAATCCGGAGTCGGGAAGGACTGGGGTATCTCGTTGTACACTCCGGTCATCGTCAAATATCGCGATTCCGGCACGGAAACCAAGATCCAACTCGAAGACCTGCTGCGTTAGACGCTTCTAGTCCTCAAGCGTGCTCACTTCCAAAAGTTTTGGTCCAGTGGGTCCGGAACTTCCGCCTGTCGGCTCTGCCGTAATTGTCAACTCCGAAACCGCCGAAATGAGTGCCGCCTCGTCATAACGAACCACCGCCCGATTATGGTCATCGGGCGCAAATACACCGGCACTGACATACTTCGGGTCCTCGGTGCGCACAAGCCACAACTGAAATTGATGATCTGCTTCCAGCTTAGGCAGGTTGGAGCCGATGAATACCAGCTTTGCGTTATTGATCACCAATACGTAAGCCACGGTTCCTTTCGCCGCACTCTCTACGCCCTTGAAGACCAGCAGGCGTGCGCCTCCCGATGCCAGTGCTTCAATCAAGCTGGTGTTTTCCCGCATTTGCGCCCGGTCGCGTTCGATAATCTCTTTGTATTGCTGTTCGGTGGCCTGCGATTCGGAGAGGGTCCGCTTCATTTTTTCGACTTGCCCAAGCGCCGCCTGGCCGGATGAATTCAATTGATTCTCTACCTGCGTTCGCTTGGCGTTCTCTTTTTTGAGCTCAATCTGAGCGGTAGCCAGTTGTTGCGCCAAGCGATTAATATCGGCCGACGCTGGTTGCGAATCGAGGCGTAACGATTGACGGCCCGCGTACCAGGTGGTGAGCAGCAGCACCGCGAGCGCGGCGCAAATCACGATTAACGTGGAAGTAAGAATGTTGGTTCGTTCCCGCACTCCGGAATTCTTCGGAAACGTCAGAACCTTGCGGCTCAACTCGGCAATGCGGATAAGGCGTGCGCGGAAATCCGCGGACGGCTCCGCATTTTCAAGCGTGGTTGCAAACACCAGCCACAAATTCATGCTGCGCTGCACAGAGCGAATGCATTCCGGGCATTGGTCTTGAATCTGGGCTTCCAGCTGCGAGCGTTCCGGTTCTTCCAGCAGCCCAAGAACATAGCGGTCATAGGCGTCCGCTGGAAATCCACTACATGCCATAAATACCTACTTGCCGCCGGCTAATCCAGCCACTCCCCAATCGGCCGCCGTCGTGAGACGGCCCTTGCCAAACGGCGCACTCAACTCTTTTATTTCGAACCGCACGGCATCGCCGTTCACGGTCACCAGAGTGTGAGCGAAAAACCAGCCTTTCCCGTAAGCTTTATCATCCCGCAGGTGTCCGCCGGAGCTCGCCA
Source organism: Bryobacteraceae bacterium (assembly GCA_036488895.1). Taxonomy (GTDB): domain Bacteria; phylum Acidobacteriota; class Terriglobia; order Bryobacterales; family Bryobacteraceae; genus Bog-105. The sequence continues at coordinate 28,486 of DASXGT010000221.1, read as the reverse complement.
TGGATAGGTACGTGATTCCATCCAGCTCAAAATGCAGCATCTGATGCAGGTGTCCGGCTATCACGTATTTGACTCCATAGCGCTTGGCCAGTTTGTGCAAAGGAAAGTTGGAGTCGCCTAGCACCACATGCAAAATCCAGGAAGGCCGATGGGAAAAAATAAATTTCACTGGCTGTCCGCCGTGCTGCTGCAAGTCCTTCTCCAGATAGGTGAGCTCCACAGCCGGCATCTCATCACTGCGGCTGTTGTCGAGCACGGTGAAATGCGCCTGCTTGTAATCGAAACTGTAGTGCGGAGGGTGCTTCGTGTATTTTTCAAAAGCCCGCGCGGAAGCGGCGGACCAGATGTCGTGATTGCCCGGCGTAAAAAAGATTCGATATCGCCGATACGGCGTCAGCATCCGCATCACCTTTTGCCATTCGGCATCCATTGTCAGGTCGTTTCCGCCTTGAATGCTGTCGCCGACGGTTACGGCGAAATCGGGATGATCAAGATTCGTCTCACGCCAGGCTTCTTCGTAAACGCCTGAAACCGCTTCGCCGGTCCGGTCGCCCAAGATAGCGAAGCGAATTTCGGATGGCGGGTTCGTATAGGCAACGAGCCCGCCGCCTGCCAAAAGCAGAAATAAAACTACGGTCTTCTTCAAACCTCCATATTCCTCTATGCCCCCACAGTCGCAACCTTGACGGCCAGCGGAAAGTGCTGAAATTTGCCGTCCCAGCCGATATCCATCTCCAGATTGGGCGCGCCGCCCGAAAGCAGGAACATGGTCAGCAGGCCCCAGCCATCGCCAAATGCGGACCTGGCCTGACCGGCTGCCTTCGCCAACACATCCTCCAATGCTTTCCTTTTCGGAGATCCGGATGTATTGGACGCCTGCAAAACCTGGCTTAGCGCCGGTGCGACGGCGAGCATTGCCTTGGCCCACCAGATGATGTCATACCAGTCCGCTCCAATAGCGCCCAGATCAACATCCCCAATATTTCTGAGTTCCGGAAGCGTTTTAAAGGCGGAGATGTTGCCGTTTCTTGTCATCGCGTTCCAAATCGCGTCGTCCCGCAGAGCCGACAGGCGCGGGCCGGCATCACCCAGCAAAGCTATTTTGGCGTCCCGTCCGGCACGTTCGAGTTGTGCACGGGAATAGCCGGTTCGATTGGCCGGGTCCACAAAAAACAGCCGCAAAGCAGCGGTCGCATCATAGCGCGCGTTCACCCAGGTCTTCACATGCTTGAAAGACGCCTCGCCATCCGGAATGCTGTCGCAAACTGCGTCGGGAACCAAGTGCAGCGCGCGGCCCAACTGCAATTGGCCGTGCAGGTCGCGCTTTGACATTTGGGCTTTGTAGTTTACGTAATTCTGCTGAACGGTAAAGTCTTTGAGCTTCAAAGCGCCCGTGGCGCTGGCGCCGTAGGTGACCGTCGCGATGAACCCCTCAGCTAGCGCCGCGCGTAATTTTTCCGAGTCCGCCAGATAGGGCATGCCCGCTACCGCTACACGCTTGGCGGCAGCCTCGTCGATGAGCGCCACCTGCCCGGACGCATCGTGAAAAATCGTGCAGGACTTGATGTAATCACTAACCGCGCCGGCGTTGTAGAAACCTAGTAGATTCACCGCTATCGTATGTTTCCGTTGATGCATTTCGCGGCAAACGTTACGCTGCTGTGTGGCGTTGCGCAAGGATGCCAAAAGTGTCCAGTCTCCATGGATTGCGGAATCAATCGCGTTCCCAGTCGTCGTCGGATCGCCGCTGGCTAAATCAACGGAATAGACAATGGCCGATTCGTCTGTATCGGAAGCGCTGCACGATGCGTTTACGGCAACCGATAAACTGCTGTCAATACAATCCTTCAGTGCGGCTTTAAACGTTTCGCCTTGCTCTTCCGTGAAGCCGGCGGCTGTGGGATCTACCGCTGGAAACACCGCGCCCAGGAATGCCGCTACGACATCGGTCTCGCCAATATCCGCCCGAATCCCCACGCCCGCTTGGAATGTTGCCGTTAGCGTCGTCTCCTTCTTCTTGTACACGCCGAGTATCAACTCGCTCTCGGAGATCTTATAGGACCGCAAGATAAATTCGCCGCTGAGCGTGATCTCGCCTCCAATTCGTACCGTGACGTCGGGATCCAAGCTGATCGTGTAGTTGAACGGAAGACCCGCGGAGGCAAGCGGGTTCACGCTGATGGGCAGGGAATAGGAACCGCTGAACTTGATTGCTCCAGCGGTGTCCAATGTATAAGCGATTCCCGTCTTCTGCGCCAGGATTGCGGCGGACGTGCGGGCCGCCGAGTAGCTTTCAAACGCGGTTTTCAGTGCATCTCGCAGCAACGGCAGACCGGCCGATTCTGGTTTGAATAGGACGTAGGTTCCGGCGCCAACCGTGGAGGAGCCTTCCGACGCGACTCCAAAGCCGTTGAATGTTGCTCCTGCCTTTGCTTTAAGCAAGAGTTGCAGATCCAGTCCGATCCAACACTCGCCGGGTAGGATCGGGATCTGTGGACAGAACTCGTCTTCTTCAAAGAGCGTTTTACTGTCCGCGTTCCAGACCGAAAGCGCGCCTATTGTTGCGCCTTGTACTTCTAATGCCGTTTCGTCGCTCAGCAGTAACGAAGGGGCGATAAAAGTGGGACCGAACTCGACGTGCTTCAGCGAGCATTGATCGATCGGCTTGGTCAAATCCCCGATAATCGGTAGGCTGTTGAAATTTAGACCAGACAGCTTCGCAAGACCCAAGGGAGCGGCATCGCTAAACTCGATATCCGCCGTCGCGTGAACTGAGTTCGTAATCTTGATATCCGGCATACTGAAGAAATCTTCATGAGCGTATCAGAAATCAAGGCCTCGTTTGTTTAAATTGTAGTAGTGAGTGAAAGTAAAAGCGCAACGAGCGTGGAATCAGCGCCGCTAGACAGTAACAGGAGTCCCGGGTTTTCAAGGGCGAATCCGGTCGTGCCCGCCGTGCCCGCGTTCTCTGAAAAGGAAACTTTCCGGACCTACCGGCTACTGATTCTTACCTTGCTCTTGAGACCTGTTGGGAATCTCTCGCTGGCTTGGGGCATGAAGCACTTTGCGAAGGTCCTCGACGTGAATCCACTGCCGTATGTACAGGCCATGTTAAGCCCTTTTGTGGCGCTCGGGATCATTACGTTGATTCTGGCGCAATTGACCCGCATGGCGTTGTTGAGCCTGGCTGACCTCAGCTTTGTTCTACCAGCGACCGCCAGCGGCTACATTTTTTCAGCCATGCTGGGCAGGGTATTTTTGAGCGAACACGTCAGTTCCGGGCAATGGCTTGGTACGCTGCTGATTGCCGCCGGGATAGGCTTGGTAGGCACCACGCCCACCAGATCTAATACGGTTGTACTATCGCAATAAGAAAAACGGTGAAAAATAAAAGTTACTTTCTTCCTCTTTGCATCGTCTAGCAACAAGGAGCAAAGTCAAGTCGTACTTCGTATCCACTAGGAAGAGTTGTTTCTACTATTACTATGAAGATTGGTGTTTTGGGTGGTGATGGATATTGTGGTTGGGCTACGGCTTTGCATCTATCGGCGAAAGGGCATGAAGTTGCCATTATTGACAACTTTTGCCGCCGCCAATGGGATCACGAGCTCGGCGTGCAAACGCTTACGCCGATTCAGCCGCTAACAGAACGAATTAAGGTTTGGGAAGAGCTCTCGGGAAATACCATCGAGTTGTTTGTCGGCGATGTTACGGACTACGAGTTTCTCGCTTCCACCATCGAGGCTTTCGAGCCTGACGCCGTTGTTCACTTTGCTGAGCAGCGCTCCGCTCCTTACTCGATGATTGACCGCAAACACGCCGTTTCCACCCAGGTGAACAATGTGGTCGGTACGCTGAATCTGCTCTTTGCATTACGCGAATTGCGGCCCGATTGCCATTTGGTGAAACTGGGGACGATGGGCGAGTACGGCACGCCCAACATCGACATTGAAGAAGGCTACATCACCATCGAACATAACGGCCGTAAGGACGTCATGCCGTATCCGAAGCAGCCTGGCTCGTTTTACCACCTTTCGAAAGTGCACGATAGCCATAACATGATGTTTGCCTGTAAGATCTGGAAGCTGCGCGCGACCGATCTGAACCAGGGCATTGTGTACGGCACCATGACTGACGAGGTGGGGCTGCACGAATCACTCATCAATCGCTTCGATTATGACGAGGTATTCGGCACGGTTCTAAATCGCTTCTGCGTACAGGCAGCGGCCGGCCATCCGTTGACTGTTTATGGCCAGGGTGGACAGACGCGCGGCTTTTTGGATATTCGTGACACCGTGCGCTGTATCGAACTTGCTTGCTTAAATCCAGCCGCGCCTGGCGAATGCCGAGTATTTAACCAGTTCACCGAACAATTCTCAATTCTGGAAATTGCGCAGTTGGTCCAAGCCGCGGGCGAGAAACTCGACATGAAAGTGGAAGTGGAGCAGCTACCCGATCCCCGCGTGGAGTTGGAGCAGCATTACTTCAACGCCAAGCACTCGAAGCTTATTGATCTGGGGTTGAAGCCGCATTATCTTTCAGACTCGTTGCTCGATTCGCTGATGAATATTGCCATCCGGTATCGTGACCGGATCGATACCGGCATGTTTCTGCCGCAAGTGGATTGGCGTAAACCCCATAACCAGCGCCGCCCCAAAGCACGCGCCGCGACAGCCGTATTGGCCGGCGGTTAACGGCTATTTCAAAAATTAAATCAGTTGTGGGCTACGAACCAGTCCCAGGTTTTTCGTAGCCCGTCGTCTAAGTTCGTCTTCGGGTCGAAATCCAATAGGCGGCGCGCCTTTTCGATGCTGGCGTAGTTGCGTAGCACTTCTCCCGTCCGCGCCGGTTCATACCGTATATTGAAGGCCAACTCGGGCAAGGCGCTTTGCATCGTTTCCACCAAAGTTCGGAGCGATGTCTCGCGGCCCGAAGCAATCTGGAATACTTCTCCGGGCGTATTGGTCTTGTCAGCCAGCAGAATGGCATCTGCCAAGTCGCCTACGTATACAAAATCTCGTGTCTGCTCGCCATCGCCATAGATCACGATGGGTTCGTTCTGTCTCAGGTTCCGGAAGAAGGCCGCCACCACGCTGCCCTTGTGGTACGAATACGGGCCGTAAACGTTTGAGAAACGTAAGGCGACGGTGTTCAAGCCGTACGATCCAAAAAAGGCGGAGCAATAGGCTTCGCCGGCCAACTTACTCGCACCGTAAGGCGAGATGGGCCGGGGCAGCATGCGTTCGTGCACCGGCTGCTCTTGTTCGCCAAGAATGGCGCCTCCGGTTGAGGCGAAAATGACCTTCTGGACGCCGGCGCGGCGGCACGCTTCCAATACGTTGAAAGTGCCGGTAGCGTTAATCTCAAAATTTAACGCCGGATGTGATAACGACTCCAGTACCCGCGTGTGACCGGCCAGATGCACGACGACGTCGATACCCCGGCAAGCCTTTGCAACTGCTTCGGTATCCCGAATGTCACCCACTTGCAGGTCCACGCCCAGCGGCTCAACATCCTCCCGCTTGCCGAGACTCAGATCGTCTAGAACTCTCACAGACGCGCCCTGAGCGGCTAAACGTCCAATTAGGTTGACACCGATAAAGCCGCAGCCGCCAGTCACCAGATACGATTTCATAACGTAGGTGATTTCAGCGCGAAGCGCCGCCTGCCGTGTCGGGAGCAGCCGCCACCAGCATGCCCTCTCGAAGCAAATAATCGACGCCGCGCCAGCGGATCGTGGTGCGCGCGAAACTGGCTATCCAAATAGCAAAGGCTAAGGCGTCCCACAATGGAATCAACGGCATTTTCTTCCAAAGCCCTTTTTGCTTCATTCCCCACGAGCCGATGAGCCAGGCTATTGCCATTCGAAAAAATAAATAGCCGCCAAGGTAGCTGCCGGCAACTAGTGTGGACGGGTGTACCGCCACGGCCGCCAAGGCCCATGCCAATCCCCACGTGAAAACCAAGCCAATGTGGCCCAAGGGGCGCATGTGACGCTGCACCGTTGCCCAGCGAACTCGTTTGTAGAGCAGATCGCGCAGGGTCCGGAAATCCGCCACCGATTGAACCACGTACGGTAGCAGTTTCGTTTCTAGCCCTTGTTCGGAAGCTAGCCGGCCGATATAGAAGTCATCCGCGGGGCGGCTTTCGAGGATCTCATAGCCGCCGAAACCCTCGATGTTCTTGCGCGTCGTAATGGTCGTTTGCGCAAATGCAAACTTGACTCCCTCTAATTCCCAAGCGATCAGCACATTCGCAAAGAAGTCAGAGATCATCGAAATGGACTGCAATTCTTCGAGGAAGGTACTTTCCTTCGTAGAGGCATACAGGCAGGTTGCGGCGCCGAGTTTTGGATTCCGGAAGGGCGCAACCACGGTGCGCAGGTAGTCGGGACGTACGCGGACGTCGCCGTCGGAAATGACGAATATGTCGTGTTCGGCTTCGTTCGTCAATCGCACTAGCCGCGCGACTTTGTCATTGATAGCATCCCGGCCGGAGCCAAACAAAAGGCGAATCCGATTTTGGGGAAAATCGCGGATCAGCTTTTCAAGCACGGGCAATGCAGGATCATCCCGGTCGACGCAAAACAGAATTTCATAGTCCGGATAATCCTGACGGCAGAAACTGGCGAAATTCTGATAGGCGTCCGGGTCCACGCCTCGGACGGGTTTTAGGATGCTAACCGGAGGTGTGAATTGGTTTTCAGATTCTCCTTTGCCGCTTGAGAAAAATCGCCATGCGCTGTATAGCGCTATCAGATAATAGACGAACGGTATACCCGCTAGCGCGAGAATGAAATATACAAGAGATGTTGGATGCATCGACCCTCTGATGTCAAATGGGCACCCCCAAACCCTTAAGGACTTTACTAAGTCCCACCCCGTGTTCAGTATAACAAATCATTTAGCTGCAACTTGCGGATGCACAGCGGTTTAGCCATATCTTTGACATGACTTTTACATGCTGAATGAGGGCTGCGTTGGTAGGTGTGTAGTGGTGTGGGATCTGAAATCCGCTATTACGGCTTTGGGGGCTTTACTGGCGTTTCGATTCTATCCGCAGTTTGGCTGACAGGTCCGGCATTGTCTAGAGCGATGGGTTGATCCGCGGCTTCAGAGACTTCCGCATTGACATGGAGCGATTGATCGACGCCCAAATCCGCGAAGATATTCGCCAAATAGTTCTGTGTCTCGATCGGGAACGCGCGGTTACCTTCCTGGTCGGCTCGCAAGGGGCCGGCATTATAAGCCGCCAGCGCAAGTCTCAGATCGCCTTTGTATCTGGTGAGCAACTGTTTCAGAAAGGCCGCCCCTGCCAGCACGTTCTGCGCCGGATCGAAGGGATCGACGACATGAAACTGCTGCGCGGTGGTTGGCATAAGCTGCATCAATCCTTGCGCTCCTCGCATGGATACCGCACAAGGCTTAAACGCTGATTCTTGTTTCATGACGGCGTGCAGCAACTCAGGCGGAAGAGCTTGCTTACGAGCGGCTTCGGCCACCAGTGCATTTACTTCATCGTGGTCAAGCGCGGGGCACGGAGCTTGTGGCAGAGCCGTCCAAGGGTCGATAAAATCCGCCACCCGGATACCAGTGGAATCTACCGGTTCGCCGAGTTGCTGATGAATCGACTGGCGTTGTTTATCCAGCGACGTCAATTGCTGCTGAATCGCCTGCTGCGCCGAAATCCAGGCGGCGTCTACTGTGTTTGACGTTGGAGCGGCTGCGGGAGAAACTGCCGCGGTGCTAACCGTAGTGAGGAGGACGAGCGTGATTAGTAATTTGATCAAAGCCATCTGAAAAACAGGGATCTCAAGTTTCTGCGCCCTCACGCGGCGCTCTATAGTTTCTATCGGGTTTAACGTGGCTTGCCTTTAGTGCGGATTACAGGAAGCTCAAGACATTCGGATAAATTTCTCATTTACTCCTTTTCCTGAGTGCCCTTCTTTTCGTCAATTTTGTTTTTCGGCTCATCGGGTGGAGTAGCCAAACGCAAGTACTGCACGATGATCGTCACGCGGCGGTTGGAAGCGTCTTCAGGCTTCGCCGGCAAACGTAATTGCTGGTCTGCAAACCCCCGGACCTGGCTAACCTGGTTTAGCCGTAATCCATTCTTTTGCATGATTCGGCGAGATGCGTTCGCGCGATCGGCGGAAAGTTCCCAGTTGGAGTATTTGTCGCTGTCGAAAGCCTTCGCATCGGTATGGCCTTCAATCAACACCCGGTTCGGCATAGTTCCGAATTGATGCGCAAGCTGTACCAACAATGCCGTGCCCGCCGGAGTTGGCACTGCTTCCCCGTTTTCAAAGAACATGCCGTCTTTCGATTCAAGCAGCTCGATGCGCAAACCATCTCCGGTGATCGTCATCTGCACGTAATTCTTGATTTTCTCAAGTTGCGGCGTCTGGCGGATGGCCTGCTCGAGCTTGGTTTTTAATTGGTCCAAACTGTTCTTTGTGACAGTGAGTGATTCTCCCGTGCCTCCCAATTCGCTGCCGAGTTGTTTGCCGTACCCTTGCGGATCTCGAAAATAGCCCGCAACGGCTTTTTGTACGTCATTGCTCGCGCTCAGCAGCCAAAGCACAATGAATAACGCCATCATGGCAGTCACAAAATCGGCATAAGCCACCTTCCACGCCCCGCCATGATGGCCCCCGTGTCCGTTTTTTTTCTTAATGATAATGATCGTGGGAGCAACTGGGGCAGACATTATGCGGCTTTGGCGTCACCTTTCACGCCTTTACAGGTTGCTTCCATTTCCTTGAAGCTTGGACGCACAAGTGCCGGAATCGAGCGGCGTGAAAACTCCACTGCCAAGATAGGCGCAGCCCCGCGCACAAACGCGATCAAGCCGGTGCGCAGGCAGTTGTAATACTGCGATTCGGATTCGTTGGCTTTTGTCATGGCGGCAGCCATGGGCCCCAAAAAGCCGTAGCACAAGAGAATACCCAAAAAAGTTCCGACCAGCGCCGCCGCCACCTTATGTCCGATCTCTGCAGGCGGGCCCCCAATCGAACCCATCGTGATCACCACGCCCAACACGGCCGCGACAATGCCTAATCCAGGCAAAGCATCGGCAACGTTCGATAATGCCGCAATCGGCGCGCCGGTTTCTTTATGATGTACTTCTAGATCGAGCTCGATCATCTGATCCAAATCGAAGTGCGAAACGGTGCCGGACATCGCCATGCGCAGCGTGTCGCAAATGAAATCCAAAATGTGGTGATCTTTCATGACGAAAGCGTATTTCTTGAAGACCTCGCTCTTATGCGGTTCTTCGACATCCGGCTCCAGACTGTCAATGCCGCCTTTGCGTCCACGCGAAAATAGCTCGTTCAGCATTTTGAGGGTGCTGAGATAGCGGTTTTTGTCGTATTTGTTGCCGCCAAACATACCCGCCACCCCTTTCAGAATGGCGATAATAACGGGCAGCGGGTTCGCGATCAACAATGTGCCCAGGCCGGCGCCGCCGATGATGATCAGCTCGGCCGGTTGCATTAAGACCATTAAATTGCCGTGCTCCATCAGGTAGCCGCCTACGATGGCGCCGATGACAACCACGATTCCAATGATCGAAAACATAGTTTCTGGGGAACCCTCTTGAAGTCATATCGGACGATCTTGCCCGAAAAACAAGGGAGAACTGGCGTAGAACTAGAGTCCTCCCGGACCGATAAAGCATATGTGCGGCTTGACGAGACGAGGGAGGCAACCAGGGCGATGACGGGCAGTAATCCTTATCAGGCATATACCGAAGGGTGCGTATTTAGCGATCAACCCCTGCGGCTGGTGGTCGCTTTGTACGAAGGCGCTCTAGATGCGACCCGCCAGGCGACCGGTTGCCTTCAGGCGCGTGATATTTGGGGCCGCGGTAAGGCCATCAACAAAGCCATAGCCATTTTGTCCGAGCTGCTGGTTTCGCTCGATGAACAAAAAGGCGGCGAAATTGCCGGGAATCTCAAGGGGCTTTACCTCTATATGCAACGCCGGCTGATTGAAGCGCACTCCCGTCAGGCCGCGCCGCCGCTGCTTGAAGTGGAGAAGCTGCTCGAGACCATGCTCGAAGGTTGGCGTGAAGCCGCCTCAAATGGAAACGTCCAGGAAATAGGTAGCCCAGACGCGCATAGCCAAGGCTTGCCGCATCTGGCTTTAGCCGCTTCGCCTGTTGTGAACCAACCGGTGGAACCGCGGCTTTATATGGACTATCTGGGGCATGACTCGGAAACGCCGGCCGGCTCCGTGTTCTCTTTCTGAAATCTCGACACAGCGGCGGTTATTTCACCGAGCTCGGCGAATGATTGATCGCGATCGCGTCAGGCGCGGCCGGAGCCGGTCTCGTCATGGCTCGCTCGATCGTGCTCGCCAACCCAAACCCGCCGCGGCTGGCCATGGCCTGCGCCAGTTGGGTCTGCGCCATGCCCATGGCTGTCTCGGAGGCGCTATCCGCATCGTCGCCGAGCCAGGTGGCTTTATCTCCGTCCGCCGATTTAAGCAATTCGCCGATCATGAGCGCCTCAAACTGACGAGCCGCCTCCGCCAGCTTTGCCGGTTTCTTATCGGGCGGCGAAACGGCGTCTGCGTCTAGTAGTGGAGCGCTGCTTGTTATGTTCATGCCGACTGGTTCCCCTTGGTTTGATCCGTGTTTGTGTGTTGGTCCAGGCTGGCGATATTTTCCGCTTGCTTGAGCTAGATGACGTCCAGTTGGGCGTCTAGCGCGCCCGCCGCGCGTAAAGCTTCGAGAATTGCAATCACATCCCGTGTCGTTGATCCAATGGCCGCCAGCGCTTTCACTAGTTCTTCCACGGTTGCGCCCTGCTTCAGCACCACGTTGCGCGATTTATCTTCCCTGGCATTCACGGTGGTCTCGGGAGCAACGGTGCCCGGCGCCGAGGAGAAAGCTCCGGATGGCACCGGAATTAGCTTGGTTTCGATCGAAACCGTCAGATTGCCGTGCATGATCGCTACCGGAGCAATTCTAACGTCGCTGCCCAAAATGACGGTCCCGGTTTTTTCGTTGATGACAACGCGGGCGGCCCGGTCCGGCTCCACCGTGAGGCGCTCCAGTTCCGCGACAAACTCGGTCGGCTGTCCGGCATACTCGGCGGGAACCGTGACGCTCACCAGGCCCGAGTTGTCGGCGTGCGCCAACTCCACGGACTTGTTGAAGCGTTTGTTCACGGCTTCGGAAATGCGGGCGGACGTCGTGAAATCCGCTTGCTTTAATTGCAGCTTGATGATCTTTCCGAGCGGCGCGGAAGGGGCGGCCCGCTCTACAAAAACACCGTTCGGAATACGTCCCGCCGTAGGATGGTTTACGGTTGTCGAGTTGGCATTGCGGCCGGCCGCAAAGCCGCCGGTAATGACTGGACCCTGGACGGTGGCGAAAACCTGTCCGTTGACGCCGCGCAGCGATGTCAGCACTAACAAGCCGCCTTGCAGGTTACTGGCATCGCCCATGGCCGCTACGGTTGCGTCCAAAGCCTCGCCGGGTTGCGCATAAGGAGGTAGTGTCGAGGTGACCATGACCGCCGCGGTGTTCTTGACGGTAATCAATGTGGGCGAAACGCTCACGCCCATGTTGAGCAGCAGGTTTGTCAGGCTCTGGGCGGAAAATACCGTCTGCTGGCGATCCCCGGTCCCGGCCAGCCCCACCACCAAGCCGTAGCCTACTAGCTGATTAGCGCGGACGCCCTCAATCGAGACCAGATCTTTGAGGCGTACGCCCGGTGGTTCAGGCCGCGAATCCTCGGCGGAATAGGCTGCCGGCGCGGCGACGCAGCCGATCCATAGGCTGGATAGCAGGTAGATCGCGAGGCAGGGCCGTGCGCATCGGAAGGCGGAATGGAGAAAAGTGATTCGTTGCATTCGTTAGGCGCCGTTTTAAAATGGCAGCAGCCCGAGCAAAATTCGATACAGGATATTAGGCCGCCGGATACTGTCGTTGACTACGCCGCGGCCGTTGATTTTGAGCTCCATTTGCGCTACGTTGCTCGATTGCACCGTGTTGCCGTAGCCCAAGTCCGCGGGCCGCACCACGCCGCGAATCGTTACCACCTGGTTTTCCGAATTCACCAGGACGGCGCGCGAGCCTTCGATCACCAAATAGCCGTTGGGCAAAACATGCGTCACTCGCGCCGTCACGGTGGTGGTCAACGTGGTTTGCCGCGAAGTCGTGCCCTGCCCGTTAAGGGAGGTGCTGGAGTTGACGTTGGCCAGATTGGCCAGCCTGCCGGCCGCCGGTAGTATTCCGGCTAGCTGCGTTACTGACGAGGAGGCGCTCGAAGCCCGCGAGGTCTTGGTTGCGCCCGTGCTGACCGCCGAAGCCTGTTCGTTCACCACAATCGTGACCATATCGTCTACGGTCCGCGCACGCAGATCGATGGCTAGGTCACCCAACATTCCCGGCGGCGACCATAGCGACCCAGGACTGGCTCCCTCAGGGCCTGCCGCCCGCCGGTAGGCCTCTTCCACATACACATCGAGCGGTGATGGCTGCGGCTCCTTTTTCAGAAGCTTCTTGAGCGCTTGCTGCGGTGCGCTCTTACCCTGAACCGCGCCCAGCGGCAAGCAAGCCAGCGCCAGCACAACTGCTTTCCCGGTTTTCAAGATCTGTTCTCCTTGCTTTCGTCGCCCACCAGTCCCAGCGTGCCGCCCGGAACTACCGTTACGCTGCCTTTGCCTTCTACCTTGGCCCGGTACGCGCGCCCGGTTTTGGGATTTATCACCGAAATAATTTCGCCGCGCCGCCCTGCTTGCCGGGCTACGCCTTGCGTCTCGATACGCGCCGCCCCGCTCTCTACCGATACGGCAATCAATTCCCCACGCTGCACGTCTAACGGAGCTTCAAACATGCTTTCAAGCAGGGTCACTCCGGACTGCAGGTCGCGCCGTGCGACCACGTTTTCGAGCTGCGCCAGATCCGTCAGCGCTTGCTCGCGCGGTAACGGTCCGCGGTAAGCCTCGGTATGTACCCGAGTGCTGTCGGGCTCTTCTCCCGCCCGCAGGGAGTTGTCCAAGACAAGATGCGTTTCGGAGATCGAAATCCGGACATTGGCCCAGATGACAAAGCGCTTGGCTTTACCGTATGTAACGTAGCCCTTCCAAATAGCGGGCTTGTCAGACTGCACGCTTAGCCCCGCCAGCGGGAATACCAGTTCACCGCGCGGGGCCGGAGCAAGGCTCCAGGAGCTGATTTCAATCCGCGGATCGCGGCCGGCCAACGTTTTTTGAAGCGCTTGCTCAATGGCTAAAGCCGTGAGCGGCTCAACCGGCCAGACAAAGCAGACATTGCTAAAGAAGCCAGTGGGATCGAGACCATACTCGCGCGCCAAACGCCGTAGTTCCGGCGGCGTAAACACACGCTCCATTCCCGGTACCGGAGCATGACCTAGCTGCGCCTCGGGTGGTATAGCGGCGAACGCCGGAACCGCCGCCGCCAAATCCCGGCCATAAATCGCTTCCGCTTCAACCGGGTGGCAAGCGGCGCCGGGCTCGCCGCCGGAAAGCAGCGCCCCGGAGATAAGCCGCGCAAATAAGAACAGGCGAATCATTGCGTGAGCTGATTAATCTGCTGGTACATCTCGTCGGCCGCCTTCACCACGCGCGAATTGGCTTCATAAGCGCGCTGGCTCTGAATGAGTTCGACGAATTCGCCGACCACGTCCACGTTAGACTGCTCGGTATAGCCCTGCGCCAGAGTGCCCAAGCCCTCGCTGCCTCCCGGAGGCCCAATCTGTGCGTCTCCGGAGGAATCGGTCGGCACGAACATATTGTTGCCGATGTTGCTCAAGCCGCCCGGATTCGGGAAATTGGCCAATTGAATCTGGCCTGCTTTTTGCGCCGCTGTCTGGCCCGGCAGCGTAAAGCTAACCGTGCCGTCCTGCGCGATAGTCACGTTTTGGGCGGTAGCCGGGATGGTAATTTGCGGCTGTAAAAAATTTCCATTGGAGTCCACCACATTCCCGTTGCGGTCCATTTGAAAGGACCCCGCGCGCGTGTAGGCAAGTTGCCCCGAAGGTTGCACGATCTGGAAGAAACCATTTCCTTGAATCGCCATATCGAGCGGGTTTTGGGTTTGCGTGAAAGCGCCCTGCTGGAAAATGATTTCGTTTGAAATCGCCCGCGTCCCCAAGCCCAGTTGCAAGCCGGCCGGCACCGTTGTCTGTTGGCCCGCTGAAGCGCCGGGCTGTATCATGCTTTGATAAATTAAATCCTCGAACTGCGACCGGCGCATTTTGAAGCCGGCGGTATTGGAATTGGCCAGGTTGTTGGCGATGTTGTCAACGTTCAACTGCTGTGCCGTCATGCCGCTGGCGGCTGTGTACAATGCTCGAACCATTTTTGTTTTCTCGTTTCTTGGACTTGGTTTTCCAGTTGCTTGAAGTTTTTGAAATCGATTAGAGTTTTACGAGCCAACGCGCGCCACTTCTTCAATGGCCTGCTTGTTCATATCCGCGCCGATTTTCACGGCGCGCTGCAGCATTTCGAAATGCCGCATGATCATCACCAGCCGCGCGGCTGACTCCGCCGGCTGGGCGTTAGAAGACTCCAGCCGTGCTTGCGCAACCTGCGCGCTTGCGGCCGGAATGGACGTGACAGTTTTCGGATCGGGACTCTTAAAATACGTGCCCGCCGCCTTAGTCAACTGGCTGGGATCTTTGAAATCCACCAATTCGAGTTGACCCAAGGCGTTGCCGTTTTGCGCTAGCTGCCCGTCCGCGCTCACTTCAAGCGGCGAGCCCTGTTGAATCTGCACGCTTTGCCCCCCCGCTGTCCTCACTACATACCCCTCCGCGGTAGTTAGCGTTCCCTGCGGCGAAATCTGAAAGCTCCCGTTACGTGTGTAGAGCGTGCCGTTGGGACTGTTCACCGCGAAGAATCCAGGGCCGGTTAAAGCCAAGTCGGTCGAATTGCTGGTTGATACGAGCGGTCCCTGCGAAAAGTCAGTCCAGTGGCGTTCGACCACTGGCGCGTCGCCTACCGCTGGATCGCCGCCCGCCGCGGCGGCGGCCGATAAGTACGTGCTGTAGAACTCCCGGTCGGCTTTATAGCCGCTCGTGGAGGTGTTCGATAAGTTGTTCGCTAGTAGATCGAGCGAATCCATTCGGGCTTGCAGACCGCTGGCGGCCGCGGCAGTGAGTGGGTCCATTTGCGTTCGAAAGGTGCAAGTCACGGGCCAAATGAAAAGAGGGGTTATAAATTGCGATTCTTCAGCGCCTAAACGTTGAAGACAGGCTGCTCCGCGCTTGGTCGCGTCGTCGCGCACTCTGATTCAAAACGGGAATTTTCCGTCAAAATCCTGACCGTTTTGAAACGTGTGTGCAATTTCGTGACGTGCCAAGCGGCTGCTCGCTGCCTGCAATCTGTTGCAAAGTAATGGCGCGGGTGAACGGCCACAAGTTTGCAATCTGCCCCAGCGTGACATCGCTTCCGAGCGCCCTCTCCTCTTCCAGCGAATCCGCTTTGCCGCCGCCTAGCGCTTCCGCTTGTAAAGCCGGACCGCCTGCGGCCGTCAACGTTGCGGCAGGGGCGAACTCCGTTTTGTCTAGCTCGTCGTCATTCGCTCAGATCTTCAGCGACATTCAGGCGCATAATTTAGATACCACTACTGATTCCGAAGCATCCGCCGCGGGACAGGAAGCTTTGGGTTGGACGAGTGCAGCGGCCAAAGCCGATGCTCAGGTCCCTGTCGCCATTCCGGACGGCAACGGCGGGTTAACCTCCTTAGTCAAAGCATTCGGTCAAGAGCCGGGCAACCAGGCGGCCCGGTCTGGCTCCGGCGAACCTAATTCTCTCCCTCGCGAGATCCCGGATTCCTGGTTGGCCGGATTGGGAAACGCGCAGTCGAGGCAAGGACAATCGGGTGTGCCGCGAAGTGGCGGAAGTGCCGCAGTTCCGGCAGTGTCGATTGTACCGATTCATTCGTCCACCAGCGCAAAAGCTCCGAAGCAGGCAGAGACGGCTAAGCATACTCAGTTGACCGCTCCTTTGAGTATTCTCCCCGGCCGGGCAAGCATGAATTTGGTAGCCACAGCTCCCTCGAACAGCATTGCATCCGACGGCGGTCTTCTATCGCATGGGATTGAGAATCAGCCTGTTCCTCGTGCCGGCGCCGTGGATGAAGCCAAAGCCGAGGCGGGCATTATTATTTCGCAAGCCCAACTAGCGGTCCCGGCGGCGCAGTTGGCCTTTGCTCTGCGGCTCAAAAGCGGCGTCCCCGGCGGCACAACCAGTGATGAGGCGGATAGTTCCAATGACCAGAATGCCGGTTCTCAGATCGGCGGCCCGGTGCGCACACTGCTTCCCGCCGCCGGATCGCGAATGCTCGATGCGATTATGAACGGATCGAGCGGCGCCCTAAGCGATACATCGAGCGAAGCTTCGAACAGCCGCGCGAACGCCGGCTGGGCGCAAGGCTCCTCCGCCGCGCCCTTTGCAACGCAGCTAAAAGCCCTTACAAATGGATTGTCCGGGCAGGGGCGGGTCGCTTCCACTTCGGAAATGGGCGGCCCTTCCGGCACGAGTTCCGAGCGCCGGGATTCGGCCGATTCAGGGTCTTCCAATACGGACGCCAATCCAGGTCCTGTAAATTCAGGCCCTGCCAATCTAGGTCTTGGAAATACTGGGTTGCCCAAAGCGGCCTCCGGAGGTTCGGCTTCAACGACGCCGGTACCGGTGGTTGGTGCTTTACGCTCCGGCGGATTACTCGATTCCAGTCAATTTCCCGGCGTGCAAGCCCTAACCGCAAACAGCTCGGCGTTACCGTTCACTCCTGCCGCGGCGGCGGCAACTACCGCGGCCGAGAGCCCGCCGGAAAACGAGATTTCGCTGGCGAGCGGGCCAGTGCGCAACATCCGGGTCCAGCTTTCTGGAGAGGGAAATCAACAGGTAGACATGCGTCTGGTCGAACGCGGCGGAACGCTTTCCGTGAGCGTTCGCAGCACCGATGAAACGTTAACGCGAAGTTTACAGGAAAATCTTCCGGAGTTGAATACGCGCCTTACCGCCCAGCATTTCCAAGCTGAGACTTGGCTGCCGGGCCGTGGTGTTTCGACGGATTCGGGCGGAAATGGAAGCTCCGGTAGCGGCGCTGGATCGGATTCCGGAACTGGCTCCAACGGCTCGGGAGCGAGCAAGCATGGAAGCTCCTCGCCGGATGGACGTTCGGACTCCCAAAGCCACTCTCGACAGTCTCAAGACGGACGGCAGGATAGGCGGCCTGCTTGGGTGCGTCAGTTAGCGGCATTCGACGGAGTTCCGCAAATGACGCCCGGTCAAGGGATGAAGAATTAGAAATAAGCAATGCCTGTAAGTATCGAAATTTAGAATTTTTTAAGGAAAGAAACACGACAAATGGCTTCAGTCAGTAACTCACTTTTTTCAAACCCAGCCTCGAGCAGCGGAGCCTCCGCCAATTCAAACGCGGCGTCCAACAACGCGGCGGACGCCACGGATTCGTTGGCCAACCAATCGACCTTCTTGCAACTCCTCGTAGCGCAGTTGAAGAATCAAGATCCTTCTCAACCGGTGGACGGCACCACTTTCGTGACACAGTTGGCGCAGTTCAGCGACCTCGAACAGAACCTGGCCTCACGGCAGGATCTGGATTCGATCAGCCAGCAATATACAGGTTCGTCGTCCGCGACTACCAGCACATCTAGCATTCCGTCGTCCTAGTCCCAACTCATTCAAATAAGGAGAAATACATCGCTATGTCTAGCACTTTTTCAATTGCTCTTTCGAGCTTGCAGGCCGAATCCGAGGCGATCAACACGGCTGGCAATAATCTAGCCAACATGAATACCGACGGCTTCAAACAAAGCACCGTCGATTTCAAGAATGTGTTCAGCGAACAACTCGGCGTAACCGGTGGCTTTGATGTCGGGCTCGGCGTCTCCAGTCCGATCAGCAACCAATTGTTTACCCAAGGAGGCATTCAGACCAGCACGTCGCCGACTGCGGTGGCGGTACAAGGCAATGGTTATTTCGTTGTTAAGAACTCGACCAACCAACAGTTATACACGCGTGACGGCAACTTCGTGTTGGACTCCAGCGGCGCCTTGCGGACGGAGACCGGGGAAGCCGTGCAGGGTTGGACGGCGACCGCCGCCGGCGTTAACACCAACGGCCTGACCACCGATATAACCGTACCGACCGGAGCGACCCTGCCGGCGGTGGCGAGCACCACTTTTTCCGTGGGCGCCAACCTGGATTCTTCGGGCGTTGCGGGAACACCTACCGGATCGTTCTCCCAATCCATCGCCGTAATAGATTCCCTGGGCGACTCTCACACGCTTACCATCAACTACACAAAAAATGCCACCCCTGCAGCCGGCGCTGCCAGCACCTGGAGTTACGATGTGACTATTCCGGGCGAAGACGTGACGGGCGGCACCCCCGGCACGCCGCAATCGGTCCTGACAGCTCCCGGGGCGATCAGCTTCAACTCCAGCGGCGTCATGCTTACCGCGTCCCCAGCAGTCACTACGCAGCCCATTACCATTTCCAACTTGGCCGATGGCGCGGCGAACCAGAATCTGAATTGGAACCTGACCAACTCCAGCGGCGCGGGCACCATTACGCAATATGCCCAGACCTCCAACTCATCCACCCCCACCGTGGACGGCAGCGCGGCCGCGCAACTCAATGGAGTCGCCATTCAAAGCGGCGGACAGGTGATCGCCAATTTCTCGAACGGTCAGACCAAAGTGGTGGGACAAATCGCGCTGGCTTCGATATTAAATCAAAGCTCGCTGCAAAACGTCGGAAATAATAACTTTTCCACCACCGGCGCCTCGGCAATTCCAGCCATAGGAGTAGCGCAAACGGGCGGCCGTGGGCAGATATTAGGCGGATCGCTCGAAACGTCGAACGTGGATATGGCCGCTCAGTTGACGAATCTGATCGTCTACCAAAGCGCTTACCAGGCCAGTTCGCGCGTGATAACCACGGAACAAACGATCGAACAGGATCTGTTCCAGTTGATTCACTAATCGCATGGGGCAGCAGTTTCTCGCAGTTTTCTTGGTATTGGGATTGTTGCTTGCGGCGCTTTGGCTGTTGCGCCAACAAGGCTTGGCGCGCTTTATCCCTGGGCGCTTTGTCCCTGGATTAGGCCGGCCGGCTGGCAAGCAGCGGCGGATGCAGGTCTTGGAGCGAGTGGCGCTCGATACGCGCCACTCACTCCATCTCGTCGCTCTCAACGGCCGCCTGATCGTGGTGGGCATTTCGCCCGGCGGATGCCGGCGGATCGCCGCTTTTCCGGCGGACGCCGCCACTCTAGCTCCGCCTGTCGTTACGGCCTGCGGCCAAACCGGGAAAACAACTTCATTATGAAAATCTCAGCTCCGAAACTCGCGACCCTGCTCCTGCTGGCGCAATGGGGCGGAGGCCAGGCGCTCGCGGCCGCTCCTCCTGGTGCCTTGCAAGCCTTTGGTGTCACGGCCGCGCCGGGCAGCGGGCCCATGCTCGGCCTGCCCATGCAAATTGCGCTCGGCTTGACGTTGCTGACCTTATTGCCGGCCGTGATCATGTGTGTTACGCCGTTTCTGCGCATTACCATTGTGCTGCATTTTCTGCGGCAGGCGCTCGGCACGCAGACCGCGCCTTCGAATCAGGTGTTGACGGGCTTGTCGTTATTTTTGTCGCTGCTGATTATGCAGCCGATTTTACTGGACATGTACACGCACGCCTGGGAGCCGCTCGAAAGCGGCAAGATCACCGCCGCGCAAGCTTTTGATCAGGGATCCGCGCCGCTGCGGAAATTTTTATTGCGCTTTGCACGGGAACCGGACATCCGGTTGTTCGTCGAGCTTTCCAAGGAGCCCGCGCCGCGCAATCCCGCCGATGTCAGCCTGAAGGTACTGGTTCCGGCCTACATTCTTTCCGAGCTGAAAGCCGGCTTCCAGATTGGCGCCGTTTTGTTTCTTCCCTTTCTGGTTATCGATATCGCGGTGGCCTCCGTCACCCTCTCCATCGGCATGATGCAACTACCGCCCGCCATGGTCTCGGCGCCTTTTAAGATCCTGCTGTTTGTACTTGTGGACGGATGGAATCTCGTCATCGGCTCTCTCATGAAAAGTTTTTTCCAGCAATAGCCGATAGACCCGTTGAGATTTACACAAATAGCTATGACTCCCCAAATGGCGATTCATGTCATTACCGCGGCGCTGCTGGCGGCGTTCTGGATCTGCGCTCCATTATTAGTCGTCGCCTTTGTGGTGGGAGTGCTGGTCAACTTGATCCAGATCGCCACTTCGCTGCAAGACCCGGTCTTTAGCACCGTGCCGC
This sequence comes from Bryobacteraceae bacterium, assembly GCA_036488895.1. GTDB lineage: Bacteria > Acidobacteriota > Terriglobia > Bryobacterales > Bryobacteraceae > Bog-105. The sequence goes on along the minus strand of DASXGT010000221.1, from coordinate 8,198 downwards.
GACTGGCCGCCTGCCTCGGCGCTTTTTTGCTGCTTATGCCCTGGATGCTGAAACAGGCCTCTGGCTTTGCGTTGGCCGTTTGGCGGGACTTGGGCCAATATGCACGCTGAATTACAAATACCCCTGAGTTGGCCCCTCGCCTTCGCGCTGGTGCTGACCCGTATGGCCGGGGCGTTCGTCTTTGTACCGATGCCGGTTAAAGATGCCGGCCCAGGCGTGGCGCGCGTCGTGTTTGCCTTCGCAACGGCGCTGGCGTTGTTTCCGCGCTGGCCGGTGATCGATTCCGCACACGTGACTTTGGGCGTCATGGCGGGATGGCTGTTTTCAGAAGCTGCTTTTGGACTGTCGATTGGTTTAGTGACCGGCTTTCTTGCTGAAGGGCTAACGATGGGAGCGCAGATTTTAGGCTTGCAAGCCGGCTACGGATACGCTTCGGTGGTGGACCCCACTACTTCGGCCGATTCCGACGTCTTGCAGGTTCTCGCGCAGCTGACCGGCGGCTTGCTGTTCTTTAGCCTGGGGCTGCACCATTGGATTATCCGGGCCTTCGCGCTGAGTCTTGACCGTTATCCGCCCGGACAGTTCACGCTCAATCGCAATCTGGCGGAAACCATGATCCGCCTCGGTTCAAATATTTTCACAATTGGATTGCGCTTAGCGCTGCCCATTGTCGGCTTGCTGGCGATGACCGAAATTGCGCTGGCGCTGGTCGGCCGGATGACTCCGCAGCTGCACATCGGCTCGAGTTCGGTGGCGCTGAAGTTACTGTTGGCGCTCATCACCCTGGCAACCGTCCTGAAGGTGGTTCCGAACCTGTATGAGGCTTACGCCGGGCAGCTTTTTGGCGCGCTCCGGCGCGCACTATTTGAATAGGCGCGCATGGCGGACGATAAAAGCGAAAAGCCGACCGCGCAGCGCTTGCGGAAGGCGCGCGAGGAAGGCCAGTTCGTCTCTTCACGCGGCGCTTTGGCCGCTGTTCAATTTGTGACTTTTGTGGCGGTGATCGGCCAAGTGCTGCCGGCTTGGAGCGCGCGGCTGCAAACGGTTACGCGGCGGTTATTTGTAGACGCCGCGCGCGGCGAGATTGCTTCCTCCGATTGGCCGGTCCTGCTGCGCGAAGTCATGCTGCAAACGCTATTACCGCTGCTGGCCTTGGGCGCCATTTTGTTCGGCGTCACGCTGGCGATTCACCTAGGCCTGACGCGCTTCGGATTCAGTCTGACGCGCTTGGCTCCGCAGGCGAACCGGCTCAATCCGCTGCGGCGGCTGAAGGAGCTTCCCGGGCGCAACCTAAAGTCGGTGATCGAGGCTGTACTGCTCATCCTGCTGCTAGCGGTTTCCGTGCGTTCGTTTACATCCGAGCACGCCGGATTATTGTTGCGCCTGCCGCTGCAGAGTGTGTTTCTGGGCGTGCTGCAGGTGACCGGAGCGGTACACGGCCTGCTGTGGAAGGCGGCGTGGCTGCTGCTTGCCTTTGGCACCTACGACCTCGGGCGGGAACTGCGCCGCTACACCACGTCCTTGAAGATGACGAAACAGGAGATACGCCAGGAAAATAAAAGTAACGAAGGAGACCCGCAAATTAAACAGCGCATCCGGCGTTTGCGGCGCGATTTGTTGCGCCGCCAAATGATGCGCGAAGTCCCCCGGGCGACTGCCGTCATCGTGAACCCGACGCACTTTGCGGTAGCCATTCGCTATGAAACCGAGGGCATGCTGTGTCCCGTGGTCGTCGCCAAAGGCAAGAACTGGCTGGCGCTGCGTATCCGCCAGTTGGCGGTGCAAAGCGAAGTGCCCATTATCGAAAATCCGCCGCTGGCCCGCGCTCTGTACGACGCGGTCGAAGTCGGCGGCGCTATCTCACCGGCTTTTTACCAGGCCATCGCCGAAATCCTAGCCTACGTATACCGGCTAATGGGCAGAAAATTGCCTTAGCAAAAGCTTCCTCCGATGTCTTCCCAACCACAAGCTCTGGCTGCTCCAAGCGCGCGCCCACCCGGCAATTCGGGCCTATTCACTCTGGCGAATCTGGGCGAACTCTCCGTGCCCATCGCCGTGCTCTGCATCGTGATCGCGCTCATCACGCCCATGCCGGCGTTCTTGCTTGACGGGTTGATTGTTCTGGACATCATGATGTCGGTCATCGTGCTGATGGTGACCATGTATATTCTCAAACCGGTCGAGTTTAATGTTTTTCCCACCGCGCTGTTGCTGCTCACGTTGTTCCGGCTCGCTTTAAATGTCAGCTCGGCGCGTCTGATTCTTTTGAATGGAAACGGCGGGACGGCGGCTGCCGGCAGCGTCATTGAGGCCTTCGGCAATTTCGTCGTGAACGGCAACTATGTCATCGGAGGCGTCATTTTTTTGATTCTGATCGCCATTCAATATGTGGTGATTAATCATGGCGCGGTGCGTATTTCCGAAGTGTCCGCGCGCTTTACGCTGGATGCCATGCCCGGCAAGCAGATGTCGATTGACGCGGAGATGAACGCCGGACTGATTGACGAAGCCGAGGGCCGCCGCCGCCGCAAGCAACTGGCGGCGGAAGCTGAATTCTACGGATCGATGGACGGCGCATCGCGTTTCACGCAACGCGACGCAGTGGCCAGTATCCTCATCACCGGCATTAACATTGTCGCGGGTTTTCTGATCGGGGTCTTGCAGCACGGCATGGAACTGCGTAAGGCGCTTGAAACCTACACCGTTCTGACCATAGGCGACGGCCTAGTGACGGTGATTCCGGCTTTGATGATCTCGGTTTCAGGCGGCTTGATCGTCACGCGGGCCAATTCCGACGTACGCGTGGGCGAAGAGTTCCGCAAGCAATTATTCGGCAAAGCCGAACCGCTGATGCTTTCGGCCGGCGTGCTGGTGATTTTAGGTCTTTTCCCTGGCTTGCCGGCGGTTCCGTTCCTGCTTTTAGGGGGCGGGTTGGGCGCGGCCGCCTGGCTCAAGCGTAAAAAAGACGACGGTTCCGTCAAAAATCTGGCCAGTGCCGCGGCGGCGGCGCCCAAGGAAGACCTGGAAGCTCTGCTGCGTGTCGAACCGTTGGCAATAGAGGTGGGACTAGGGTTGGCGGGCTTGGTGGCCGGCGGCAAGAGTTCGCCGCTGTTAAAGCGGATAGCCGGTATCCGGCGCCAGTTCGTTTCAAACCTTGGCTATCTGTTGCCGCCGGTGCGGGTGACGGATAATCTTTCACTGCGCTCGCGCGAATATCTGGTGCTGCTCAAGGGCAGTGAGATCGGCCGTTATGAATTGTTACCCGGCTGCGAGCTGGCCATTCCCACGGCGAAGGCCGATCAGAGCGCTTGGGGACAACAAACGCACGAGCCGGCCTTTGGCTTGCCCGCGGTATGGATACCCAGCGGCCAGGTGGATGCCGCGCGGGCGGCGGGCTATACGGTGGTCGATGCGGTGAATGTGATGGGTACCCATCTGGCGGAGCTGGTGCGCCAGTATGCTGCGGAATTGTTTTCCAGGCAGGACGCCAAGTTGTTCTGTGACCGCGTTGGCCAGGAAAATGCAAAGCTGATCGAGGATTTGGTCCCGAAACTGCTCTCCTACGGCGTGATTCAAAAAGTGTTGCAGAATCTGTTGCGCGAGCGTGTTTCGATTCGGGACGGAGTGTCCATTTTGGAAGCATTGGCCGAGGCTGCCGGTACGACGAAGAACGCTGTATTGTTAACCGAATACACCAGGCAATCCATCCGGAGAACCGTGGTAAAACCCTATCTCAATCAAAAAGGCGAATTGCCGGCCTTCTTTCTGGACGCCTCCGCCGAACAAAGCATCGAGTCGGCGGTACAGCATAGCGAACAGAACAGCATTCTGGTCTTGGCGCCGGCCTCGCTGCGCGAACTAGCCGAACGCATTGAGCGCAAGCTAGAGCGGCGTGAGGTGCCGACGGTTGTGTTGGCATCGTCCGGGGCGCGTTACTTCTTGCGGCAGATGATCGAGTCCTCTTTGCCCAATGTATTCCCAGTCGCTCACAACGAAGTGCCGCCAGGCGTCAAAATTTTGTCTTTAGGAGCCATTTAAATGAGAATTAAGTCGTATTTTACGGACTCGGTGCAAGAGGCGATCGAGCACGCACGCGTCGAATTGGGTCCGGACGCCATGCTGATGAACTCGAAAAAGACCGAACCGGAGCTGCGGGCGCTGGGCGCGTACGAAGTGGTATTTGGAGTGACGTCCGACGTCGCCTCGGCATCAAGCACGGTCTTACCTAAAAAAGCGGCCGCCCTCCCTGAACTGGTTACGGCCGATAAGAAGCGGGCGATCAACGGCAGCGGGGGGATCAGCAAGGGATTGGCAGCGCTGCTCGCGGCCGCCCAACCCGCATATCCCGCACCAGCGGAGGCTGCCGCGAACGTACCGGCATCCAACTTGGCGGTGTTTAGCCATACGGACAAGGCTATTTTGCCGGTTCTCGCGCTGGAGACTTCGGTTGAACGGGCGCCGTTAAGCGTGCTGCCAGGCAGCCCGATCCATCCCGGCGACCTGAGCCGGGAGTTGGCCGATTTACGCGAGCAGATTGAGGCCGTCAAGCGCTCCATGCTGCAGGCCCGGGATTGGACAGCCAACGCGAACGAAATCGGTTCGGATGGAGAAGGCGCGGCCGGCGCTGCCACTCCGGCGGACCTGGAACTGGTCTCAAGCCCCGACGATCGGCCCGTCTCCACCGCTCAGGAAATCCAGCAGCAACTGATGAGCGGCGGGTTTAGCCTTGAGCTGGCCGGCGAGATCGGAGAAGCGGTTGAGGAGCGCCTTTCCTCTGAGCGCAAGGAAGAAGGAAGCGATGCCGGATGGCGCGAGGCGGCGCTATATACCGAATTGTCGCAGCGGTTCCGGGTGGCGCCGGGTCTTTCGTCGCCAGAAACGGCGGCCGGTTCCCTGGGCCGCACGGTCCTCTTTGCCGGTCCGGCCGGCTCCGGCAAAACCACCTCATTACTCAAGCTCGCGCTGCGCCACAGCCTCACGGGGCGCGTGCCCTTGCAAATTTTCTCCCTCGATACCTTGCGGGTGGGGGGCTGGGAGCAATTAGCCGCCTATGCGCGTATTGCCGGTTTACCGTTCAACGTCATCCACAGTCCGGCCGGGCTCGGGCAGGCCTTAGCCGAACATCGCGGTAAGAAGTTGATCTTGATCGACACGCCGGGTCTATCGCCGGCCGAGTGGCGCGAAACTCCGGAACTGGCCGCCTGGGTAGCGCGCGAGCTGGCGCGAGATAGTGCGCTCGAAGTACAGCTGGTGTTATCGGCCGTCATGCGGCCGGCCATCGCGCAGCGCGCCTTCGAGCAGTTCAGCGCTTTGCGGCCGGCGAAGCTGCTGCTGACGCACCTGGATGAAGTCGATGCCCCGGGCGTGGCGCTGGAGTTAGCCATGCGTTCGGGGCTTCCGCTTTCCTATCTGGCGGGCGGACAACAGATTCCGGAAGATCTTGAAGAAGCAGAGGAGGAGCGCCTGCTCAAGCCTTTCGCTGCCGCCGCGGCGTTGTCTCTGCACGCGGCTACCGCTGCCTGAGCGCGTGGGCTAGACCGGCTATGTGCGCCTATGAATCCGCCGAGAGAACCGCCGAAGCGCGCGAGGAATTGATTCTCGAACATCTTCCGCAGGTTAACTGGATCGCCGCGCGGATTTACGAAAAATTGCCCGCAAGCGTGGAGCTCGACGACTTGATCTCGGCGGGCATCGTGGGTCTGCTCGCGGCGATCGACCGTTATGATCCGCGCCACAACGCTTCGCTGAAGACTTATGCCGAATACAAGATACGCGGCGCCATCCTCGACAGCATTCGCGGCCTTGACGGCATTCCGGCGCATAAGCGCAAACGGGTGAAGCTGGTGCAGCAGGCGATCCAAAACGCCGAGCGCAGGTTGCAGCGCAGTCCGGATGAAGACGAAATTGCGGCCCAACTGGGCATCGGCTTGAGCGAGTACCAACAATGGGTGGTCGAGCTGCGCGCGGTCTCGCTGGGCAGCCTGGAGGTGATGGATGAAGGCGGCGAAGAAACCGGTTTGCTGAAGTTTATCGCCGATGCGGGACAAGAGACTCCGGCGCGCATCCTGGAGCGCTCGGAACTCGAACGGGTGATTGCCGCCGGCATGCAAAAAATTCCCGGAAACGAGCGTCTGGTGCTGAGTCTTTACTACAAGGAAGAGCTCAATCTGCGCGAGATCTCCAGCATCATGGATTTGCATATTACACGCATCTCGCAATTGCGCGCGCAGGGCATACTGCGGTTGCGGGCGTACCTTGAACGCAAGTGGCCGGGCGGCAAGGGCGGGTGTTGACGTGTTGGCCGGATGATTCAAGGGAGAAATGAAATGTTGCTTGAAAAAGGTCTACTGATGCTTTTGGCGGGAGCGGCGCTGCTGTTGCTCGGCGCGGTGGTGTACGCGTTTCTTGTGATCAAGGTGGAGTTGCGGCTGCTGGGCAAGCGCGCCGTCACCCGTGCGGAACTGGAAGGCGCCATGCGCAAATGGACCGGCGAATTGGAGGAACTGCGTGTGCGCCTCAATGAAGCCGAGCGCGAGCGCGGCAGTCAGGCTGGATTGAGCGCCGAGCCGGAATCTTTGAATCTCAACCGGCGCGCTCAGATTTTGGGTCTGTACCGCAAAGGAAAGCCGGTGCGGGAAATCGCTTGCGCCCTGCATATTCCACAAGGCGAGGTGGAGCTAATGGTGAAGGTGCACGATCTTTCTCAGAGCGCCAGCCGGAAGATCCAGTCGCTTTCGCCACTTTAGCTCTTATCTAGCCGAAATTTCCCGATAAAGGTTTAGGGTGCACCGGACAATCCATTGGACGAGGGAATATGAAAATCGGCAATAGCGCTACGGAAAGCTTAATGCAAGGGGGTGCCGGTTCTGTTACCGGCATCGACCCGGAAACGCCGCCCTCCGCGAGCCCGCGTGGCGTCAAAGCGGGATCGGATTCGGTAAAACTATCGAGCGGAAGCAATCTGATCGCGCTGACCAAGGCCAGTTTTTCGAGTGCACACACCGCCAAGGTACAAAGCATCGTTTCGCGGATTAACGCGGGACTCTATCAAGCAGACAGTTTGCAAACCAGCCAGGCAGTAGTCGAGGGTCATCTGCGCGGGTAAGCAACCGGGCAGCGAATACATATGTCGATATCCACGGCACAGTTAACAAGAGCGCGGGTAACAAGCGAAAAACTGACGCAGATACAAGCGCGGCTCGACGCCGTCATTGGGTCGTTCGTCAGTCTGCAGCTCAGTCACGGGCCAAGCGAGCGTAACGCGGTGCTGGGCGAAGCGGCGGCGCTGCTGGAAGCGGTTTATGCGCATTGGCGGCGCGAAAAACAGCCGGCTGGCCAATTGCAATCGGATTCGCTTGCGGCCGATCTTCGGGAAGTCCAGATGCTGCCGTTGCTGCGCGGCATTCAGGCGCAAGCCAGCCAACTGCAGCGGCTGAACGATGCGGCGCTGGGTTTCTGTCATGGCTGGCTCTCGGCGGCGCCGCCGGTTGACGACTACACCCCGGAAGGCGTTTGGGTGAGCGTGCACGAACCAAGCGGGCTGCGCATCAGAGCGTAAGTGCACGGACACGGCGCTAGGGACTAGAAGGTTTACTTATGGGGACAGTTTTCTCAGCTTTAGGGACAGCCGGTAACGCCTTGGATGTGCTGCAACAGGCCATCGGAGTGGTGCAGAATAACGTGGCAAACGCCAGTACACCGGGCTATGTGACGCAAACCTTGAATTTAGTGGCGCGTCCGTTCGACGCTTCGCAAGATGTTTGGGGCGGGGTGACCGCGGGCAGCATCCAGAGCGCGCGTAGTATCTTTGCCGAGCAATCCGTGTGGAGCGCGAATACGCAGGCTGGCTTGGCCACCCAGCAATCCGCCAGCCTGTCGGCGCTGCAAAACAATTTCGATGTGTCGGGCAATAGCGGGATCACGGCCGGAATCAGCGGCCTGAGCTCGGCCTTTTCCGCCTGGAGCGCGAATCCGACTGACGGCACCGCGCGGCAACAGGTTCTTACGGCGGCGCAAACCGTCAGCCAGGCTTTCAACCAGACCTACACAAACGTGCAGCAGCTGCGCTCGCAAACGGATCAGCAGTTGTCGAGTACGGTGAGCCAGGTGAATCAATTTGCGAGCCAGATTGCGGCGATTAACGGTGAGATACGGCAAGGCGGCCAAAATGACGCCGGCCTGCAGACGCAACTCTACAA
>DASXGT010000180.1:0-15882 GCA_036488895.1 Bryobacteraceae bacterium | reverse complement strand
ATCACCCCAAACATCGGTGTTGTGATGAGCCACAAATCCGGCCGTGCCGTAGATTTCTTTCGCGTCCCGGCGACCGTTGGCTTGCATGCCCGCCAGTAAGTTATAAAGGCCGTCCACGGTCTCTCCGAGGTTGGTTGCTTCGGCCGGCCAGTAATTCATTTCCGTGTTGATGTTGATGGTGTACCTGCTGCCCCAGGAAGGATCGAGCTTGTCATTCCACTTGCCCTGCAGATTGGCAGCGAGCGAGTTTTGCCGGCTGCTGGATTGCAACAGATAGCGGCCGTAAGCGAAGTAAAGAGCAGCCAAGGCGCGATCGTCAGTTCCGGTCCGTCGCAGCAGTTCGTCGGTGGGCGTGGCTTGCGAGTCCGCGTCCCGGCCAAGCGAAAACGACACGCGCGTGGAGAGCGCGCGGAAGTCAGCCAGATGGCGCGCGCGCAAATCAGCGTAGGAATGCGTGGCAGCTTTCCGCAATTGCTCGAAGCATTGCGCATCGGGATTGGGAGCACGCACATCCGTGGCGGCGCTGAAAAGTAGCGTTGCTTCGGCGGCATCAGCCACGTACAAGGTATTGTTTTCTGCAGCGGTAACCTTGCCATCAGATACGACGCGCACGGCGGCCGTGAACGCCGCTCCTTCCGGTGATGCCGTTCCACGCATGACGAGCGTGTCGCCGCTGGCTGAAGTAGTGGCGGCTTCTCGCGTCAGAGCAATGGTGAACGGACCGGAGGCTTTGAGGCGGAGGACAATGACGCCGTCCGGGTACGAAGCAAAAGCCTCGCGCGTAACAGGACCGAAAGAAGTGCTTGCTATCCCGTCATAGAGATTAAGGTCTCGCCGATAGTTTGTAACAGATGCAGGGCCATCGAAGGTGAGTCTCAAATCACCAAGCGTTTGATAAGGCGGCTGGTGCACCGGAACGGCCAACAGGGTCTTTTGAGCAAGTGCCTCCGCTTCCTTGACTTTACCGTCGAGCAAAAGCTGGCGGATCACCGGCACATTGGCGCGTGAAGCCGGATTCACCCGATCCATGCGCTTGCCCGCGTAGACCGTCTCTTCGTTGAGCTGCAAATGCTCTTCGCTAACGCCGCCGAAAACCATCGCGGCAAGCCGGCCATTGCCGATGGGGAGCGCTTGTCTCCAGCCAGTAGCGGGAGTCTTATACCAGAGCGTGGGGCTTTCGGCCCAGAGCGAGCCGGCCAAAGCTGCGATTAAAAATAGTCGATGCACCGCTTTCGACTGTATCGCAGGGACTTTAATCCTGATTGTCTTGAATTTCTTCGATCCAGGCCATTTGAATGGCCTCCAGTTTGCCTTCGGTCGACGCCATGGGATCGTCCTTAAAATCAGGCAAACTAGTGATCATCTTATGCAGATCGGTAAACCGGATATGCGTCGGGTCATAACCCGGATGCGCGTCATACAAGCTCAGTGCGATGTCATCGATGTTGTTCCACGTAAGTCCGGGCATGAGTTTATTGTAGTGGTCTCTCAGTCGATCTTGGTTCCCGTAAGAGCGCCGCGCACAGCCGTGTTCATCATGTTCTCCGCCAGTTTCATGGTGGCCTGATTGAGAGCTTCGAGAGCAGCCGTCAGCACGTGATGATCGTTACCGTGATAGACCGTCAGAACGTGGCGTTTAGCGGCTTCCACTTGGTTCTGTTCCTCCTTAGTCAGCGTCTGCCACGCCGGGTTGCTTTGCGCTTTGGTGGTAGCGGCCAAAATGTTGTCGGCCTCCACGCGCGCCTCGCGAAGCTGGCGTTCGCGCATGTCGTCTTCGGCCTTTTCAAGGCCTTCCTGGATCATGACTTCCACTTGTTCCTCGGTGAGACCGTAGGAAGGCTTCACATCGACGCTGTGCTCTTTGCCGGTACGGGCATCGCGCGCGGTGACGTTGAGGATGCCGTTCGCATCAATCAGGAAGCGTACTTCAATGCGCGCGAACCCGGCTGGCATCGGCTGAATGTCTTTCAGATCGAAGCGCGCCAGGCTGCGGCAGTCTTTCACCAACTCGCGCTCGCCTTGCAGCACGTGGATGAGCACATTGCGCTGACCCTCTACCGCAGTGGTGAAGCTTTCGGTGGCGCTGGCCGGAATGGTGGAATTGCGAAGAATCAACTTCGAAACCACTCCGCCCATGGTTTCGATACCCAGGGACAAAGGCGTGACGTCAAGCAGCAGTTGATCTTCCACATCGCCTGAGAGAATCCCCGCCTGCACGGCTGCGCCAAGCGCAACCACCTCGTCGGGATTCAGTTCGGTGTGCGGTTTGGATTTGAACAGCCGTTCGACAGCCGCGCGCACGAGCGGAATTCGCGTGGAGCCGCCTACCATGACCACTTCGTCAATATCGGCGGGCGTCAGCTTCGCGTCGGCGAGACAACCGCGGCATGGCTCCAGCGTTCGCTCCACGATGGGCGTGATGAGGCGTTCGAACAACGCGCGGTCAATCGCGCGCACATAGTGGCGGCCGTGATAGTTGAGTTCGATCTTGGCTTCAGGAACGAAAGAAAGCTCTTGCTTTGCCGTGATGACGGCGCGGCGCAGACGCTGGACTCCTTCCGAGTCGGCCGCCAGATCTTCGCCCCATTCCGATTGCAGATCTTCGAGCGCGATTTTGAGCAGCAAATTGTCGATGTCGTCGCCGCCCAGGTGCGTGTCGCCGTTGGTGGCCAGAACTTCGAAAATGCCGTCGTGCAAGCGCAGGATAGAGATGTCGAACGTGCCGCCGCCGAAATCGTAGACCGCGATGACGCCGTTCTTACGCTTGTCGAGACCATAAGCCAGCGATGCAGCCGTCGGCTCGTTCACAAGGCGCAGCACGTCCAAACCGGCCAGGCGGCCGGCATCTTTAGTGGCTTGGCGCTGCGCGTCGTTGAAATAAGCGGGGACGGTAATCACCGCTTCGCTCACGGTTTCACCTAAAGCGTCTTCGGCATTCTCTTTCAACTGGCGAAGAACGGCTGCCGAAATCTCAGGCGGCGAGAAAGTACGGCCGCCCAGTTGCAACTTGATGTTGTCTTCGGGAGCAATGCGGAAAGGGAAGAGCTTCAGCTCGTCCTGAATGTCAGAAACGCCGCGCCCCATCAGGCGCTTCACCGAATACACGGTGCGCTCCGGTTGGGTGAGCAGCAGTTCAGCGGCCGGTTCGCCCGCGATTAGTTTGCCGTCTTCCGTGAGAGAAACGATGCTGGGGACGATCTTGCGGCCTTCGAAATCTTCCACGATACGCGGACCGGTGAGATCCATGTAGGCAACCAGACTATTGGTCGTGCCCAGATCGATACCAACGATTTTAGATTTGCGGCTTTCGCCGAAGTCAATTTGAAAAGTTCCCATGATTATGAATTCAGCGCGCGGTCCACATCGCGGATCAGGTTTTCGATATAACGGCGCCGGTTGAGCGTGCCGCGAATTTCATGCAGCGCTTGCTTGGCGGTTTCGCTTTGCGGTTCCGAAGCATCGTACTTGCCAAACAGCTTTTCGAGCTCGGCGTCCACGCCGGCACGCATCCCGGTGAAGTTTTGTTTGGCGCTTTCGAGTTGCGGACGCGCGGAAGCGTCGCCGGATTTGAGCTCTTCGAGCGCCATGTTAAGCTCGAAAACCTCTTCGAGCAATTCCGGCGGAACATCTTTTGAGCGCTGCTCACCGATGGGAAAACCCTCTTCGGTAAGCAGGTATTCGGCACGCTTCACCGGATCGCGCAAAGTTCGGTAACCGTCGTTTAGGATGGAGGTCGCTTCCAGTGCTTCCGCCTGTTCCGCGGGACTCTTGCGGGTGAAACGATCCGGATGCCAGGTGCGGCTCAGTTCGTAGAAGCGCTTCTGTAGGGCATCGAGGTCAAGGCGTAGCTTAGGCTCGATGCCGAAGAAGGCGTAAAAATTCTTGGAAAGGATGGGCAAGAGCTAATGGGAAAATGAAGTTCCGCAGCCGCAGCTTTTCGTGGCGTGCGGGTTTTGAAACACGAAGCCGGACTGGATGATGGAATCCTGCCAATCCAGCGTCATGCCGTCCAGGAAAACCATGCTTTTCGGATCAACGAAGACTTTGACGTCTTCGAATTCAAAGACGTGGTCGCGCGGGCGAGGTTCCGGAGAGAACTTGAACTGATAGCTCAACCCCGAACAACCACCGCCCAAAACGCCCAGCCGCAAACCACCCGCCACGCCTTCACGAGCGAAGGCGGCGCGGATTTTTTGAACAGCTTTGGGCGTGACGTGAACCGTTTCGGACATAACTTTTAGTGAACAGCTACCGCTTCTTGCGTGCTCGCGGTGGTTTGTTTGCTCTTGTAATCGCCGATGGCAGCCTTAATGGCGTCTTCGGCTAGCACCGAGCAATGAATTTTTACAGGCGGCAGAGACAGCTCGTTAACGATATCGGTGTTTTTGATTTCGAGAGCCTGGTCTACCGTTTTGCCCTTCAGCCATTCGGTGGCGAGAGACGAACTCGCAATAGCGCTGCCGCAGCCAAAGGTTTTGAACTTGGCATCTTCGATGATGCCGGTTTCGGGATTCACTTTCACTTGCAGCTTCATTACGTCGCCGCATTCGGGAGCGCCCACCATGCCCGTGCCGACATCGGTGCTGCTCTTGTCCAGGGACCCCACATTCCGCGGATTGTTGTAATGGTCGAGAACTTTATTTGAATAAGCCATGGTTGGTTAAATTCCCTTTTCTTAATGATACTAGTGCGCGGTCCAGGAGACCTTCGATAGATCTACGCCTTCTTTCGCCATCTCATACAGCGGCGAAAGTTCGCGCAACTTCCTGACTACGTCGATTACCTTGTCGGCCACATAGTCCACTTCTTCCTCGGTGTTGAAACGGCCGAGGCCGAAACGGATGGAAGAGTGCGCTAAATCGTCACCAGCACCCAATGCTTTCAAAACGTAACTTGGCTCGAGCGTCGCGGAGGTGCAAGCGGAGCCGCTCGAAACCGCAATGTCGTTGATGCCCATGAGCAGGCTTTCGCCTTCCACATAAGCAAAGCTGATGTTCAGGTTATGGGGCAGGTGATGCTCCATGGTGCCGTTGATGTAAGCTTCGTCCAATTCGGTCAATAACTTGTGTTGTAGCTTGTCGCGCAAAAAGAGCATGCGCTTGGTTTCTTCGGGCATTTCACGCATGCAAATAGCGCAAGCTTCGCCCAAACCAACGATGCCGGGAACATTCAGCGTTCCGGAGCGCATGCCGCGTTCATGACCGCCGCCATCCATTTGAGCCGTGAGTTGAACGCGCGGATTCCGGCGGCGCACGTATAGCGCTCCCACACCCTTCGGACCATACAATTTGTGGCCGCTGAGCGAAAGCAGGTCAATGCCGTCGGTGGCCACGTTCACGGGAATTTTGCCGACTGCCTGAACACCGTCGGTATGGAACAGAACGCCCTTTTCTTTGGCGATTTTGGCGATCTCTTGAATCGGCTGTACGACGCCGATTTCATTGTTGGCGTACATGATCGAGATCAGGATCGTTTTATCCGTGATCGCGGCGCGCAGTTGATCCAGGTCGATCAAACCGTTGGTTTGGACCGGTAGATAGGTGACGCGCACGCCTTCTTTTTCCAGGCGCTTGCAGGTGTCGAGAATGGCCTTGTGTTCGGTGACTTGCGTGATGATGTGATTGCCACGTTCGGCATACATCTGCGCGATGCCTTTAAGAGCGAGATTGTTGGATTCGGTCGCCCCGCTGGTGAAAACGATTTCCTTGGCGGACGCGCCGATCAATTCAGCGATCTGCTGGCGGGCTTTATCGACAGCCGCTTCCGCTTCCCATCCGAACTCGTGGTTGCGCGAGGCGGCGTTTCCATAGATTTCGAGAAAGTACGGTTTCATCGCTTCAAACACGCGCGGATCGGTGCGCGTGGTAGCGTGACTGTCCATGTAAATGGGGAGTTTCATAAGAAATTTATTTCCTTGCGGAGCTAATCACTCGCGGCGCATCCACTGCCCTTGGAGTGCCGCCGAGAGCCACCAGCGTATGTGTCAAAGAGTTGCGCCAGCCGGCCGGCTCTTCTACCGCCAGGTCGTCGTCCAACATATCTTCGATGCTGACACTATCCAGAAGTCGCATAATACCCTCGTGAATGCGCTTAAGCGGGCGCTTTACCGTGCAGCGGCTCGAATGCCCGCATTGCGCGCCGGCAGTAAAGCAATTAGCGAGAACAATAGGACCGTCGATGGCCCGAATCACTTCGAGGGTGGAGATCAATTTGGGGTCGCGGGACAGGCGATAACCGCCGTTGGTACCGTATTCCGCTACTAAAAAGCCGGTTTTGCCCAATTTTTGCAGGAGCTTAGAGAGTACAGGGAGCGGGATGGCGCAGGCATCCGATACGTCCTTGGCACTAAGCGCATGGGATTGGATCGCGTCCGAACCGGCCTCGCGCCGCCGGGCGGCAAAATGCTTGAGAGCGATTAAGCTGTAATCTGCCTTTTTTGTGAGCCGCAGCATTGGATTCAGTACCGGCCGGCAGAAAGTGAAGGGCAGCCGTCCGCGACCGATATGTCTACTTGTTTATAACACGTTGGAGGCAGGAGGTGTGAGCCTTTTATCTTATGCAAAATCAATGGTTTATAGCGTCTCAAACCACTAGCTTGGCAAACGGAAAGGATATCTAGTCTGCTAGGCTACTTTAAGGATAACCCTTTCCTACTTGGGATACATTAAAATTCACGCGTGATTCGCCTCTTTCGCGTTTTCATTCCTGCAAGTGTCGTGGCGCTGCTAATTACTGAAGTGCTCCTGGTTATAGCGTGCTACGTGGCCGCGCTGTATTTGTTGCATTTCGAATTACAGGTCGATCCGGCATTCTATCTTTTTGACGAAAACAACTATTGGAAGCTAGGGCTGTTGACCGGCCTCATTGTCCTGGGCCTCTATTTCCAGGATTTATATGCTTCCTTGCGAATACGCTCCCGGATTTTGTTAGTGCAGCAGGTTTGCCTGGCAGTGGGCTGCGCTCTATTGGCGGCGGCCTTCATGGGGTATATTCAGCCGAACATCTTGATGGGGCGCTGGCTGATGATGCTGGGAAGCTTGCTGGTGATCATCATGCTGCCGTTGTGGCGTGTCTTTTTCTGGACATACGTCCTGGTTGGCTTTCGCTCGGAACGGGTTTTGCTGTTGGGTAATTCGAGCATTCTCGGCGACGTGATTGAGCGGCTGTTGCACCGGCCGGAGTTCGGGTATACCGTGCTGGGTTATCTGTGCGAAGACGAGCCCTGTGATTTCCCGATTGTTTGCCTGGGCCGGATGCGCGACGTGCGCAGCGTGTGCGAGGAACATCGCCCAACCCGCATTGTGGTCGGGATGGAGGAACGCCGGAATCGAATGCCATATCAGGACCTGCTGGACATTCGATTCGGCGGCATAGTGATTGAAGACGTGGCGGATACGTATGAAATGGCCATGCAGCGTGTTTGTACGCGTAAAATTCAGCCGTCGCAGCTGATCTTTTCCTCCATGCTAGGGCCCCGTCGCCAAGCCCTGGCGCTGCAAAAGCTGTATTCCTGGGTGCTGGGTATAACGGGCCTGATTGTGGCTTCGCCATTGATGCTGCTGACGTGGATCGCGGTTAAAGCCACCTCGCCTGGGCCGGCATTTTACCGGCAGCGGCGAGTCGGCATGGAAGGCAAGGTCTTTACTGTTTATAAGTTTCGGTCTATGTATGTCGATGCCGAAGCGCGGACCGGTGCGGTATGGGCGTCGAAAGACGACCCACGGATTACCCCACTGGGACGCTGGCTGCGGAAACTGCGTTTAGACGAGCTGCCGCAGTTTTGGAACGTCGTGAAGAGTGACATGGCGATTGTGGGGCCGCGGCCGGAGCGTCCTGAATTTGTGGAGATGCTAGCACAGCAGATTCCGTATTACCGGCAGCGTTTGGCCGTGCGGCCAGGCATTACAGGATGGGCGCAGATTAACCATAAATACGGCGATACCCAGCTTGACGCCATGATCAAACTTGAGTATGACCTTTATTACATTAAAAATCTGGCTCCCGCGCTCGACTTCTACATCATTTTTCACACGATTAAAGTGATGCTGCTGAGCCGCGGCGCGCAGTAGCGGCCTCAGCCTTACCCACCAGCGTCTCGAGCAGCGTCTTCGTCAGCCAATCCTCATACTGCTGGGGTGTCCAGCCGCGTTCCCGCACCAGCAGGCGATACAGATCGCGGCTGGTCAGCGACCACAAAATATCGCGCGCCTGCCGAACATCCAATCCGGCTCTCAACTCCTGAGCTTCGGCGAGCCCATCAATCAAGGGCTGCTGCATTTCATAACGCCGGCACTCTAATTCCTCGCCTTGACGCGCTAGCGCCGGAGCGACCGCGCCCACCCCACGCAGCAAGTCGAGCACGGAACTCTCCGATTCGTAGATCCGCCGGGCAATGCGCGGCGCATAGAGCAGCCGTTCCCGCGGTCGCTTTTCTGCCATGGCGTCGCGCACGGCTTGTTGGTAGTCGTCGCCGAAGCGGGCTGCGTCCAAAATCTCCGCCACAACTCCGCTCTTGGAGTGGAAATTCGCGTACACCGTAGGCGCCGCTACTTCCGCTTCCCGCGCAATCGCCTCCATCGTCATCCCGGAGTAGCCCTTTTGCTCCAATAATTTCCGTGCGGCCGCGACGATCCTGCTCCGCGTCTCATCGGCTTGCCGTTGCCGGACCGGGGACTGATAGGCGCGTTTTTTTGCTTTGCTCATATTGACTAGATTAGAGAATATTGGATATAGTTAGCTATATCAAATACCATGACATACAAACTGGTACTGTTCTTTCACATCCTCTCCATGATCGGACTCGCGACCGCCGATGTCTTCCAATGGACGATGTTTCGCAACGCTGGCTGCGCCCGCAATGGGGAACAGTCGATTCGCTGGATCCGTTCCACCGCGCGGCTCCCGCTGGTTGTGTTTCCGTCGCTTATCACGGTTTTGGGAACGGGCATTTACCTGGCGGCGCGCATCAATGCGTTCAGCCAGGGCTGGATCAGCGCCTCCTTCTTGGCCATCCTGTTGATCGCCGTTTTCAGCATTGCGGCTGGGCCTGCGATACGCGCTCTCCAGAGCCGTGCACAAGAGGGAAAGAGCGAAGAAATTCAGAGACTCCTTCCACGGCCGTTGTTGGTCGCGCCTTTGCGTCTGCGGCTGGCGCTTCTATTGACCATCATTTTTCTCATGGTCATGCACACGAACCTGGCTTCTTCGCTACAAATTACCGGTGTGGGCATTGCGTGCGGTCTGCTTTGGGGCGTTCTGGCCATCCGGCAAGCAAAATCTTGAAATATCTGTATCTGGGTGAGAGCTGAAATATTCTTTACTCCAGAACGCTGAAGTAGGGACAGCGGCGCCGAAGGACCAGTGATCCAGTTTGCATCATCCTGTGGAAGAAACACACCCGTTTCGAACAAGCGGCCTGGAACAGAAGTCTGGAAATCGTCTGGGATGTCCGCCGGAGTGTTTACTGGAAAGATAAAGACATACGCGCGAGAATCCATGCGGGCTCCCTACACCATCACGTGCGCCTCGTTTGATCAACTGGGTCCGAAAGGCTGAGCGTCTGCCGGAGCGCGGAGATGTCTTCCAGAACAAGATTCTTGCCGAGCTCGGCAGTCGTAGCGTCGGGTGTAGCGACGGCGCTGTAACTGAGCCCGGTAAACGTCCGCGCTGTTGTTAAATTCCCTTTGGATATCGCTTAGGATGTTGCGAAACCATAATTCAAGAGCGCGTCCGTGCTTCGGTGACGAAGTCCAGCAAGCGGCCAATCTCGTGGCGGTCAAATCGTCCATCGGCTTCCAAACCATCAAGGCTGGGTCTTGCCGATTCCGGATGCGCGTTGGAACGGCGGTTACCGGCGTCACGCCAGTTGGCAGAAGATCGGCGCCGACGATCCGATTCAACAAAGAAGATTTACCCGGCGCTCACGCTTCCAAAGAAGGCGATTTCATAGGTGGGCGTTTCGATCTTTTCAAGCATCGCGAGAGCGGGCCACGAAACTCCACGAAGCAATGCCTGTCAATAACGGACGATAGAACCGTAAGAAGTTCCGTCAAAGCGCCGGTTTGAAACAACCGGGCCACGCGGGCGCTTAGGTCCGCATCCGGCCGCTGAATCAGATAAGAATCCATTTGCCGGACGATGCCCTTCATTTCCTGAAGCCCTCGGGCAAGCGGTCCCATCAGTGCGTCAGGGACTTCGCCATAACCCGTTAGGCGCTCCGGGGAAAGCTCTTCGATAGCGACTTCGATGAATTGCAAGGCCACCCGGATGGAATGCGTTGAGTCGAACTTGGCCTCCGGTAGAGGATGCGTGATTTTTGTGATTCGTTGAACGTGTCCGGCATCAACATCCTAGGGGAAGACGGCTCCGTTCGAGATGAACGTCACCTCGACATCCGTGACGGCGATCACACCACTGTTCATCATGTCTTCGAGGATGGGTAGCGTCTCCTGCGCTTTCCCGGGACGCTCCACGATAGTGATGACAATCGGTTGGTCGCTTCCGAAGAGCTGGTGATGGTGCAACTCCGCTGTTTCGCCAAACCCTTCGAGCGCGCGGAATACAGTAACTCCGGCAACCTTCAGTTCCCGACAGCGATCCACGATTGCCTGATAGAGAGGCTTTCCGCCATACTGATCGTTTTCATTGACGTACAGGCGTAGCAGCTTACCTGGTTGACTGTTCATGAGATGCGACTCCTCCTGAAACGGGTAGTTCGTGTACGATCTGGTGCAACTCAACGTCGGAAGTCACGATGATTCCGTCCTGCATCATCTCCGCTACAACCTGGACCAAATCGTTTATCCTTTCGGTTTTTTCAACGACGGAAATCATGACGGGCAGATCGTGAGACAGGTGAAACCGGCCGCCTTTATGCGTGTGCCCCTTCGCGCCGTAGCCAAGTATGCCCCGATATACGGTGGCCCCGGCAAAATCCAGCATTCGCAATTTTTTGACGATGGCTTCATAGAGCGGCTCGTCGTTGCATTTATCCGATTCGCCCAGGTAGATGCGAACCAACTTCGCCGGAATGTTGACGATCTTTTTAAGCGATTGCGGTTCCGGCCGCTTCGCCTTCGCATGTTTGTTGACTGACTTCACTACCGTCAAATCCTGAACGGTAATCAGCCCATCGGTCACCATGTCGTACAAAGTGGGGAGCAACTCATCCACTCGTTCCGGAGTGTCGATGAATTCAAGACGAACAGGGCTGCGTTCGCCAATGTATTCAGATTGCGGGTTCTGAAATTGCTCATGCGCGCCAAACCCGGCATCGGCACGAAATAGCGTGGCTCCTGCCACGTGCTTGTGCCGCAGAAATCCTAGAATCGCGGACCACAGGGGTTCCATATGGGTCCGTGTGTCCTGGTTGAGATAAATGGTCACTTTCTTAGCGATGCCTTTGGGGAGCATTGGGTTGAATCTCCTTCCGGAACCAAAAATACCGCTTTCTTTCCGGGCAGGTGATTTGCGCACGCTATCGCGATGGTTGAAAACAGGCGGACAAGACGGTGATGCGTTTGTGCAGGCAACTCGCCACATACGAAAGTCTTTCGTTGTAGGAGTCATTGGCCGGTGGGCGCGGCTGGCAACGGCGAACTCCACCGCCTTCTCTAAGACTACAACCTCCGCGAGGTTTTCGGAGAAGAGGATTTGCAGGAGATGCCGTAGCGGCCAGAGCCGCTACTTGGCGTCGTCGAAGCGCAGGGCAACTTCCGAACCGTAGCGTTTGTAGTCGGAAAAGGTCATGTCGTTCCATTCCCGGCGGCTCGAGTCGCTATAGAGCACGGAATAGCTGCTGGTTTTCGGCAGCAGCCACTGTTTGCCGTTCAAATCGACTGGTTGCAGCGTAACGGTCCATTCCACTTCGGAGATGTGAACTTCAGCCGGGATATCGACGGCGGTCCGGGCGATTTTGAGGATTTCTCCGGTGGTGGCGGAGATCCAGACATCGGTCTGAAAAGGCAGATGATAGTGGCGGCCCGAAACCTGGAAATCCCATGGGCTCTCTTCTGCGCGCACCCGGAAGCTGTAAATACCAGCGTCCACGCCGTCAATGGCGGCGAAGCTTTGAAACCGTATTCGCTCCACAGACAATAACTTCTCAGTCTGCAATAACAGGGTTCCGAATTCGCCTTCGGACCAAGCACCGGAAATCTGGGTAAGGCTGGGGCGCAAGTGGCTGTCCTGGTGGATATCCGAATAATGTTCGATGCCGTTTTCAAACGAGAGGTTGGCGGTTATGGTGTCCAGGATGCGTCCCGGACGCCCGTCCGGAGCGCTTTTATAACGCTGGATTTCTTCGTGACAGACAAAAGACTGAAGTTGGGCATACAGTTCATCATTGGCGTCACGAGCTTTGTTGAGAATTTCCGCGTCATTTCTAGCGGGCTGCGAACCGAACCCAAGTGGACCTGAGAAGACGGCGCAAAAGAGCAGAAAAGAGCTGGCGTGAATCCGAATTTGCATGGGCGTTCTCCAACGCCGGAGATCGCTAACAGCTTTGCTGCGTGCGATAGCCCGACAACAGGCTCATCGGCATTAATGGGCGATTCTTCTATACTTTTCCACCGCGTCGTTGTGCTCGGAGAGGGTGCTAGAGAAGTGATGCGAGCCGGAATTATCCGGCTTGGCGACGAAATAGAGATAGCTGACGTCGGCGGGACGCAGCGCGGCCGCGAGGGATTGCGCGCCGGGGTTAGCGATTGGGCCAGGAGGCAGGCCGGTGTGCGTGTACGTATTGTAGGGATTTGAGCTGGCCAAATCAGATTTGCCAATTACGCCGCGATAACGGTTTTCGAGCAGAGCGGCATAGGTCGTAGTGGGGTCGCATTGCAGCGGCATCTGCAGGCGGAGGCGGTTTAAGAACACCCCCGCGACCATGGGCCGCTCTTGGGCGAGCGCCGATTCCTTCTCGACTAGCGACGCGAGCGTGACCAGCCGATGGATATCTTGACGAGGGCCGGGGCCCGCGAGCAAATGCCACTGTTTACGGAACTCCACGGTCATCATGCGGCAAAGTTGCGCGGCGGTGGTGGCGTGAGTAACGCGATAGGTAGACGGGAATAGATAACCTTCGAGACTAGGCGCGCTGGGATCGAGGTCGCGGATGGCTGCGATATCGCCGGCAGCTTTAAGAAAGTCGCCTGGATGAATGGCCGCAGTGATGGGGGAATGTTCGAGCAAGGCGGCGATGTCAAACGTGTTGCTGCCTTCGGGTATGGTGACTAATTCGTAATAGATTTCCCCGCGGCTGATTTTGCCGAAGATCTCCCAGGGAGTTTGGCTTTCCGTAAAGCGGTACTCGCCGGCCTGTAATTTGGCGCGCGGATGAAGGGCCCGAACGCCCAGGAACGCCCAAGGGGAACGCACCAGGCCTTGTTCGGCGAGCAGATCCGCGATCTCCCGTGAAGACATACCGTGCTCGATCTCGACGTACGTCAAGTCGTGCGGCGCGTTATAGGGCCCAAAATAGACATAGCCGCCGATGGCCAAAACCGCCAAGAGGGCCACGGTTGCGATTGCTTTCGCTGCTTTACTCATTCAATTGATTGTCCCGGAATGCCAAATAGCTTTCGAGCAGCAGCACAGCGCTGAGGCGGTCCACTGATTTTTTGTGTTGCTCAAGTGAGGCTCCGCCGGCGCGCAGGATGCGCCCGGCTTCAACCGACGTCAAGCGTTCATCCCAAAAAACAACCGGGAGTTGGAGATGTCCGCCCAGACGCGCGGCGAATTCACGGGTATATTCGCTTTGGCGGCTTTCGTCGCCACTCATATGCAGCGGCTTCCCGATCAACAACACCTTGACATTGGAGCGGACGGCGAGATCTCTGAGCTTTTCCAGGTCTTCGCGGATGCGGGTGCGCTGGAGCGTTTCGATGCCTTGTGCGGTCAGCCCCAATTCGTCGCTGAGCGCCAGGCCGATTCTTTTTTTTCCCACATCGAGTGCAAGCACGCGCCCGGCGTGCGTATATTCCGTTTCATTGCTCAAGTTCGAATTATAAAAGGTAAAATGCAGTATCGCTTTGGAACTGCTCATCCCCCCGCGAAGCTCCGAGAAAAGCCTGAATATAGCAACTTCGCTGATTGCGCTAGCCGCGACTGTGGCATTGCTGTATTACGGCCGCGATTTCTTCGTAACGCTGATTATTTCGGCTCTCTTTGCCTTCATTTTAGATCCGGTGGTGGAGTTGATCACGCGGCTGCGTTTGCCGCGTCCGGCGGCCACCGGAATCGTCATCGGCATAGCGGTGATTGCCGTCTATCTTCTGATGGTTGTGGCTTGGACCCAGTTTTCTACTCTCAGTGAAGACCTGCCGACTTATACCTCGCGCATCAACGAGCTATTAAACAAAGCCAACGATAAGTTGGGCCAACTGGAAAAAGAGACGGTCGATATGGTGGTGCCGAAAGCGCTCCTGCAGCAACAGCAGCAAATTGAGCAGAAGCCGCAAGAGGCCGCCAAAGCCCGTAAGCGCCGGGCAGGCGTGCCGGTGGAACGGAACCCCGCGCCTACGGTGCCGCTGGTGCAAGAAGTGCATATACACACCGATCCCAAACCGCTGGTGAACACGTTTTACAGCTATGCTTCCGGCTATTTCCACATTTTGGTGATGGCGGGATTCGTGCCGTTTTTGGTGTATTTCATGCTGAGCTGGCGGGACCATATCAGCCGGACGTTCCTGCATTTGTTTCAGGGAGACACACGCTATGTGGCGGGAAAGAGTTGGCTAGGCATTAGCGAGGCGACACGCGCGTATGTGCTGGGCAACTTCTTTTTGTGGATCTTACTGAGCAGCCTGAGCGCCATCACTTTTTTTTTCCTGGCCGTGCCGTATTGGCCTTTGATCGGTCCCGTAAGTGCGTTTTTGAGTTTGGTGCCGTATGTAGGGCTGCCGTTGTCCGTTGCGCCTCCGGTGATTGCCGCGTTGGCGATTCCCAATAAGTTCAAGGTAATTGCGGGCATTGCGCTGATTACCGCGGCGCTGCACGTGGTGGCGATGAACTTTCTTTACGCCAAAATTATTGGACGCAAAGTCAGGTTGAATCCGTTCGTTGTGACGGTCGCGCTGATGTTTTGGGGCACGTTGTGGGGTACCGTCGGATTGATTCTGGCGGTGCCAGTAACGGCCGCATTGAAAGCGGTGTGCGACAACGTGGAATCGCTGCGCGATTACGGGAAGATTTTGGGTGACGACTAGGACGCTTTTGCCGGTGACGAGTCGGCTGCGATCACGCTGAGCGGTACTTTGCTTTGTAGCGCTTCGGCACGCACGTAGGCCAGCGCCACCACCTTATGGAGTGCGGGCGAATATGCAGCCGAGGTGATTTCGGCTACCGGGTTGCCATCCGTGGCTAGCTTTGTTCCAGGGGGCGGCGGAACGGCGCCTTCCAGTTGAACCGGAGCCAGCAGGCGATGAACTTGTCCGCGCGAACGGATGCGTTCCACAATTTCCTGTCCTAAATAGCAGCCTTTGGAGAAGTGAACGGCGTGGAGCGCTTGGGTCTCTTGCACCAGATAGCGTTCAGTGATGTCTTCGCCATAGCGCGGAACGCCGTTTTCCAGGCGCACGATGTGCACTTCTTCGGGAGTGGCTTGGGGAATTCCGGCCGCGGTTAACCGGCGCACTAGCGTGGCTTTTTCCGCTTCCGGGAGAAACACGCGAACACCGAGTGGACCCGTAGCAGCGGCGCGGGCCACAAAGCCGTTCGGGATTCGTGTGATGGCATTGGGTTGATCGGGAATTGATATGCCTAATTCGATCGCAGCGCTCAAGCTGTTGGGGCCTTCGATGGCGATGACGGCCAATGCGGAGGTTTGGTCTTCCAGCGTGACATCGTCCGCGATGATGTAGTGATCGAGATGAGCATAGAGAAGGACGC
>DASXGT010000050.1:0-4739 GCA_036488895.1 Bryobacteraceae bacterium | reverse complement strand
GAGGTAAGCTCTCAAGAGGGGGATGCATGAGCACTATCCGGGTACTGGTTGGTACACGCAAGGGCGCATTCGTTTTAACATCAGACGCAAAACGGGAACGTTGGGATGTGGCGGGTCCACACTTTGCGGGCTGGGAGATCTATCACCTCAAAGGATCACCCGCCGATCCGAACCGGCTGTACGCGTCGCAGACTAGCGGTTGGTTCGGTCAACAGATCCAACGTTCGAACGACGGCGGCAAAACCTGGGCGTCGGCGGGCAACCAGTTCACCTACGACGGTGTTCCCGGTACGCACCAGTGGTATGACGGCACGCCGCATCCCTGGGAATTTAAGCGCGTCTGGCATATTGAGCCGTCTCTCACGGATCCGGATACAGTCTATGCCGGGATAGAAGACGCCGCCTTGTTCCGTTCAAGCGACGCCGGCCAGACCTGGCAGGAACTCTCCGGATTGCGCGGCCATGGCTCAGGGCCGCACTGGCAGCCGGGCGCCGGCGGCATGTGCCTGCACACCATTATTCTTGACCCGAGCGATCCGCAGCGCATATTCATTGCGATTTCAGCCGCGGGTGCGTTCCGCACAGACGACGGCGGCAACACTTGGCGGCCCATCAATCGCGGGCTGGTTTCTCCTCACATCCCGGAACCCACTGCGGAGGTAGGCCATTGCGTTCACCATATCGCCATGCATCCATCGCGCCCCGGCGTGTTGTTCATGCAAAAGCATTGGGACGTGATGCGCAGTGATGATGCCGGTGATTCCTGGCGCGAAGTCAGCGGCAATCTACCCACCGATTTCGGCTTCGCGATTGACGTTCACACGCACGAACCCGAAACTATTTACGTGGTTCCCATCAAGAGCGATTCCGAGCACTTTCCTTTGGACGGAAAACTGCGCGTCTACCGCAGCCGGACTGGCGGTAACGAATGGGAATCGCTCACCAAGGGCTTGCCGCAAAGTGACTGCTACGTCAATGTGCTGCGCGACGCCATGGCCGTCGATTCGCTCGATTCCTGCGGCGTGTATTTCGGAACGACCGGCGGACAGGTGTATGTCTCGGCGGATTCCGGCGACTCATGGGCGCCCATCGTCCGTGACCTGCCGGCCGTGCTCTCCGTGGAGGTACAGACGCTGCCATGATCCGGCTGGAATTGCCCCAGCATCTTCGAACTTTGGCGCACGTTCAGGGCGAAGTGATGCTGGATGTGCCGGAACCAGTGACGCTGCGGTCGCTCCTCGATACTTTAGAGGCCCGTTATCCGATGCTGCGCGGCACGATTCGCGATCACGTCACGCAACAGCGCCGTCCGTTCGTCC
The DNA here is from genome assembly GCA_036488895.1 of Bryobacteraceae bacterium. Taxonomy (GTDB): domain Bacteria; phylum Acidobacteriota; class Terriglobia; order Bryobacterales; family Bryobacteraceae; genus Bog-105. Next base: position 3,420 of record DASXGT010000050.1, on the reverse strand, counting down.
GGTTCTTTGCGTGCCAGGAAGACCTGTCTCACCAATCTCCGGATTTACCTTTGCCGGATGCTGTTGTCAGAGCCGCCGAACCTTTATTGATCGTGGGAGCCATCGCCGGCGGGTGCTAAGTTCTAAACTGGCTTAATGATTCTCGACGTCGGTTGTGGTACCCGTAAGGCTGAACCAGGGGCAATCGGCATTGACGTGCATCCGCAATCGGCCGCAGACATCATTTGGGATCTGGATGAGTTCCCGTGGCCTCTGGATAGTGATACGTTCGACCGCATCCATATGTCACATATCATAGAGCACGTCCGGGACGTGATGCGCACCATGGCGGAGATCCACCGGGTGGCGCGCAATAGCGCGGACGTTTTCATCGTGACGCCGCATTTCAGCTCCCACAATTCCTATACCGACCCCACCCACGTGCGGCATCTGGCCGCGCGGAGTTTTCAATATTTCACGGGAGAGAAGTTTGCTACCTTTGGCGGCTCAATGATGAGTTTCAGCATTGAGGAACTGGAATTGACATTCGGAAAGAATTTTGTTCTGGATGGCGCTGGCCGGTTTCTGGCGCGCCGCAATTTGGAATGGTACGAACGGCGTGCCGCGTGGGTTTTTCCGGCCCAAGATATTCGCTGTCATCTAAGAGTTAAAAAATAGCGGAGGTCGCGGCTAGCCATGTTACGGATTCAGATGACGAAACAGTCAGACGGCGCAGTAGTGCTCCGCTGTACCCGCGAAGACGGCTCCAGCACATGGCAAAAGCATACGAAACATGCGGTGCATTTTGTATTGCACGATCTGACTCACTATGCGGTGGAAACTTCACTTGGTTGCCGGCGTGGATTCTTAGGGTTGATCGCCGAAGGTTGGGATCTGGAGGATACCACTGGAAAAGGTGGGCGTGGCCCGCTTCCCGCCGAAACGGTTGAGGTTGAGAAGATTGTCGGCCTCTTCGATTCGGAGCGCGGTTCCGGCGTACTCTGGACCTTGCAGGAGTTCAACGAATTTTCTCCGCGACTGCTCACGGACGCGGATATTCGTGCTGTCCGCACCCTTCGAGGTTCGCTCTTTCAGCAATGGTTTGCGCTTCCGTTGGGTCAAACGCTGGAATTGAAGTTCTGATTTCAAGAAGCATTAATCGAGCCCTGTAATAAGCTGTAAGATTCTATGCCAAAAATTCAAGTGAAAACGCCGTTGGTTGAACTCGACGGCGATGAAATGACACGGATCATCTGGGCGAACATCAAAGAGTTGCTCATTCTCCCGCATCTGAACGTCGATTTGAAGTATTTCGACTTGTCGGTTGAGCATCGGGACGCAACAGATGATCAGGTTACCGTCGATGCAGCGAATGCGATCAAGCAGTATGGCGTCGGCGTGAAATGCGCCACGATCACGCCGGATGAGGCGCGCGTCAAGGAATTCAATCTGAAGCAAATGTGGAAGTCGCCCAACGGCACTATCCGGAATATCCTCGACGGCACTATTTTCCGCGAGCCGATCATCTGCCGCAACGTGCCTCGCTATATACCGGGTTGGGTAAAGCCGATCGTGGTGGGCCGTCACGCTTTCGGCGATCAGTACCGCGCGATGGATATCCTTGCGAAAGAGCCAGGCAAGCTGACCCTGACATTCACGCCGAAGAGCGGCGCGGCTGCCACTACATACGACGTATTTGAGTTCAAAAACCCCGGCGTCGCAATGGCCATGTACAACCTGGATGAATCCATCACGGGTTTTGCGCACGCCTGCTTTAATTACGGGCTTTCCCGCAAGCTTCCCGTTTATCTCTCGACGAAGAACACCATCCTCAAGAAATACGACGGCCGCTTCAAGGATATCTTCCAGGCGGTTTTTGAGCAGGAGTTTCAAGAGAAGTTTAAAGCAGCGAATCTCGATTACGAGCATCGCCTGATCGACGACCTTGTGGCGTTCGCCGTCAAATCCGACGGAGGATTCGTATGGGCTTGCAAAAATTACGATGGCGACGTGCAGTCCGACGTGGTGGCGCAAGGGTTCGGCTCACTCGGACTTATGACGTCTGTGTTGATCACGCCCGACGGCAAAACGGTGGAGACCGAGGCCGCGCATGGCACAGTAACGCGCCACTACCGCGAACACCAAAAAGGCAAAGAGACTTCCACGAATCCGATTGCGTCAATCTTTGCCTGGTCTTCGGCTTTACGTTATCGCGGCCGGTTTGACAATACGCCCGATGTAGTCGCTTTCGCCGACAAGCTGGAAAAAGCAACAGTGGGCGCGGTAGAGACCGGCTTCATGACCAAGGATCTAGCACTGCTGATTGGTAAAGACCAGCCCTGGCTTAACACCACGAAGTATCTCCAGAAAGTGGCTGAACGGCTAGCCGCTTAAAACGACTAACGATCTGTTTTGTGCGAGGGATGCCTCACTAGAAAATCGAAGTCGCATCCCTCGTCCGCCTGAAGCACGCTGGAGAGAAATAACTTGGCGTAGCCGCGCGTGGCGTCCCATTCCGGATGCAGGGACGGGCCCAGCGCGTTTGCTCGCGCTTTAAGTTCTTCGTCTGTCACTAACAAATCCAGACGGCGGCCGGCAACGTCCAGTCGGATCAGATCGCCGGAACGCACCAGCGCCAGCGGCCCACCCACGGCGGCTTCGGGTGCAATGTGCAGCACAATAGTCCCGAACGCAGTGCCACTCATGCGGGCATCTGAGATCCGCACCATATCCTTCACGCCTTGCCGCGCGAGTTTTTTCGGGATGGGAATATAACCTGCCTCCGGCATGCCCGGTGCGCCTTTTGGGCCTGCGTTGCGCAGCACCAGAATACTCTCCGGTGTCACATCCAGGTCAGCCGCGTCCAGTTGCCGCATCATCTCGTCGATAGAATCGAAGACCACGGCCTTGCCGGTATGCTGCATCAACTGATCGGAAGCAGCCGATTGCTTGATCACCGCGCCGTGCGGCGCAAGATTGCCGCGCAGCACTGCTAACGCGCCTTGCGATTTTAAGGGCGCCGCACGCAAACGGATCACCTCTTGACCGGGCACGTCCTCAGCGGCGGCAATGTTGTCCGCAAGTGTGCCTCCAGCAACCGTCGGGACATCTAGAGCCAACAGGTCCTGCAATTCCTTCATCACGCGCGGTATGCCGCCGGCATGATGAAAATCTTCCATATAATGCCGGCCGGAAGGTTTTAAATCAACCAACACGGGCACGTCGCGCCCGGAGTGGTCAAATTCGTCCAAATCGATCGGCTGTCCCACGCGGCCGGCGATGGCGCAGAGATGAATGAGGCCATTTGTGGAGCCGCCGATGGATTGCAAAATCGTCAAAGCGTTCCGAATGCTGGCCTTAGTGACTATATCGGTAGGAAGAGGGCCGCCCGAAATCGCCATCTCCGCCGCTCGCTTCCCGCTCGCCTCGGCAATTCGACGC
>DASXGT010000031.1:0-17064 GCA_036488895.1 Bryobacteraceae bacterium | reverse complement strand
AAAAGAAATGGGCTTCGCCTTATGGATTGACACCGAGCAGCGCACGGCCTGGGCGCGTGGCACTCACGAATACCGCCCGATGGGAACCGCCGTAATCGCTCTGACAGACCGCTTCCGCCATCGCGATTTCCGCCAAACGCGCCTGACGCCGGCGCATCTACGCACCTGTTTCATCGGTTTCTTCGGATCACTCGAAACCGTAAACGACCATCTGCATTCCGGCGCCGCCGTCAAGCCGCGCGTTACGCCGCCGCATTTGCTCTAGTACCCGAGCGTAACTTCCCCGTTAACGCTAACGAACCCTTTTATGTTAGGCGTGTGGATAATGGGTGGACGGACACTTGATGAGCGATCCCCCCAGCCCGTCCTCTCCTACCCAGCGCGAGGCGGAAAGTTTGGAAACGTTAATGGAGGCTTATCAACGGGGAGATCGCGCGGCGGCTGATACTTTGATTGAACGAGTGAGTCCGGCGTTGTATCGATTCTTTACGGCTCACACCGGCGATCGCCGCCACGCCGACGATCTGCTGCAAGATGCCTGGTTTCGCATCCATAAAGCACGGCACACCTACCGCCCGGGCGAGCGCGTATTGCCATGGCTGTACGCCATCGCGCGGCACGTGAAAGTAGACGCCTTTCGGAAGCGCCGCTCGGAATTGTACGAAGAATCCTTAGACGCCGCGCACGAGCGTGTACCCACAGTCGCGGCGTCCGCGCTGGACGGCGGCGCCAAAACGCTCGAATTCGAACAGCTCCTGTCCGAGCTGCCGGACAGTCAACGCGAAGTCATCACTCTGTTGAAGGTCTCTGGACTTTCGCTAGAAGAAGTCGCGCGGGCGACCTCGTCAACCGTCGGCTCAGTCAAGCAGAAAGCCCATCGGGCCTATACGAAGTTACGAACGCTTTTAACGGAAGGGGGCTCCCGGTGAACGACCAAGAAATAGACGACCTATATCGCTCGTTACCTCCCAGCGGTTCCGAAAGCGGATTGGATTCCGCGCTCCTCGAATCAATTCGAAAGCCGATTCTGGCCGACGTCAAACCGGTGCGCCCGCTTCCCGGCACTATCGTGCTTGCCGCCGCATTCTGCCTGCTCTTTGCCGCCACGGCCGCGCTTTGTGCATACTTCCTCGGTTTCGCGGGGCTGCATGCGCTTTCTCCTCTGAAGCGCGTGGCCGTATGCGGCTTCCTGCTCGCTCTTGCCGTCGCCTCCGCGTTCGCTCTCGCCGGCCGTATGCGGCCCGGCGCGCGCGGTATCCTTCCCGGTTGGGCTTTGCCAGCTATCGCTTTCGCCGCTTTCGAGGGGCTCTTCTTCGTGCTGCTTCCGGATTACCGGCTGGGGCATTACCTGCATTCCGGGCTGATCTGTCTGAGGGCCGGCCTGCTCTGCGCTTTGCCTGCGGCCTTGCTCGCGCCCCTGCTGCTACGCCGCGGATACGTGGTCGCGCCTGTCTCGACCGGCGCGGCCGTGGGGTTAGGCGCGGGCCTGGTGGGGTTAACCGTGCTTGAGTTTCACTGCCCCATCGAAACTTTCCCGCACGTGGCGGTCTGGCACGTCGCGATTATGCTCATCAGCGTCGCCATTGGCGCGCTTTCCGGAATCCTCAGCCGCCGTCTTTCGTGATACTATGCAAGGAGTTCCGAAAAGCGGGGCAAGCCAAGGGTGAAAAGGGTCAGTCGCCGGTCAGTAGCTTAGGTTGGCGTTAGCCACAGCGTGACAAGCCGGTGCTTGGCTGCCGTTAGGGCTGCTCAGGCCGCGGAAATCGCGCGGCCGTCTGATTCGCATCGTGCAAATTCTTCCCTCCATCTTAGCCGCTGATTTCGCGCATCTGGGCGATGATGTCCGCCGTGTCGAAGAGGCTGGCGCCGAAATGATCCATGTCGACATCATGGATGGGCATTTTGTACCGAATTTCACCATGGGAACGCCGATTACTGAATCCCTCCGGCGCTCCACGCGCGTCAAGTTAGATCATCATTTAATGATTGAAGATCCTGACACGTACGCTCCTATCTTTATTGCGGCCGGCGCGGACTGCGTGAGCGTGCATTATGAGGTCTCCCGGAATCTCGATCGAACGCTGCACCTGATCCAGGATCAGGGGGCTAAGGCTGGCGTCGTTATCAACCCGGCCACCTCCGTGCGTTTGCTCGAAAACGTGCTGGAGATTGCCGATTACGTGCTGGTGATGAGCGTGAATCCCGGCTACGGCGGGCAGAAGTTCATTCCGAATTCGCTAAATAAGGTCCGCGAGCTGGTTCGCATGCGCACCGAGCGCGGGCTCGATTTTGCCATTGAAATCGATGGCGGGGTGGGAAAAGAAAACATTGCCGATGTCGCGCGGGCAGGCGTGGATTGGGTGGTGGCCGGCTCTTCGGTGTTTCATACGCCCAATCCGGCGCAAGCCTTCCGCGATCTGCAAAAACTCGCCGGTGAGGCGCTTTCAGTAAGGGTGTAGTTCTCTATGTTTCTATCGACTTCTTTCACGCCGAAGCGCGCCCTGTTGGCGCTGCTTTCGCTCGGGCTGCTTTCGCTCGGGCTGCTTTCGCTCGGGCTCCTTTCTTCTTGTATTCACAAGAAGTATGAGACGCCCATTACCAAAAACACGCAGCAGCCCGACAAGGTGCTTTTCGACCAGGCCATGCGCGATATTGAACACGGCCGCTATGAAGTGGCTCGCATCTCGTTGCAGACGCTGATGAACACCTACGAATCGAGCGAATTTCTGGCCAAGGCGAAACTGGCCATCGCCGATAGCTGGTTCCGCGAGGGCGGCGCGAACGGCTTAGGGCAGGCTGAAGCCGAATATAAAGATTTCGAATTGTTCTATCCGCAGATGGAAGAGTCGGCACAGGCGCAAAGCCGCGTATGCGATATCCACTATAAGCAGATGGACAAGAGCGACCGCGACGAATTGCAAACCGTGGCGGCCGAGCGCGAGTGCAAAGACCTGATTACCCAGTACCCGAACAGTAAATTCGTTCCGGCGGGTTTGCAAAAGCTGCGTGATATTCAGGAGAGCATGGCCGAACACGAATTTTCCGTCGGCAACTTCTATTGGCGGCGTGAGATGAATCCGGCGGCGGCGAACCGGCTCAGCGCCCTGGTCGATCAGTATCCGCTTTACAGCAAGGCCGGCGAGTCACTGTTCGAAGCCGGTGACGCTTATTCGAAAATGGGCTCAAGGTTCCGCAAAGACGCAGGCGAAGCGTTTGCCCGCATCGTGCGCGACTATCCGTTAGACCCGCGCGCGAAAGACGCCAAAGACCGGCTCACCGAGATGGAACTGCCCATTCCCGCTGCTGATGAAGCGGCACTCAAACGGGAACAGTGGGAAAAGGAAAATTACCATAAGCCCGGCATGATGACGCGCTCCATGGGCATCCTCAAGGGCGGTCCGGATGTGGAGCATTCCGCTAAATCCGGCGCGCCCACCATGACAGATCCAAAACGCACCATGCCCGCCAGCATTCCGGTCGTGAATAACGCGGAAGTGGCTGCCAATGGTGCGGCCCCCACTGGCACTTCGGATGTTTCCGCAGTCAGCACTACCACTGGAGCGCTCGATACCAAGCCGGATGCTCGCACGGCGGAAGGTGGCGCGGCGGCAGCCACAACGCCGGCGGACCCCAAGCCGGCCGCCCCAGCCGCGGCGAACACTCCTTTGCCCACCAATCGCGACAAGGAGATAGCCAAGATGCGGGAGTTGCAGGCTAAGAAGCAGGCGAAGCTCAACAAGAAGAAAAAGAAGAACAACGACACTGCGCCGCCGCCGGCTGTCGCTCCGGACGCGGCCGCTACTCCCGCCGCTACTACGCCGGCCGCCGCGCCCACCGGTTCCACCCCTCCGAAGCCGTAATGAGCCGTATTTTATTGGCTGACGATAGCCCCCAGGCGCTGCGCCTGGGGGAGCAAATTCTGACCGGCAACGGGCTGGAAGTCGTCAGCGTCACCGATGGCGCCACGGCCATGCGCCGCCTCGAAGACGTAAAGCCGGATCTCTTCATCGTCGATATCTACCTGCCGACCAAAACCGGATTTGATCTGGTGCGCTACATGAAGGCGGAGGCCGAATATCGTGATATCCCGGTGATCTTCGCCGTCGCGCCGGTTGATGTGTTCAACGAACAAGACGCCAAAAACGCCGGTGCGGCCGCGATTCTGCAAAAGCCGTTCGAAGCTTCCAGCTTGCTCGGCGCGGTGCAAGACCTGTTGGCGAAAAGCGCCAAGGCGGGCGGGGCAGCCAAGTCCGCGCCCTTCGACCGGCATGGCATTCGCGCCGCCGTTACTCTGGCGATTGAAAGCGCCGTGCCCGCCATGATTGAAGAATTGACTGAGCGCGTAGTGCTCGCCTTGTCAAATCGCAAGTAGCAACACGTCTACTATGTAAAGTGGAAAGAGCTTTACATGCCTGATAACAGTTTCGATATCGCCTCGAAGATCGATCTCACCGAAGTCCTCAATGCGGTGCAGCAGACTTCGAAAGAGTTGCTCACGCGCTATGACCTCAAAGACAGCAAATCCTCCGTGGAGCTGAAAGAGAAAGAGCACAAGATTCACCTCGCCAGCTCGGACGAATACAAGCTCAAAGCCGTCACTGAGATCCTGGGGCAAAAGCTGGTGAAGCGCAACGTGCCGTTGAAGGGTCTTGAATACAGCGGCCTCACCATGGCTTCGGGCGGCAGCGTGAAGCAGGAAATCACCCTGCAGCAGGGCATTCCCATGGAAAAGGCCAAAGACATCGTGAAGCTGCTGAAAGACAGCAAACTCAAGGTGCAGGCAACCATTCAGGGCGATGTGGTGCGCGTGAGCGGCAAAGACCGCGACGTGCTGCAGCAGGCCATTGCCGCGTTGAAGGGGAAAGATTTCGGCATTGACATGCAGTTTACGAACTTCCGGACGAATTAATGGCCCGGCGTATCGAAACCCTGTTTCTGCCCGGTCCGGCCGGGAAGCTCGAAGCATTACTCGAAGAACCTGAGCACCAGGAGCCAGTCGAAGTTGCTTTGGTGTGCCATCCGCATCCGAAGGGTGGCGGCACAATGCACAATAAGGTGGTCTACCGCATCGCGCGTGGACTGCGGAAAACCGGTTGCGTGGTGCTGCGTTTCAATTACCGCGGCGTCAATCTGAGTGAAGGCGAGTACGACCATGGCATTGGCGAGGTCGAAGACGCGCGCGTGGTGCTCAATGAGCTGCGCGGCCGCTATCCGAATCTTCCGGTGATGCTCGCGGGTTTTTCCTTCGGCTCGCGCATCGTGCTGCGGCTGGCGGCACGGGAAACGTCCATCCAGCGTGTCATTGCGGTTGGATTTCCCACGCGCGCAGTCAGCCAAGATCTGCTCTCGCAAGTGCATGTGCCGAAGTTTTTCGTGCAAAGCACCCACGACGAATTTGGACCGCAGCCCGAATTCAGCGCGTTCTACGCGTCAGTCCCGGAGCCCAAGCAATTGCAATGGGTGGAAGCGGTCGATCACTTTTTCAAAGACGCTTTGGACGCTTTTGAAGCGGCCATTGAGCGCATTGGAAAGGAGCGGGCTTAGGCCCGTTTCAACTGGCGCTTCACCATCCGTGCGGCGCGCTGGCTGATCAGGTCGGCCACCTTGCTGAGCAAACCGGGCAAATCCTGCGGTTCAATCAATAAAGGCCGCGCCATATCCAACTGCCGGTTCTGGTGCGTGGTCAAAATGGCGGTAGCCGGCTTATATTTCATCAGCTTGGCGTGCGCCAGGACTTTTAATCCCGCTTCCGGCGATTCCATCTGCAAATCGCTCACTACCAGTTCGTATTGTCTTTCGTCCAACTTGCCAACGGCCTCAGCGGCCGAGGCGGCGGAATCCACAAAATAACCGCCAGCTTCCAGAACAGCTTTTAGCGTTAATCGTGAAGTGACATCGTCGTCTACCAACAATACTCGCGCCAACTCCCGGCTAGGGGGTTTTCGTACCGTGAGTTGCATTTTATAGGGTGTCCATCTTGGGCTCGTAGCGAAAAGAATGACCTAGTGTATACGAAAACCAGAAAAATACCCATAGGTGATTTGTATGATTTGGACTATAAACTGCTACGAAAAACCCGCTGGAAAATGGCGTCTACGTTCTTCAATTGACGCTCCAACGAAAACGCATACGCTAGCTGGCCTTCGCTGAGATAAGCGGCAATCTGCTTATCTTGCTGAATTGATTGGCGGAAATCGCCATCATTTTGCCAGGCTTCCATGGCATGCCCCTGCACCAGACGGTAAGCGTCCTCACGTAACATGCCGGCCGCCGCCAAATCCAGCAACAGTTGTCCCGAGAAAATGAGGCCACTGGTATTGTCAAGATTTTGACGCATGCGCGCCGAATTCACGACTAAGCCGGAGATCAACCAAGTGGTTTTGGCTAGCAGATAGTCAATCAGAATAGTGGAGTCCGGCAGAATCACGCGTTCGACGGACGAGTGCGAAATATCCCGTTCATGCCAGAGTGCTACGTTTTCAAATCCCGCTTGAGCGTTCGAACGGACCAGTCGGGCCAAGCCGCAAATCTGCTCGCAGACGATCGGATTGCGTTTGTGCGGCATGGCGGACGAGCCTTTTTGCCCGGCGGCGAAGGGTTCTTCGGCTTCGCGGACCTCGGTGCGCTGCAAGTGCCGGATCTCCAACGCCACCTTATCCAGGCTGGAGGCGATGCCGGCGAGCGTGGCCAGATAGTGCGCATGCAGGTCGCGGGAAAGCACTTGCGAGGTGATGGGCGCGGCTTTCAAGCCCAGGCGCGCGCAGATTTTTTCTTCGGCTTCCGGTCCGATATGCGCGAAGGTGCCGACCGCGCCGGAAATCTTGCCGACGCGAATTTCCTCGGCGGCGGCCGCAAAACGCGCGCGGTGCCGCTCAAATTCGTCCCACCAAAGAGCGGCCTTCAGGCCGAACGTGATCGGCTCTGCGTGCATGCCGTGCGTACGGCCAATCTGCACTGTATGCTGATGCTCGAACGCGAGTTTGCGGAGCGCCGCGGAAAGCCCGTCGAGACCTGTAGCAATTAAGGCGGAAGCGTTTTTGATCTGCAGCGCTTGCGCAGTGTCCACCACGTCATTCGAAGTCAGGCCGTAATGCAGCCAGCGCGAAGCTTCCCCGGCATTGCGCGCCCGCATGGTTTCCGAAACGGCGGTAGTGAACGCGATCACGTCGTGTTTCACTTCGCTTTCAATTTCTTGTATGCGTTTCAATTCGAAACCGGCATGCGCGCGCAGCGCTTGCGCTGCTGCCACGGGCACTTCTTCGAGTTCCGCCAGGGCCTCGGAAGCCGCTAATTCAACTTCCAGCCAACACTCATATTTGTGGAGATCACTCCAAATGCCGCCCATGGCTGGGCGGGTATAGCGCTGAATCATCTAATAGCAGAATACTTCGCTTTGGATTCCGGGCTCGGCCACCACCAGGCGCGTAAACAAGGCGCGGCCGTTCAGCGCCTTGGAGGCCAGGTTGCGAACCAGCTCAGGGTGATTGTTGTGTTCGCTGATATGCCCCAGGACGACGGTGGAAACGCGCGTATCCAAGTCATTTTGAATGAACCCGGCGGCGACTTCATTTGAAAGATGGCCGCGGCGGCTCATCACGCGCTGCTTCACTGACCAGGGGTAAGGTCCCACGCGCAGCATTTCCAGGTCATGGTTCGATTCGAGGACTAGCAGGTCGGTCTGGCGCAAATGGAAGCGCAGCGAATCGGGGATGTAGCCGAGATCCGTGGCGATGCCGAACTTAATGCCCTGGGCGGCGATGGTGTAGCCGACCGGGTCCACGGCGTCGTGCGGAATCGTAAAGCTGGAGATGTCGAAATCGCCGATAGAAAAACCATGGCCGGCTTGGAACGCTTCGAGCACCGGAACATTTTCACCCCAGTCTATATACTTTGAGGTGCCGTGAGTAAGATAGATGGGAATCGGCCGGTCTGACGCTCGTGAGAGCGCTCCTAACCCGCAAGTGTGATCGCAATGCTCGTGTGTGACTAGAATCGCGTCGAGCCGCTTTACATCTTCACCAATGGCCGCCAAGCGTTTGGTGACCTCGCGCCGGCTCAAACCGGCATCAATCAGCAGACGGGTCTGGCCGGTGGAGATAAAGGCCGAGTTGCCGGAACTGCTGCTCGCGAGAATGCAGATTTTGACGATAAGAGTTTTCCTTAGCGCTATAAGTCTCTATCGGATAGTTATACCAGAACGCCGGAACAAAAAGACATGAAATTGTTTTGACGCCCTACAATTAGTAAAAGATACTATGCAAGCACGCGTTTATGTTTCCATGAAGACGACTGTACTCGATCCGCAGGGCCAGACCATCTGCTCGGCCTTAAATGGCATGGGGCATCATGAGATTGCCTCGGTCCGGCAGGGCAAATATTTTGAGATCGGCCTGAAAGACGGAACCTCACGCGAAGTGGCCGCCAAGTTGCTAGATGAAATAGCACGGGATCTGTTATCAAATCCAGTGATTGAAGATTATCGGGTTGAGATCTTAGACTGACTTTTCCCTCTTCTTATCTATATGTGTGGAATTGTAGGTTACATCGGCAGCCGCGAGGCGGTTCCCCTGATTGTGGACGGCTTACGCAAGTTGGAGTACCGCGGATACGATTCGGCGGGTGTAGCCGTGCTATCGGCGGGTGCCTGCATCGACGTGCGGCGCGCGTCGGGTAAGCTGCATAACCTCGAAGAGGTGATTAAGAATAGCCCGCTGGCCGGTTCTTACGGCATCGGGCACACACGCTGGGCCACGCACGGCCGGCCCACCGAAGAAAATGCCCATCCCCACCGCGATTGCAAGGGTGAGATTGTGGTGGTTCACAACGGCATTGTCGAGAACTACCTGGCGCTGCGCAAGCAATTGATTGCCGAAGGCCACAAGTTCATCACGGAAACCGATACGGAAGTCATCGCGCATCTGGTGGAGAAGCATCTCACGGGTAAGTTGGAGGACGCAGTCCGGGCGGCGCTGAAGGAGATCACCGGCGTTTACGCCATTAGTGTCATTTCCAGCCGCGATCCGCGCAAAATTGTGGCGGCGCGCTCCGGTCCTCCGGTGGTGGTCGGGCTCGGCCGGGACGAGTTTTTTGTGGCGTCGGATGTGCCCGCGGTCCTGAATCACACGCGCGACATGGTCTTTCTGAACGACGGCGACATTGCGGTGCTCACTGAAAGCGGCGTGCGCCTGATGGACATGGAAGGCAAAACGGTGCGGCGCGCGGTCTCGCATATTCTGTGGGACCCGATCATGGCGGAAAAGGGCGGCTACAAGCATTTCATGCTCAAGGAAATTTTTGAGCAGCCGCGTGCCATCAAAGACACCATGCTGGGCCGCGTGGGGCAGGAAAGCGGCCGGGTTTTTCTGGATGAGGTAGATATCTCCGAGGCCGACTTCAAAAGTTTTCAACAAGTCAAAATTGTGGCGTGCGGCACCAGTTGGCACGCGGGGCTCGCGGGCAAATACATTATTGAGCGTCTGGCGCGTCTTCCGGTCGAAGTCGATTACGGCAGCGAGTTCCGCTATCGCGATCCCATCATTCCGCCGAACACGCTCACCATTGTCATTTCGCAATCGGGCGAGACGGCCGATACCTTGGCGGCGCAGCGCGAAGCCAAGCTCAAAGGTTCGAAGACGCTGGCCATCTGCAATGTGGTGGGTTCCATGATTACGCGCGAAGCGGCCGGTACGCTGTTGACGCATGCGGGGCCCGAAATCGGCGTGGCTTCGACCAAAGCGTTCACCTCGCAGATTACCGCGCTTTTAATCGTCGGCATGTACCTCGGGCAGGTGCGCGGCACCATGACTCCGGCGGCGGCGCGTGTTCTAGTGCAGGAAATGATCCAGATTCCGGGCAAGCTGGAGCATATTCTGGCGCAAACGGAGATCTACGAAAACCTGGCGAAGCATCTTTCACGATCGCAGGATTTTCTTTACCTGGGGCGTGGCATTCATTTTCCGATTTCACTCGAAGGCGCGCTCAAGCTCAAGGAAATTTCCTATATCCACGCCGAAGGTTATCCGGCCGGCGAGATGAAGCATGGGCCGAATGCGCTCATCGATGAGAATCTGCCCGTGGTGGTGCTGGCGACGCGCGATCCGGAATCGGAAGAGAGCCGCGTGCACTATGAGAAAACGCTTTCTAATATTCAGGAAGTCAAAGCGCGCAGCGGTATTGTGGTCGCTGTTGCCTGCGAAGGCGACGAAGAAGTAGGCAAGATGGCCGACTACCTGATTCCGATTCCAGTGACGCGCGAGCTGCTGCTGCCGCTGCTCGAAATGATTCCGCTGCAACTGCTGGCCTACCACATTGCCGTCAAACGCGGCTGCGATGTGGATCAGCCGCGGAATTTGGCCAAAAGCGTTACGGTGGAGTAACCCGTATTAACGCCGCAGTAACTTAAACCCGAAATCACCTTTGACTCCCTGATTGACTTTCAAATCGATCCACAGCATCGCCAGCGCCTCCAGCATGCGCGCGCTCTTCAGCGGACCCACATCGACGGGCTCAAAACCGGCATCCGCAATCAGCGGTGTCACCAGGGCCTTCGCCGCCGCATCATCCCCGCAGAAAAATCCATCGGCCAGTAGCCCGCCGAATTGAGCATTTCCGAAGAGGTAAGCGCCGACGGTATTGAATGCCTTGATTACGCGCGCCCGCGGAGCCCAGCTCGCAACCATCTCACCGGCGGAGGTCGTCGTGCCGATTTCCATGCTTTGCAAATCCTCCGCCAGCGGATTCGTTACGTCAATCAGAATCTTGCCGACGCATCCGTTCGCTTCGCCCAAAGTCGCGCGCACTGCAGTCCAAGGCACGCACACCGCCACAATTTCCGCCTTTGCTACCGCCTCCGCCACCGTAGTCACGGTCGCCTTTCCCTCTTGCCTTATTTTTAGCGCCCGCGCGCTTTGGGTATCGCGCACGCCCACCCATACCGCATGTCCGTGCTCCGTCCAAAGGCGGGCGAGTGTGCCGCCTATATTGCCTGCTCCAATAATCGCTGTCGTCATCTACAGCCTTTATATCGCGAGCGTAGCGGCTTGCTCCGTCCCCCCTTGCGTTAAGTGACTTCATTGCCCTCCCAGCCGGAACAGCGCACCACGGGCAATCGGGGATATTTCGCAAAGGCCGGATCTTTTTCCGAAAGTAAGCACCGGTAAAACACAGAGCCGCGGTCGGAAGTCACCAACTTCATGTGCCGGCACGTCTCGCATAAGCCGGCATTGTGCGAGTCAGCCTTTATCATCCCTTTACACGCATCGAACAACCGCATCCCCTGAAAACTTCTTCTCATCACTCATAGTAAGTAATCAGAAGCGTCACCCGCTGAAAGGAATTTCCATCAAATGCGACCAGATATTGTGCCGGGCGCTGTATTTCCCGACTATGAATTGACAGATCACGCGGCAAACCGCCGTAAGCTCTCGGAGTTGCAGGGGCCGGATCCCATGATCCTGGTGCTCAGCCGCGGCGGATTCTGTCCGAAAGACCGCCGGCAAGCCGAACAACTGGTCCAGCTGCACCGTGAGATGGAGGTCGGCTACTGCCGCTTAGTCACCGTCAGCACCGACAACCTCTCGGCCACGAATGAATACCGCACTGGTATCGACGCGCACTGGCCGTTCCTCTCCGATGCGGGACGCCTCATCCAGAAAGATCTCGATATCGCCGAATACACGGACCCAACCAACAACCCGATGATTCCGCACACCATCGTCCTTGAACCCGGCCTGGTCGTATTCAAAATCTACAATGGCTATTGGTACTTCGGCCGCCCGACCATCGAAGAACTCCGCCAAGATCTACGCGCCGTGACAAAGAAATGCCGACCCGATTGGGACATCACCACTCCGGAGCAGCGAGCCGCCTGGGAGCGCGGCGAAAAAGACCGCTTCTATCCTTATGGCAAAAGTTACGCAAAGGTATTCGCCGATCAGCAGTAACGGCTTTGTGACAGGCAGGCGAAGTAGCCGCGAAACAAAACTTCTTGCGCTCGGCCCTTCCAAATAGGCGCCAGCGTTTCCTCACACCATGCTCTGATATCGTCCACCGCCATTCCCGCGCGCACGGCCGCCGCCACATTGGTCTCGGTCAGCATGTAGTCAACATAGAATTGAGGCGTTAACTGAACCTCGATCTCGAACCATTGCGCGCTCCGCGTCCGGAAGCCGGAATTGCATTGGGCTAGGATCTCCGGGTTTAGGATTCGTCCTTCATAAAGCGGCTGCGGATATTTCTGCAAGAAGGCCTGGAACCATTCGTCCAAGTCACGCGTGTGACGCAAACTTCTTCCCGGCTCGAAATCGTAGACGATCAGGACTCCTTCCGGCTTTAACACGCGGGCTGCTTCCGGGAAAAAGAGATCCAGATTCGCATAATTGAGCGACCCCGCCGCCGTAACAAGATCCATAGAGCAGTCACGAATCGGCATCGACTCGGCCGTAGCTGCCGCGAAATGGGCCTCCGGCGCCACCCTGGCGCTCCACTTCAGCATCTCTTCAGCCGGCTCGATCCCGATGCATTCCTTCGCCATGCCCGTCAAAGCTCTGGTGGACAAGCCCGCGCCGCACCCCACATCCAAAGCCCGCGAAACGCACCGGGACCACTCCAAGCTCCGGCGAGCTTCTTCCATAACGCGAGGATGAACCGGCGGCCGCGAGGTCGCATAACCCACCGCCATCTTTTCCGTTCCAAAAATTTCTGGCAACTTCTATCTCCAGTGTGTAGTGTCCTAAATCGAAAGGGAGTAGAATAACTACATCCTCAAATGGGGGCGCATGAATATCTGGCAATTCATTCGGCATCGCCGGCATCGCGAGCAAGATCTCGATGACGAGATCCAATCCCATATCACCATGGCGAATCGTGACCGGGTCGAATGCGGAGAGCCGCGCGAAGTCTCAAGCTTCAACGTTCGCCGCGAGTTTGGCAACGTGACACTGATCAAAGAAGTGACCAGAGAAAAATGGGGATGGGGCGGCATGGAAAGAATTTGGCAGGATTTGCGCTATAGCTTCCGCGGGCTCAGAAAGAGTCCGGCCTTCTCGCTCACCGCTGTCGCCATTCTCGGTTTAGGAATCGGAGCAAACACTACCGTATTCAGCATTGCCAATACGGTCTTGCTGCACCCGCTTCCGTTTTCAGGCGCGGAGGAAATCGTTCATGTGCGGCGGCGTACCGATTTTGGCAGCAGCTCCAGTTTTCCCATGCATGACTATGTCGCGATTCAGGCGCGGCAAAACGCCCTCTCCGCACTCGCCATCGCGGATGGCGTAGTTGGTGGATACAACCTGATCGGCGGCGGAGCGCCGGAACGGGTCTCTGGACTGCATGTCAGCGCTCAATTTTTCTCGGTATTCGCGATAACACCGGTCACCGGCCGCACGTTCTTGCAAGGGGATGACCAGCCCGGACAGCCCCGCCTGGCGGTGATCAGTCAAGGCCTCTGGACGCGCCGGTTCGAAGGCGCCCCTTCGGTCATCGGAAAAATGCTGAATGTGAGTGGAGAGGCCTACACCGTCATTGGCGTTGCGCCCAATAGCCTGAGTACTTTCACCGCGTCTGACATCTACCTGTGTTTGCCCGTGCCCGCGGCAAGCACCGACCGGACCAATGGCTTCCAAGTGGTGGGCCGCCTGAAACCGGCGCTTCCACTGGCGCAGGCGGAAAGTCAGATCGACGCCATTGCGCGCCGTCACGCCAAGACATCTTCGCTCACAAACATGCCGCAAGGTATTGTATTGGAGCAAATCCAGGAAGAAATCGCGGGCCGATTCCGGGCCGCCCTCAGCGTGCTCTTCGTCGCGGTTGTCCTGGTTTTGTTGATTGCCTGTTCGAACGTGGCCAATCTGGTTCTCGCCAGAGGCGCCGCGCGCCACCGTGAAATTGCCGTAATGGCCGCGTTGGGTGCGCCCCGCTCGCGCATTGTCGATCGCCTGCTCGCCGAAAGTTTCATCCTCGCGGCCGCGGGTGGTGGTCTTGGCCTGTTTCTGGCAAATTTGGGAGTCCGCGGCGTGGCCGCTTTAGCCGCGGATCGCTTGCCTCAAATTTCGCAAGTCCGCGTCGATTTCCGCACGCTTATTTTTGCCTTTGCCGCTGCGGCGCTGAGCGGGATTCTGGCCGGTGTCGCTCCCGCTCTCCAGCTTTCCCGGACCAACCTGACAGATGCGCTGAAGCAAGCTGCCGGCCGTGCAGGGACAAGCCGCGAGGGCAATCGCTTCCGTGGCGTATTAGTAACGTTGCAGGTCGCCCTCTCGACCGTGCTCTTAGTCGGCGCAATCTTGTTGCTCCGCAGCTTTTGGATCCTCAGCTCGGTCGATCCCGGATTTCGCCCGGAACATCTGCTGACCATGAACATCAGTGTTTCTCCCGAGCGCTACCCCAACAGCGCGCTCGTGGCCGATTACACGGAAAAAGTAATTCAACATCTGGAACGGCTGCCCGGCGTTGCCGCCGCAAGTTCCACGACGACGCTTCCCTTTGAGCCGGATTTTGACTTTCCCGTCACGCCGGTGGGCGGCTCCACGGGGAGGAAGGAATTAGACGCTTGGTACCGCGCCGTGAATCGGCAATTTTTCACCGCGATTGGCGCGCCTCTACTCCATGGCCGAGCCTTCAATGCGGGAGACACCGCCGGCTCCGCGCCGGTAGTGATCGTCAACGCGACTCTGGCGCGCAAGGCTTTTCCCAATGAGAACGCCATTGGGCGGGCTCTCATCATCGGAGAAGGATACCTGACCGATCCTCGCGAACTGCGGCAGCGCACCGTCGTGGGAATTGTGGGCGATACGCGCGAGGAAGGCCTGATGTACCCCGCGCCCGGCGTCATATTTGTTCCTGCCGCCCAATCACCAGAGCGAATTACAAAAATCGCTCTGGAGAAAATCCCCACTCGATGGGTGATCCGCACCATGGGCGATACCTCAAAACTGATGCCGGCCGTTCGCCGCGCCGTGCTTGCCGCCGACGCTACGCAGCCCGCCTCAGATTTGCGAACCATGGATGAATTGCTGGCCCGGCACCTAGCCCCGAATCGGTTCAACCTGCTGATGCTCGCGGTGTTCGCTTGTATAGCCTTGGCCTTGGCGGCTATCGGTGTCTATGGATTGATGTCCTACTCCGTTTCCCTGCGCACGCGTGAAATCGGCCTTCGCATCGCCCTCGGAGCCGCGCCGCGCAGTTTGGTGCGCGCTTTAGTCTGGCGGGGATTGCGGCTTGCCTTTACCGGCGTTGCCTGCGGGCTTGTAGCCGCTCTCGCGCTTGGGCGCCTCCTGGGCACGCTCTTGTTTGGTGTGCCCTCGTCGGATGCACTTACGTATGCGGCGGTAGTGGGTACTTTAGCGGTTGTGATGCTTCTGGCAAACTACCTTCCAGCCGCACGCGCCGCGGCGGTAGATCCAATGGCGGCGCTTCGAGAAGAATAAGCGGCCACTGCTACGATTATTATCGTTGACATACGACGCTTATCGTCGTATGGTTGTGTCAGATGCCTTCTCCCCGCCGCAAGCAACCGCCTACCGTCCTTCCAACCGCCGCCGAGCTTGACATTCTTGCTGTCCTTTGGAGGCTGGGAATGGCGACCGTGCGCGAGGTCCACGACGAGCTCGGCAAGGACAACGGCTACACCACCACGCTGAAGCAGATGCAAGTGATGACGGAAAAGGGTCTGCTCCTGCGCGGCGAGCGCTTCGGATCGCACGTCTACGAAGCCAGCATCCCCAAAGAGCAAACCCAGCAACAGATTGCGGGCGATCTCCTGAAAAGGGCTTTCGGCGGTTCAGCCCAGAGCCTGGTGATGGGCGCACTGGCGGCTCAGCCGGCCTCGCGTAAAGAATTGGACGAAATTCGCGGCATGCTGGATGCGTTTGCCAAAGCGAAAGGACGTTCGTCGTGAACATTCTGCAAATACTCTCCACGCAGCCATGGGTGGAACGCCTCGCTTGGACGCTGATCCATTTCCTCTGGCAGGGGTTAGCAATTACGGCTCTGTATGCGGCCGCGCGCCGAAGCCTCGCGCGCGCATCGAGCCCGAACGTGCGCTATCTGCTCGCCTGCGCGGCGTTGGCGGCCATGTTGGCTACTCCGCTGCTGACTTGGGGACTGCTGGGGCCGGCGGACACCATTCCTGATGCCGCTTACCGCATCCAAAGTACTCCCCCCGCCGCTTCTACAACCGGCATCGCCGCAACCACCGCATTGCCCACCTCGGTACGCGCCGCCGTGTCCAGCGTGCAGCCATCACGCTTCCTGCTTTGGGTCGTGATGGTCTGGCTCGCCGGTGCGATGGTCTTTTGGGTGCGCCTGGCCGGAGGCTGGGTCGTGGCCGCGCGCATGCGCTCGGTGCTGGTCCGCCATGCGCCGCCTGAATGGCAGGAGATCCTGAATAAGCTTGCCGCTTGGATTGGTCTCTATCGTCCCGTGCGGTTACTCGTCTCCGCGCTGGTGCAGGTGCCGACGGTGGTCGGCTGGCTGCGCCCAGTGGTGCTGGTCCCGGTTGGAGCGCTCGGCGGCCTGCCTGCCGGGCATCTGGAGATGCTGCTGCTGCACGAGCTCGCCCACATCCGGCGGCACGATTATCTGGTCAACATCCTACAGAGCGTCGCCGAAGCGCTGCTCTTCTACCATCCCGCGGTCTGGTGGGTGTCCCGACACATCCGCGCCGAGCGTGAGCTGTGCTGCGACGCCGTAGCCGTATCAGTCAACGGCGATGCGCTCACCTACGCACAGGCGTTACTGGAGTTGGAATCGTACCGCCCGGCTCATCATCTCAACCCGGCGGTCGCCGCCAACGGCGGATCGCTGCCCGATCGCATTGCCCGTTTGCTGGGCCAACCGCGGCCAGCCGTTCGTACCGGTTTGGGGCCGGGCGTCCTCACGGTTGCGATTCTATTGCTAGCGGCAGCCTACGGATTGTTCGGCCAACCTGACGCGCATCCCGCGTTTGCCGTGGCGTCCATCAAACGGAATACTTCTGTCTCGAGTGACCCCACCCGCCAACCAATGGGTGTTCGCATGGAACCCGGCGGCCGGCTCCGTGCCCAGAACGCGCCCCTGGCTCTTCTCATC
>DASXGT010000248.1:0-8957 GCA_036488895.1 Bryobacteraceae bacterium | reverse complement strand
ATACACGTAAATTCCCCGTAATAGATAGGCACTACTATAGCTATCGCAAAGATATTTAGCAAGGACCACGCGTTGCCTTACCATCAGAAGGAAGAAAGTTGATATAGCTTGGCTCTCAATAACAGCGCGAATGCCGCGCGGAACTGGATGCGGCAGGCCATCGATTTGGCTCTTGAAAATGTCCGGTCTAAAGGCGGCGGCCCCTTCGGTGCTTTGGTAGTGAAAGACGGCCGGCTCATCGCAACCGGTGTAAATATGGTTACGAACAGCAACGATCCGACCGCCCATGCGGAAGTGACGGCCATTCGAAATGCCTGCCGGGCCTTGGGCAGTTTTCAACTCTCCGGCTGTGAAATCTATACAAGCTGCGAACCATGCCCGATGTGCCTGGGAGCGATTTACTGGGCGCGTCCCGAGCGTTTTTATTTTGCGTGCAGCCGCGAAGACGCTGCCGCTTACGGTTTCGAAGATGCCTTCATTTATGAGGAGCTGCAACGGCAGCCGGAAGAGCGCGCCATCAGCGGCCAACGCCTGATCAGCGAAGAACGCCTGCTTCCTTTCGAGCAATGGAAGCGGAGTCAGGCAAAAGTTCCCTACTGACGTATGACTTTAGGATTTGCTTAGCGCCGTCCTGGAACCCGCGGTGGACTGCTAACCATTTCTATTCTCACCCGCGCGTGGCCGGCCCGAATTATGCCAAGAGTCTCGGCTGCTCTCCTCGATAAATCAATCGTCTGTTTTGATCTCGGACTCATTCGATCATTGACCTTGACGATGACCGATTTGCGATTCGTCAAATTGGTAACCCGGACGGTGCTGCCCAGCGGAAACGTCCCGTGGGTAGCCGCAGTCAAAGCGTTCCTATCGTATTTCTCGCCTTTCATCGCAACATTTCGGCCGTTCATGTTGTCGTTGTAATAGACCGCAGTGCCGATGACAGAGCGCGGCGCCGCCGGTCTGGGTGGCTGGGCTGCGGCCGCCACGGCAAACAACAGCAAAGAAGCGAGAAAAAGTTCCGACTGCTTGCGAAGCAATGTTTTCAAAGGAAGCCTCCCCTAAACGAAATCGAACAGCTTAAGGTAGCATTTCGACAACCCCAGGTCACCACGGATTCCCACTATGTTCAAATGGTCGAATACACTGCAATTGCGTACTACTACGAATAGCGCGCCGGATGAAATTGCGTCTGCCAAGCGCAAGGCTCCCGGACTTCTCTCCGATTCGAAAAAGGGTGTGTCCACGGTGAATGAAAGTACACTGCGCAATCTCTCGACGGCAACGGAACTAGTGGATCTGGACGACAATCAAATCCGGCATTTGCTCTCAGACTTGCATCGGGTAAGCGCACCTAGATATTGGTGTGATCTTCTTTTGACGGCAACGCTGGGGTGGATCGCATTCTACGCGGCCGTCGTGCTACATCCGTTCTCCTGGGGCATGCTCGGCGCGGCGGCAGCGGCGGCATTATTGCTGTATCGCGCGCTTTGCTTCATACATGAAATCAGTCACCAGAGCCAACGCACGCTTCCGCGATTCGAAACGATTTGGAACGTCCTCATCGGTTATCCCCTGCTGATGCCATCGTTCGCTTACGTGGGCGTTCATGGCGATCACCATAAGATCAGTACTTACGGCACGTCCGCCGACCCGGAATACCTTCCGTTTGCCCGATCCAGCGGCATGACCACGGCTTTTGCCCTGGAAAGCATCCTCATCCCGGCCATTCTGCTGATTCGATTTCTCATCCTCGCGCCGATCGGATTCGTTTGGCCGCGCTTTGAGAATTGGCTGATCGTTCACGCATCGTCGCTGACGATGAATGTTCATTACTGCCGTACCGTTACGCCCGCCCTGCTGAATCGAGTGCGGCTGCACAGCATGGGAGTTTTGCTCATTTGGGCTCCGGTCATGGCGCTGCTCATCGCCGGAATTCTTCCCTGGCGCGTTCTGGCCATCTGGTTCGGCGTATCCGCAACCGCCAGTTTCATCAACACCATGCGGACCCTGGGAGCGCACGCTTACGAAAGCTCCGGGGAGCCGCTCGATCGCAAAGGGCAATTGCTTGACTCTATCGATACGCCAGGCCAGTTCTGGACTGAGCTCTGGGCGCCCGTGGGCCTCCGCTACCATGCCCTGCATCATTACTTTCCCGGTATTCCTTATCACAACCTGTCACAGGCCTACCGGCGGCTGATGAGCGCTCCGCCGCTTTCAAACGCCTATAGGAACATGAGCAGTCCCAGCCTTCCCCACTCCCTGCGAAGCTTGTATGTAAAAGGCCTTCGCACCTGGAAATAGCCGCTGGGAAGCGCCGCGCGAAAAAATGCATTTCGGAATCATCACCCCGCCCGTCCCCGGCCACATTCATCCCTTCGGAGCGCTAGGACGGGAGCTGCTGGCGCGCGGGCATCGCGTCACCATCCTTCAAATGTCAGATATACAGCAGCTGGCGCACGCGCAGGGGCTGGAATTTGAGCCATTAGGGCAGAGCGACCATCCTGCCGGCTCTCTGCCCGAATCCCTTGCGCAATTAGGCCGGCTCGAAGGCCTGCGGGCGCTACGTTTTACGATACGCGCCATTACGCGAACCACCGAAATGATCTGCCGCGACGCGCCGGCGGCGATTCTGAAAAGCGGCATCGATTCCCTGCTGGTGGACCAAACCGAACCTGCCGGTGGAACCGTGGCGCAGCACCTGGGCCTTCCCTTTGTCACCATTTGTAATGCGCTGGCTTTAAATCATGATGACGACGTCCCTCCGCCCTTCACCGCCTGGCAGTATCGGCCGAAGCTTTGGGCGCGCGCCAGAAATCGCCTGGGTTATGCGGTTTTCGACCGAATTATGCATCCGGTGGAGAGGGTTGTCAGCGAGTACCGGAAAAAATGGGGTCTTCCCGCCCTGGACACGCCTGAAGGTTCGTTCTCCCGGCTGGCGCAAATCAGCCAGCAACCGGCCGCCTTTGATTTTCCCCGGCAATTGCCTCCTAATTTCCATTACGTGGGGCCTTTGCGGAATCCCCCTCCCGCGCCGGTTACTTTTCCCTGGGAGAAACTTGACGGCCGGCGGCTGGTTTACGCCTCACTGGGCACGCTTCAAAACGGCAAGGAAAAGGTCTTTCGGTGTTTCGCCGAGGCATGCCTCGGTTTGAACGTGCAGCTTGTCATTACGCATGGCGGAGGGTTAGACGAAAAGGCCGCTTCTTCGCTGCCGGGAAAGCCTCTGGTTGTCAGCTATGCTCCGCAATTGGATGTATTGCTTCGCTCCTCTCTGACGCTGACTCATGCCGGCCTGAATACAGTGCTCGACTCGCTTAAATGCGGTGTCCCCTTGGTCGCGGTCCCGATTACCTATGAACAGCCGGCGATTGCGAGCCGTTTGCGATGGACCGGTGCCGGTGAAGTACTCCCATTCCGTAAATTGAGTGTCCAACGGTTGCAGCAAGCTATTGAATGCGTACTAAGTAATTCTTCTTACTATCACAAGGCCCAGACCCTTAAGGATTCGATTGCTCAGGCAGGTGGAGTTGGCAAAGCTGCCGATATTGTTGAAAAAGCCGTTGGCTCTATACCTGGTACTACGGCTCAGAGTACCAGGCCCCATGGTACTTAATGTCGTACATGCGTAAACTACGCTATCCACAACGGGCTACCACCTGATGTAAGCTCATAAACAGAGGTATAGAGGTGGGCCCGCGGCATCAAGACGGCGTACGGGCTTTCAAAAACTATCCGGCAGGCCAAATGCTCCGGAGGAATAGAAGGATATGATTAACTTCAAGCTTTTCTTAGGGAGTCTGGCAATTGGTACACTTGCCACGGTCTCCTGTTTTTCTGAAACTATAGATCTGGGTATCAACGGTGACGCGCGAGTTGGAGCAGATTTTATTAACTTTGGAAATTATCCGACGGGGACAATCTTCACTCCCCCGCCAGGTGGCGGAACGATAGTTGTCTCTCAGCCGCCAATGGGCATGTTCCTGGCTGCGGGAGTGACAGCTGGAGAGGCCGGAACAATTCAGAGCCTAAGCGCCACCATGACGCCCCCAGGAACCATTCTGAACCCGGATCCAACCACAGCTTTACCTTTCATCGCATTTAGCGGTGCCGGGTCAAATCTAGAAGTTTTCTTAACTGAGTTGGTGCAAGGAGCGACGACGGGACCATTCTCACTAACCGATACACCGAACGGAGCCGTCGCGAGTTTCAACATTAATGGATTTGTGTACAACACCACCGATCAAAGCCGGGAAAATCTTACCGGTACTTTCGCCGCGACTTTTAACGGCACGACAGTGGCTCAATTGGAAGCTGAAGAAGCAGGTGGTACCCCCATTAATACGCCATTCACTGGAACGTTTACCGCTACGGCGATTCCGCCGGTCGTCGTTACTCCTGAACCTACCTCACTGTTGCTTATGGGCGCGGGGTTGTTAGGAATTGGGATGATTTCACGGCGCAAGATTAGCCGCTAAAATTCCGATCTTTATAGAGTCTCGTGCGGTCAACGTCGCGCGAGACTCTAACTTTTTGAATCGTCGTAACGGCCCGGCGCTAGTATCCCATTCGGGTCAAGCGCCGCTTTTAGTCCTCCCATAAGTTCCGTATAGGCGCTTCCGCAAGATATCCGGCCCATGGATTGAATTCCAAGGCGGTAGGGATAAAACCCGTCCTGGGTGCAGCATTCCACCAATTCCTCGTAACACCGCATCGCCTGTCCGTCTTGCCCCTCCACTTCGCGGTCATAGCTGATCGAAACTACGCATAAAACCGTTCGAGGCGTCAGGATCGTCAGCGAAATCATGGGCTCAAAGCCGAAGCTGAACAGAGTCTGCGTTGCAATTTGCGCCAATTTTTCAACTTGAGCACCATCGGCGGGCGCAACTGGCGCATACCATAACAACCCGCATCCATCGCGATCCGGGTCCGGGTCGGCCGGAACAGCCATCCGCTTGCGCCAATAGGCTGAGGCCAGCGAATAGCGCGTTGGAACGCCACGCATGAGGCCGAAAACCGGCTCCACCAACTCAATCGTGCGCCGGACGTCCCAGCCCGTCACGAGTTTGAACGGCTTGGCAAAGCGTTTCGCGACGCGCAGCGTTTTGGGACTCAGGAATTTCAACTTTCCGGTTTGATCCGCAAACGCTTTCTTCAAGAGCTTTTTCGCTTCGGAGACCTGCCCGCGCGTACCGTAAAGGCCGCCTGATGCGTTCCAATAGCCGAAACTAAGATTCTTGCGGAAATCAGCCATCTGTTCAGCGTTCAGGGGCGTTTCGCCTTTGGTGGCGTCCCACGGATACTGTTGCAATCCGCCCAGCACCTTGAAGTCGTTCCCAATGTGGATCGAGCTGCGGAGAACGTCGTTCAGGCGAAGCGTGCGCAGCGCATTTACCAGCGCCGGCAATCCATCGCTCGATTCGCAGCGGAAAAAGAATGCCTCGAAGGCTTCCGGACGCGGCATGAGCCAGATACTCATCCGGGTCACCACGCCCAGGTTCGATTGTGAGAACAGGCCGTCCAGACTGGGTCCGGTACCCCAGCGCGCGACAGGCCCCGTTAGCGAGCCGGGAAAGCGGGCAGAACCGGTTTCAATTACCTCTCCGGTGGGTAACACCACCTCCAGGCCGCACACGTGTGCAAAGTGGTCGCCGTAGGGCGTGTGGCCAAAGCCGCGTTCCATGGCGTTCCCGATCAAGCTGCAATCAGGACTGGACCCGGTTGCGTCCATCCAAAGGTTGGATTGGCGCTGCTCCAAGAATTCGTGCAGGCGCGACTGCGTAACCCCCGGCTCAACCGTCACATATCCGAGGTCTTCATTGAAATCAAGAATTCGGTCCAGGCGGCTCAGATCAAGAATGGCGCATCCGTCAGCCGGGGGTACGCGCGAGCCGTAGCCCCAATTTTTCCCGCTGCTGATGGGATAGAGCGGCGTACCGAAGCGGTTGGCGATGCGCAGGCATTCCTGCACCTGTTCCCGGTTGGCGGGCCGCAGCATCGCCGGAATCCGCTGCGTGGTGGCAAATGTGGCCGTTTCCGGCGCACGAAGAACGGCGCTATCAGTCTGGACAAACTCAGCGCCAAGAACCTGCACCCAGTGCTGGAGCGCGAGTCCGAGTTCTTCTGAACCCACCGGCCTCCTTTGCGCTAGTTGTACGCTGCCGCCAGGCGCAGCAGCATACTCTTCCTCGCGCCCGCGAGGCTCATCCGTGGTTGACTCCACGGCGGAACGGTAGAGCGCCGGATCGTCGGCGCGCAGGCAATCGTCGCTTTTAGCTGATTGATTAATGGGATAAACCTTTCGGCGGGTGACCGGGAATCGAAGCGAAGCAATTCCATGGTACAGCCGTAGCGTGGATCGTCATAGGGCGGCAGTTTTTCGCCTCCTACTTCAAAGCTGGATCCTCCAATTCTACGCAAAATGGAAGATGAGCGATGACGAACGGTAGCGGTGCAGGATGCCAGGCAGCCGCCCCACAACGGCGCCATGGCATAAGAGGCCGTAAGAATCTCCAATGCCGCCCTGGTTCCGCGCCATTCTTCACACAGCGCCCAGCCGCCGATCTCCACGTACGAGAGATTATGCTCCCGGGCGTGCCGCAAATCCGCTTCTACCGCGAGCCGCACCCTCTTGCCCCAGTCGCGGTGTCCGGCGATCGAGGCTTGAAATATTTTGAGGTTTTCGAGCGTAACCGTATTCGGATGTACGAGATAACGGGCACATCCTATTGTCGTGTCATCGTCGGCCTTCAGGAGCAAGTGCCAACTCTGTTCGTCGCCACGCATCGCGAAGCGGCCATCTTCATCCAGTTCCCATGGCTGAATGGCTCCGTCTTTCAGATACACGCGCCCACGCAAGCGCTGCATCGAAGCTAGATTTTGGTCATACAATTGCTGATCTATTGTAGAGTCGCCAAATGTGGTGCTGGTCCGCGTCTGCGCGGGGACCAGGAGCTGAAATCGGTAATTATTCGGCATGAAAAGCTGCGTTAGTTGTTCCCGTAATCAAACTAGAAAACGCTTCGAACAGGCAAATGACTACTAGCCTGTGAATCGTAAGCGCAGAGCCTCCGATTTCCTCCGATCCGGTTAACTGGATTACATCATGGTATTACTGCCGAACGGCGGAATGCAATCGGAAAATTGATTATATTTATGATCGTTGCTCTTTTTTGTCAGAAGTTTCACAATAAGTTAACGATTGTCGGAGGTTAAGGATTTTTCCATGTCCCTGAGTGCTAGTATTCCTTCGGGGGACTCAGGCCAATTATTGCTGCGTTGGTCCGACGGTTCGAGTTTCGCTTCGCGCGAAGAATTTGTCGATGTCCTTTCCAGACAACTATCCCGAATTGTCGTACGAAGCAGCTCTGCCATAGCCGAAAATACGCCGGTATGTCTTGCGGGAGCGCAGTACATCGCCAACGGGATTGCTCGGTCATGCAGAAAAGACTCCAACTCGTTTATTCTTGGAATACTAATCGACACAGAAACCAAAATTCATAACAGTAGTGCACTAGATCCCGGTATTTTCTCGGTTGACGATTTTCTCACGGAAGAGCAAGAGGCCGCGATTCTCGAAAATTTGGATGCCCCCCCATCCGGTCCAGCCCTCAATTCGCAGTTCAGCGCAAGCGCCACTTTAATTTTCTAGATCGGCCGCGCCGTTGCTTACTGCGGCTCCGAATCGGGCGTGTCTCCGTCCATATCCGTATCGGTCGGAAGCGTCGCACCCTGCTTCTCCAAAAACGGAATGCCATGCTCCATCCAGCCGGGCTTCGGCGCGCCCTTTAAGTAATAATCGAAGAATTCCTGCAAACGGATCGCATAATCCTTCTGATCGGGACGGCTGCGCAAACCATGCGGCTGGCCGTTATACGAAAACAGGTACACTTCTTTGTTCAACCGGCGCAGCGCCAGAAAATACTCGATGCCTTGATACCACGGCACCGCATCGTCGGCATCGTTGTGAATCATCAGCAGAGGCGTCGTCACCCGGTCGGCCATGAAAATGGGCGAATTTTCGATATAGCGCAGGGGATATTCCCAAAGCGTGCCGCCAATACGGCTCTGGGTATGCTCATACTGAAATTGGCGTGGAATACCCGGCCCCCAGCGGATGCCGTCGTACGCGCTGATCATGTCGGCTACGGGCGCTCCGGCGGCTGCGGCGCGAAAACGGCTGGTGCGCGTCACCATGTAAGCGATCTGGTATCCGCCCCAACTATGGCCCTGAATGCCGATTGCTTTTTCGTCGACGAAACCCTGATTCACCACCGCTTGAATCGCCGGCAGAACGCAATTCAGCGCACTCTGTCCGGGATAGCCCACTTTATACGCAATATCTGGCTCCAGCACCAGATAACCATTGCTCACGTAGTAAGCCACGTTGATGGTGTGCTGCGGCCGCGGCTCAATAAAGTTATAAACACCCTGCGAAAGGCGCTCATAAATGTACACGAGCATCGGATACTTCTTCTTCGGATCGAAATTTTCAGGCTTATACAGAATCCCGGAAAGCTTCACGCCGTCGACGTTTTCAAAGTGCACCAGCTCTGAGGTACCCCAGGAAATACCGGCCATTTGCGGATTCGCCTCCGTCACCTTTTTGAAGTCGCGGAAAGTATGGTCCGTCACCAGCAAATCAGGATACTGGCTGAACGCGGATTCAGCCGTCACCAGCACATCCGCGTCGCGCGCCTGAATCGGCACGGCGAAGTTCTTCGGAAGCATCATCTGCTTTTCGGGCGGAGTGGCCGCACCGAGACTGGTCCTGTAAAAACCGGTGGCGCGCGTCTCTTCGTCTTCAGTACGCAGCACCAGCGGCTTAGCCGGATCAATCCAGCGCGAACTGGGGTCTCCGCGGTCGAACCGCACCAAACGGAACTGCAAATGGTTCTTACGTCCCTGGCCCTGCGTCAGGTCCACTGCTGTGGATCCATCCGGACGCAGCTGCCAGATATCAT
>DASXGT010000220.1:0-70736 GCA_036488895.1 Bryobacteraceae bacterium | reverse complement strand
GGCACGTTCTTCGCCTGCTCCGGCTACCCCGAATGCAAGACCACCAAACAGATCGGCGGCGAACAGCGCAAAGACGTAAAGCTCGAAGAGAAGTGTCCGAATTGCGGCAATAACCTTTTGCAGAAATTTGGGCGCTACGGCGAGTTTGTGGCGTGCAGCAATTACCCCACTTGTAAGTTCGTCAAGCAGAAAACGATCGGCGTGCCGTGCCCGAATTGTACGGAGGGCGAGATTGTCGAGCGGCGCTCCAAGCGCGGCCGGACGTTCTATGGCTGCAATCGCTATCCCGAATGTGACTTCGTCGCCTGGGGCAAGCCCATTTTGGAAAAATGCCCTGACTGCGGCAGCAGCTACATGATCGAGAAGTTTCTAAAGGCTGGCCCGACTGCTCAATGCCCGAATCCCGAGTGCAAGCACAAACACCCGATTGAAGTTGTGCCCGAAGCGGTGGTGGCTTAAAGCCGCCACCTTCTCCGTCACTGTTTCGCTTCCACTCCGCGCCTGATTTAAGATACAAAACGCCAAGTTGATATTGTATGCAGGGGATCGCGGGGGTCGTGAAGAAATGAGGAGCAGTGTGGATATGACGAGACGAGAGATGTTCCTGGCGGCCGGTTCCGCGGCGCTGCTGTCGCCGTTGGCGGCGCGAGCGGCCGACCAGAAGGTAGCGAATCCGTTTGGGCGAAAGGGCATGGGCGGCGCGCCCACGTCGTTTACCGCTCATAACGGAGGCGGACTGGGCAATGCCCGCGGCACGGGAGGCCCCGCCAAGCCGCCGGATGAATTCATTGATTACTGTCATAGCTTAGGTCTGGGCGGCGCCGAAATAGGTACTCCTCCTACTGATCCCGCTGCGATTAGCAAGCTTCGCGATAAGCTGCAGACCTATGACATGCATGTCATTTTCAATATTCGTTTGCCGCAGTCCGAGGCTGACCTGGAGAAATTCGACGTTTCAGTGAAAGCGGCGCGCGAAGTAGGCGCGTTTGGATTGCACGGAGCCTTGACGGGCCGGCGCTATGAAGACTTTAAAACACTTGAGGCTTTCCAAAAGAGCTTTGAAAATAACCAGAGAATGGTGGCGCTGGCCGAGCCGGTATTGCGCAAAAACAAAGTACGCCTGGCGCTGGAGAATCACAAGGGTTGGCGAGCTGTGGAGCAGGCTGCGTGGATGAAGCGTTTGAGTAGCGAATACGTTGGGGTGCATCTTGATTTCGGAAACAATGTATCGTTCTGTGAAGACCCGATGTTTACTCTCGAAACCTTAAAGCCTTGGATCTTCTCCGGGCATATCAAGGATATGGGCGTTAAGCCGTATGAGGAGGGTTTTCTGCTCTCGGAAGTGCCCTTCGGAGAGGGCTTTCTCGATCTAAAGAAGATGGTGGATATTCTTCGCGCGAAAGACCCGAACATGCCGCTGGATCTGGAGATGATTTCGCGCGAACCGCTAAAGGTCCCGATTTATAGAAGCCAGTATTGGGTGACCTTCCAAGAAGTTCCCGGACAACAGGTGGCCAACCTGATGGAGATTGTTGAGAAGAATCCACCCAAGAAGCCGCTGCCGACGGTCGCTGGGCTAGGACCGGAAGAGCGGAAGAAGTATGAAGAGGATAACAACGTGGCATGTATTCGATATGCCCGGCAGAACCTTGGCTTGTAAAAGTTAAAATAAGTTGAATGTCCTCACGCGCACTCCTGTTATGGGTGCTTGCCGCCAGCGTTGTAATCGCTGCTGACAAGAAAGAAATCGACGTAAGCGCTAGCGCGCCCGCCGATCAACAATGGATCGATAGCGGGATTGATCTGAAAGCCGGCGACCTGGTTACCATCAGCGCCACTGGCTCCGTGCAATATGATGGCGCCCGTTCCACGGGGCCTGAAGGCTTGGCGCGCGGCTGGATGGATTTGGTGATGCAATTTCCGGTGAACGCAGCGGGGCGGGGTGCGCTGGTCGGCCGCATTGGTGACAGTCCAGCCGCGCGCGCTTTCCTGGTGGGCGCCAATAGTACAAAAGCTGCTCCGGTTGCGGGCCATCTTTTCCTTGGCATCAATCAGATGCCGTCTAGCCCAGGCACGGGCAGCTTTCACGTGGTGATTGAGCATAAGGTGGGTGTGTCGCCTAAAGCAGCGTCGGGACCAATCCCCGCCTTCACGCAAGAAATGCTCGAACAGCTTCCCACGCGTGTAAACGATGCGCAAGGCAACTTGGGAGATCGAGTAAACTTTGTCGTGATCGGCTCGCAGGAAAACGTACAGACCGCATTGAGCGCCGCCGGCTGGGTACCGGTGGATAAGACCAAGGGCGACGCGGTGGTGACCGGATTGCTGCGCAGCCTTTCGAAAGAGGCCTACGTCAGCATGCCCATGAGCGAGTTGGAACTTTTCGGCCGGGTACAAGATTTCGGTTACGCCCAGGGCGACCCGCTCATGGTAGTGGCCTCACGCCATCATTTCAGAATATGGCGCGCCCCATTCAAGGCCGGCGAGGAAACGGTCTGGGCCGGCGCCGGGACGCATGACATCGGTTTTGAAAAAGATCAACGGAACGGTCACGTTACTCATAAAATTGATCCCGTGACTGACGGTGAGCGTGACTACATCGGCCAGAGTTTTATGCAGTCCGGCATGGTGGTAAAAGAAGAATATTTAACCGCGGCGCACGCCATTAAAGAAGCCCGCACGGCGACCGGCGGCGGTTTTTCTTCCGATGGCCGTACTCTGATCATTTATTTGCAGCGTGAGGCCCAGAAATAAGTCGTTCACAATCCCGTAGATTTCTGCGGAATTGTTGCAAGCCGTTGGCCGATAAGATACTTATGGGCTGTTTGGGGTCCGTTCGCCCACGATTTTCGTCGCTGCGATGCTACTATTCGACCGTGAAGTAACACTAGATCGTTATCTGGCCCACAGTAAAAACTTAGAGCGGTTTTTGGTCTGGCAGCTACTAATTATTGTGAATGGGTGAAAGGGCTCATTCTAACCTCTAAAGTTCATGCCTCCAATTGCCGTTGAGATAGTTATTGCTGGTTTGGTTCCGCTGATCGCAGTCATCGTTACC
Source organism: Bryobacteraceae bacterium (assembly GCA_036488895.1). Classification (GTDB taxonomy): domain Bacteria; phylum Acidobacteriota; class Terriglobia; order Bryobacterales; family Bryobacteraceae; genus Bog-105. Next base: position 67,678 of record DASXGT010000220.1, on the reverse strand, counting down.
CACATCCTTGGCCAGCGTCAAGGAGAGAAGAGAGCAAATCACGTGAGAATTGAAATTGGCAGAAAAAATTGACACGCTCGACAAACGGCTGACGGAAGTACGCGATGTTCTGGGCGGCCGAATCACGGATTCGAAAGCCGACCTGACGAGCCGGATTACGGAATCAAAGGCTGATCTCACTTCCCGAATTGGCGAACTGAAATCACATACGGATTTTCGATTTGCCCAAGTTGACACCCAGATAGTAAGCAGCGCCACGGGGATAAAAGAGCTCTTTTTATCAGAGCTAAGAGCATTTCGCGCGGAAATTTTGGCTGCGCTCCCGCCACGCGCTCGCGGCGCTGGAACTAACCGTTAACAAGCTAAATCAGCGCGCGTAAGCCTGACGCCGCCCAACTTGCCCAACATCGTCAAGGCGATGTCTTCCGAACGGAAGAACTGCTGCGCAATTTTCTGCACTTGGTCACGGGTGACCGATTCCGTGTTTTGAATCATCTCGTCCAGTGTCATGAAATGATCGAAATACAATTCCTGCCGCGCTAGATTCGACATCCGGCTGGAAGTAGATTCCAGACTCAACATCAGCGAACCTTTCAGATGGTCTTTCGCCCGGCGTAGTTCGTCTTCACTGATCAAATTTTCTTTTAGTTCGCGAAACTCCTTCACAACCGAAGAAACCACTTGCGTAGCCCTCTCCGGTGCGGTGCCCGCGTAGATCATAAAACAGCCGGTATCGCTGAACAAATTCAGCTCTGAATAGACTGCATAGGCCAAGCCCTGCTTCTCGCGAATGTTTTGGAACAGCCGCGAACTCATGCCGCCGCCCAACACTGTGTTCAGAATATAAAGCGGATAGCGCAGTTTATGCGCCAGCGGATAGCTGGGTACGCCCATCGCGATGTGAACTTGTTCGAGCGATTCTTTCTTCTTCAACAGAAAGGGCGCATGCGTTTTTGGAATCGTGTCCACGGGCAACATCGGCCGGTCGGCCATACCCGCAAATTTATCCGCAATCCGCTGCACGATCTCGTCGTGATTCAGGTTGCCGGCCGCCGTGATCAAAACATTGCGCGGGGAATAGACGCGGCCGTAGTAATCGCACAGCAATTCACGCTTGAAATTCTTGACGCGTTCCTTGGTGCCTAGTATCGGCTTGCCGAGCGCGTGCCCTTTCCAGAAATTGCTGATGAACGCCTCATGCAACACAAACTCCGGTTGATCGGCTTCCATCTTGATCTCTTCCAGGATCACGCTTTTTTCTTTTTCAATGTCGTCTTCCCGGAACGTGGGGTTCAAAATCAGATCGGAAAGAATATCAATCGCCAGCGGAACATGTTCGTCCAGCACTTTAGCGTTGAAACCCACCAGTTCCTTGCTGGTGAATGCATCCAATCCGCCGCCGACTGAATCTACTGACTTGGCGATGTCTTCGGCCGATCGGCTGTTAGTGCCTTTGAAGACCATATGCTCGATGAAGTGGGACAAGCCATTTTCGGGGCCATGCTCGATCCGGGAGCCGCTACCAATCCAGACGCCGAGGGAGACGGAACGGACATGCGGCATCGCTTCCGTGACAATCCGCAGCCCATTGGGCAGGGTCTCTCGCTGAATTTCACGGGTTTGGGGGAGTGATAAAACCATAAACGAAGCCTTTCCGAGTGTACGACGTAGACTGAAACAATCAGATGTCCGAAACGATACTAGCGCAACCGCTCATTGGAATGGAGCTACCAGACCTGAGAATACTACTAGGTACCGAGCAGCCAGCCTATCGCGCCAGACAACTATTTGACGCTTTGTACCGCAAGGACGTGGCGAATTTATCTGAAATTTCGGAGCTCCCGCAAGTCCTTCGAAATCAGTTGGTTACGAACGCGATTTTGGGAATGCCAGCCGCCGATAGCCGTTTTGATTCGGTCGATGGTACGCGGCGCTATCTACTCCGTTTGGCCGATAACCGCACAGTAGAGGCGGTACTCATGCCGGAGGTAGGCCGGGACACGATTTGCATTTCCAGCCAAGTCGGTTGTCCCGTCGATTGCAAATTTTGTCTGACCGCACTCATGGGGCTGGAACGCAATTTAACGGCCGGGGAAATCGTCGGCCAGGTGCTGCATATCGCGCGCGAAAACGAGTTAAAACCTTCGGAGGGTCGCATCAACATCGTCATGATGGGCATGGGGGAACCCCTGTTGAACCTTCCCAATGTATTGAAAGCGACTCGCCTGCTAACCGACCCGGACGGCATTGGGCTTTCGCCCAAACGTATTACGGTCTCCACGTCAGGAATCGTTCCGAAAATGGTAGAACTTGGGCAAGCGGCGGTGCGCCCTAAGCTGGCAATTTCCTTGAATGCTTCCACCGAAGAGCAGCGCCGGGAACTAATGCCCATCACTCGCAAGTATCATTTGGCGGATCTGATGGAAGCCTGCAAGGCTTATCCTTTGCGCACTTGGGAGAAGCTCACATTCGAATACGTGTTGCTGAAAGGCGTGAACGATTCTGACGCCGATGCTAAACGCGTGGTCCGCCTCGTCTCGCGCCTCAATTGCAAGGTGAATCTGATCGCATTGAATCCGGGGCCCGGCATTCCATTTCAAACGCCGGACGATTCTCGGGTAGCCAGCTTTCAGGACATTGTTCGCAAAGCCGTTCCATGCTTCATTAGAAAGCCGCGCGGCCGCGACATTTTCGCGGCTTGCGGCCAATTGAAACGAACCAGCGAAGCGCCGGCTTCCGATCTCGTGAATTTCTAATCCTGTTTAGCGCAACGTAAGATAGAAGCGAGCCATGACGATAGACGACTACAAGGTGGTTTTATACCGCAACCAGCCTTCGGGCTGGGTAGCGGAGATCCCATCACTTCCGGGTTGTTATGCGCTGATGCCGACGACAGCCGAAGCTTTGTTTGAATTGGAGGCGGTGTTCAACATGATTGAGTTGGAATACCGTGAGCGTGGCGTCTCAATGCCTGCCGATTCAACTGAAATCGTTCATGCCTAGCGCTCGCGCGGAAGATTTCCGCCGCGCAGCGGCTAGGCTAGGTTTCCAACGGCTTCGTCAAACGGGAAGCCATGAGCGTTGGTCTCATTCAGACGGCCGGGCCGTAACAATTCCTATCCATGGCGGGCGCGAAATTGGTCCACCCCTGTACAACAAAATACTGGCGCAACTTGGCATCAGTTCCCAAGAGTTTCGCCGCCTGCAATAACGGGTTTCCGCTCCGGCTGTATAAACACCCAGCAAACGGCGGCTATCAAATACAACGAGGACAAAATGTGCAACGGCATGCTCCAGTTGCCGAGCCGGTCCACAATATACGCCAGCACCACCGGGCTTAACATTCCGCCGATCTGTCCCGCGGTATTCATGGTGGCGCCGAGTACCGCTGAATTTCTTCCGCCGAGTTCAATGACCGTCGCCCAAGCCGGAGCGAGCGTGAACATTGACGCCGCGCCGCCCAGCGCGATTAAAAAACCTGCCAGATGTCCATCCTTCACCAGCGTTCCCGCGAGCATCGCCATCGCCGCGAACAGATAGGAAACCGCGCCCACCCCGCACCTGCCAACACGCATGCCGAAGCGTTTTGAGATTGCATCGGTAGTGACGCCCCCCGTGACATCAGCCAGCACGCTCATCAACAAAGGCAACCCGGCGAAGATAGCCAATTCATCCTTTACCATCCCGCGCGACTTCGATAAATACGTCGGCAGCCAGGTAATAAAGAAATAAAAGCCGTAGCTGTTCGCGAAATACTGCACGCAGAGCGGGAACAAACTTTGCGTCCGGAAGATCTCTCCCCAGGGGGCGGCGTGGCCCGGCGGGAGGCCGCGCGTGTTTTCTATCAAATCCCGTTCGGGCGTGCCTACTGACGCATGGTCACGCGGTTCATCGCGAAACCACCAATGCCAGGAGAGAGCCCAGGTAAATCCCACACAACCGAAAAGAAGAAAAACTGCACGCCAGGGTAGAAACCTGATCAAATAAGCCACCAGGATCGGCGTGAGCCCGCCCGACAAGTGAGCGCCTGCAAAAAAGATACCTTGCGCCCGGCCGCGTTCACGGGCGGGAATCCAGCGCGTAAAAACACGCGCCACATTGGGCCACGCGCCCGCTTCGCCCATTCCAAACAGGAAGCGCACCACCAAAAGCGGCACATAGCCGAATGCCGCAGCCGTCGCCATGGTAAACGTTGACCACCACAGAACAATGCGCGTCAGTACGCGGCGGCTCCCAATGCGATCGGCCCACCACGCCGTTGGAATTTCAAATATCGCGTAGGCCAGCGTGAACGCGCTGAAGACGTAGCTCATCTGGATGGTGGTTAGATGCAGGTCGCGCATGATGTCAGGGGTGACGATCGAAATACAAACCCGATCCAGAAACGTGATGGCTGCAAGAGCCACGGTGAATGCCACTACCCTGTATCGAATACGCGTAACTTCGTCGTCTGTATTTGTCATGCGGAATCTAGAGTTTAGTACTCGCTCTATCCTGAATTGAATGCGTTCATTTTTTCGCGTGGGCGTGGTAATCGCGGCCGCTTCTTTTTTTTCAATTCATGCTCAACAATCGACAGATACTCAACCCGCTTCCAAAACGGCTCCACCCGCACGCCAGCCGGACGTAGTGGTCACCGGCTCATGGGGTCCAGTACCGCTAGAGGAATCGGACCGCTCCGTGAACGCCTATTCTTTACACAATTCCTATTTATTATTCGGTAGCCTCGCCGATGCGCTCGACCTTGATTCCTCCGTTCAAGTGCAGTCGCGCGCTCCCAATGGAATACAGGGCGATTTATCGATTCGCGGGGGTTCCTTTGAGCAGACGCTGGTCATGCTGAACGGTATTCGTCTGAGCGACGCGCAATCGGCTCATCACAATTTCGATATTCCGGTTCCGCTGGATGCCATCGAACGAATTGAAGTTTTGCGGGGTTCCGGATCAACCCTTTATGGATCTGAGGCCGTGGGCGGCGTGGTCAACGTGGTGACGCGCCCAGTCAGCGATGAACGTACTTGGGAAATGCGGCTGCGCGCGGGCTACGGCAGCTTCGGCACGAATGAAGAGAGCGGCTTTCTTGCTTTCAAAGAAGGCCTATGGTCACAGCGTTTCTCCTTTGAGCGCGAATTGTCCGATGGATTTCGAGATGACCGTGAATACCGCAACTTGAACATGGCCTCCGAGTCCTGGCTCAAAACAAGCTTAGGGTTGACGCGAGTTTTTCTTTCTACTCTCGACAAGCCCTTCGGCGCCGACCAATTTTACGGAAACTATAATTCCTGGGAACGGACCAAGACATGGGTGGCCACCCTCTCGCAGGATCTTGGCAAGAACACCCTGTTCTCTCTCGGCTATCGCCGCCATACCGATCTTTATGAGCTACTGCGGGATGATCCGGCCTACTACACCAACCGGCATGAAGACGAGACCTGGGATATCGCGATCCGCCGGCATGACGCGCTTGGAAAAATAGTGCAGGTTTTTTACGGAGCAGAAGGCTTGTCTGATCATGTGGACAGTAATAACCTGGGCGTTCACTCGCGAAAGCAAGGCGCTGTTTATGGCGACGTGGATATTCGCTCTTGGCGGCGCTTCTCCTTCAGCGCCAGCACGCGTCAAGAGTTCTACGGCCGCGGCCAAACCATCGCGATTCCCGCGGTCAGCGGCGGCTACTGGCTCTCTTCGAAAGCGAAGCTGCGGGCCGCCGTCAACCGCTCCTTCCGGTTGCCTAATTACACCGATCTTTATTATCACGACCCCACCAGCAACGGCAACCCGAACCTGCTGCCAGAACGGGCGATGAACTATGAAGGCGGCGTTGATGTCTATTTGCCGCACCGGTGGCGCGCTTCCGCGACCGTCTTTTCACGCCACGAGAACAACGATATTGACTACATTCGAGCCGATTCATCCGACATCTGGCAAGCAACGAATTTCGCTAAATTGACGTTCACCGGCGTGGAAGCGTCGCTCGTCTGGTCCATGCAGAATTCGGGCCGCCTGGAAATTCAATACACCGGCTTGCACGGCGCGGAAGGCGCTTTGAACGGTTATCAGTCGGAATATGTTTTCAACTATCCAACGCAACAGGCCGTGGTGAGTTGGGAACGCAGTTCTTCGCGGGGCTGGTTGGCCCGCGTGCGCTTGGGCGTAACGAACCAGTATCAGCGGAACGCCTATGCCCTGGTGGACGGATATCTGGCCTGGACTCGATCGCCGCTGCATCCTTACCTGCGGCTCACGAATTTAACCAACACAGACTATCAGCCGGTTTATGGAGTGGTCATGCCCGGGCGCGCAGCACTTATTGGTATGGAGTGGTGCGTGTTGTGCCAAAAGCGCTAAAGTAGATCAATCTCACCATGTTCCCCAGAAATTTTTCTCTTTGCTGTGGACTTATTCTTGGGTCTTGCTTCATGCACGCGCAGTTACTCGCGCCGCCTGTCGCCGAAAGGCACCCGGTCACCGATGTTTATCACGGCATCAAAGTAGTGGATGATTACCGCTGGCTGGAAAACTTCAATAATCCGCAAGTGAAAAAGTGGGTTGCCACAGAGAACGAATACACACAGTCTGTCCTGAACAAAATTCAATCGCGAGCCAAGATTGCGTCTGAATTGCAGGCTTTGGTAAAGAAAGTGCCAGTCAGCCGCCGGGATTTGCAGGTGGCAGGCTCCAAATTGTTTGCCATCGAATCCCGGCCGCCGCGGGACCAGCCGGCGTTAGTAGTTTATCCGTCGATCAACAATCTGAGCACCGAAAAAACTGTTCTTGATCCACTACAGCTTGATTCCGTCGGCCACACCTCCATCGACTTCTATAAGCCATCGCGCGAAGGCCGTTACGTCGCGGTTTCGTTATCAAAATCGGGAAGCGAATCCGGCGATGTGCACGTGTTTAACGTGGAGAGCGGCAAGGAACTCGCGGGCGATACCGTGCCGCGCGTAAATAACGGTACCGCGGGAGGCAGCGTGGCATGGGATGCCAATAGCGCCGGCTTCTATTACACCCGCTATCCCAGAACCGGTGAGCGGGCCGCCGCGGACCTTGATTTTTACCAACAGGTGTATTTTCACAAGCTAGGAACACACGCTTCTGACGACCGCTACGAGACCGGCAAAGAGTTTCCACGCATAGCCGAGATCGTCCTGCATACCAGCGAAGACGGCAAATGGATTCTCGCTACCGTGGCAAATGGCGACGGGGGCGACGCTTTCCATTACATCCGCGGTTCCAACGGAAGTTGGGCTCAGCTTACTCACTATTCCGATCAAATCACCACAACCGCGTTTGCTCCTGATAACTCGCTCTATCTTCTGTCGCGAAAGAACGCACCCATGGGCAAAATTCTGAGGCTTGCGTCGCCAGACAAGCCGATGGCTTCGGCTCAGACTGTCGTTCCCGAGAGCGACGTGGCAATTGAAAATTTTGTTTCCATGCAAGGACGCCTTTATGTCGTGGATATGGCCGGAGGCCCTTCGCAGATTCGCTTATTTACCAACACAGGTAAGCCGGAGGGCCGCGTTCCCTTGGGAGATATCGTCTCGGTCGCCGGCATCTTGCGGCTCGATCAAAACAGTGTTCTTTTCCGAACCGTCAGCTACCGGCAGCCAGGCCAATGGTTCAGGTATTCATCGAAATCGATGAAGCCTGAACTTGTTCCGGCGCTAAATACGGCATCACCAGTTTCGTTTGCCGATGCGGAAGTGATACGCGCTTTCGCTGTGTCGAAAGACGGAACGCGTGTGCCGCTCAACATCATGCGCCTGAAAAAAACCAAGCTGGACGGGCATAATCCAGTGCTGCTAACTGGCTATGGAGGATATGGCATCAACGAGAGTCCTTATTTCTCATCGTCGGATCGCTTATTGCTGGACCGTGGTTTCGTGCTTGTAGACACCAATCTAAGGGGCGGCGGCGAATATGGCGAGAAATGGCATCTCGCGGGCAACCTGACTCATAAGCAGAATGTCTTTGACGATTTTTATGCCTGCGCGCAATACCTGGTTTCGCATGGTTACACCACTCCGGAGCGGCTCGGGATCGAAGGAGGAAGCAACGGCGGGTTGCTGATGGGTGCGGCGCTGGTGCAGCACCCGGAGATGTATCGCGTGGTGCTCGCGTTCGTAGGCATCTATGACATGCTGCGTGTCGAGTTATCACCGAACGGCGTTTTCAACACTACTGAATTCGGCACGGTGAAGGAACTGGATCAATTTAAGGCGCTCTTTGCCTATTCGCCCTACCATCACGTTGCGGACGGCAAAACCTATCCGGCGGCCATTTTCTTGACGGGTGATAACGATCCGCGCGTAGACCCGGCCAACTCCCGCAAAATGGTGGCCCGGCTCCAAGCGGTGGGCCGTTCGAAAGGTCCTATTCTGTTACGCACCAGCGGCAATGCCGGACACGGCATTGGATCGTCACTCAGCGAAAGCCTGGCGCAGCAGGCGGACGCGTATTCTTTTCTGTTTGAGCAGTTGGGCATACATTAGAAGGCATGGCCATGTACTCACGGCGCAACCTGCTTCGTCTGGCGGTAGCGCTGCCTGCTGCTGCTTCTCTCACTAATTTTCGCGCGCTTGCCCAAGCGCATATCAAGAAGGTCAAGATTACGGCAGTCAAGGCGATGGCGATCAAGAATATCGCCGGCAACTGCCTCATTCGCATCGATACTGATGCCGGCCTGACCGGCTACGGCGAAGCAGGCGCAAGCGGCCCCATGGCTCGCGCCCGTATCGAAACCATGAAGGATCTACTCATTGGCAAAGATCCGCTCATGATTGAGGTGCATTACCAGAACATGAGTTCTTTGATGCACACCTACACGGCGCACATTCCGACAGTCAGCGGCATCGACATCGCGCTCTGGGACTTGGCCGGAAAGATTATGGGAGCTCCGGTTTCCACGTTGCTGGGCGGCGGTTTTCGAGATCACATGCTGCTCTATTCACACGGAAATTTGTTGAAGGATGCGCTTGACCCGGCTTCTTGCCGCGACTGGGCGCATGCCATCAAGCAGCAGCCGGAAGGCTTTAACGCCTTCAAGATCGATATTCACCCCATACTCGGCGTTCCCATGGGAAAGTTTGCCGACACTTTGGACAGCGCGCAATTGCGTAAGGTCCACCGCGCCTACAACAACTTACGCGAAGCGGTGGGCGATGAGATCGATATCGCCGTTCACTGCCACAGCGAACTGGATGCACCCAGCGCTATCAATGTCTGCAAAGCCGTGGAGAGTATGAACCCGCTCTTTGTGGAAGACGCCGTCTACCCGCCCTTTTCGGAAGCCTGGGTGGCGCTGCGCCGTTCCACCCGCTTAACGCTGCTGACGGGAGAAAAGCTGGAGACCGCGCGCGAGTTTCGCCCGTTCCTCGACTCATTGGCCGTCGATATCATTCATCCCGATCTGTCTTTTGCGGGCGGCATCACCGGCACTCGTAAAATCGCAGATTGCGCCGCGCTCACCCGTACGCCCTTTGCGCTTCACAACGTGGGTTCGCTGCTGCTTACCTACGCGAACGCACATTTCTCCGCCTCAATGAAAAACTTCTACCGTTCGGAAAGCGCACTGGGCCGCACGCCCCGCTACATTGAACATATGGCCGTCAATCACCCGCCTGAAGTCAGCAACAGCCGGCTGAAGGTACCCGACGGGCCCGGTCTCGGCGTCGAATTGAACGAGGATTTTCTGCGCCGCAACTTAGTGGAGGGTGAGCCGTTCTGGGCTTAAAGGGTTTTCAAGACAAACTTTACAAACCAGAAGTAAACGACCGGCCGTCCCCAGGCGTCTTTAAGATATATGAACAATCGTTCACAATTCTCCGATACCCTGTCCGTGCCGGTATTGAATTGGCGGACCGCTAGCGGTTTGGATTACGCTAGCTTTTCCATCCGGGGCCAAGTACCCGGCGGCGATTATATCGATTTCGTCCCCATGGCTGACGGGGAGTTTGCCCTAATGTTGGGTGAGACTGATGCGAAAGGCCAACCCGCGGATTGGGCCGGCGCATGCGTACGTGGGGCCGTCCGCGGCTTCATCGCGCGTGGGCTAGTCAACCCGATGATGCTGGCAAACGATCTGAACCGCATCATCTATGACATATGCTCAATCGAGCAGATTGTCTCGTTCCTGTACGCTCACTACAGCGCCAAGACAGGCATCCTTACTTATGTTAATGCGGGCCACGAAGCCGCGCTGCTACTGCAAAACGGGCACCGGAACGGTACTCTATTGGATTTAGGCGGCCCTGTTTTAGGCCTGAAGGCAAGCTCTACTTACAGCGAAGGAGCGGTGCGGCTGCGCCCCGGAGACCGCGTCATCGCATTTACCACTGGAGTCATGGACGCGCTTGCATCCGGTCCGGATGGCTCGGCGGAAGCGGAATTATTGGAAATTGCGCGCGATCATGAGGCTACCGATTCCAGGGACCTAGCGAGCGCGATCCTGAATCGCATTGCCTACGCGAATGCCCTGGATTCTTCACGGGATCGTTCTTTAGTGGTGGTCTCCAAGAAAGACACCATGCCTAGTCTGCACAGAAGCGCTGCGCACCGGGAGCTTGTCATGGCGCATTAGTCCAGCCCTGTTAGATCTCCAGCTTGCCTTGATATTCCATGTCCTTGAGCGGGAACTTCTTCCGGATTTGTGTCCGGCCCAGGTCGAGATGGAATTCAACGCTCTTTTCATTAACGTTAATCGGTGCGGATTTAGGGAAGTGAATCAACATGCGACCATCTTTACCCTGATCCAGTTCCACTTTGGTAGGGGTAAGAGGGTCATGGCCAGAGCGCAGTATTGAGGCTGAACTCTTCACACGTTCCTGAATACGCTGTTCGTCCTCCTGAGTGAGCGTGCTGTCCGAATCAGCCGACGCCCCGCGTCCGCCGACCGCCGTCATTGGCAGCCCGATCAGCGCAATGACATATTCATCCAGCGGCTTGAACGCCGCAGCATCGGTTGTCTCGCCTGCTCTCTTCGCGGCTGCCATCCTTATGACCAACGCGCTCTGCCATTGAATGGTGACTTCCTCCGGCGGGGATTTCGAATCGGCAGGCGGGCGGCTGCCTCCGCCGGAACTATATGTTCCATTCGAACGGCCCGCGCCCATTCCGCGCCGTCCCGTTCCACCCATGCCGATAGGTCCGTTGTTATTGGGTCCATTGCCCGCACTCTGATTCCCGATGGCCGGGCTGCTATTGTAGAAATTCATTTTTACCGTTTTTGCCCAAGCAGAGTTATTCAGGATCTGGTGAACTTCAACGCCAGTCCACTGAGAGGGATCGCTATTGTGCAATTCGGAAAACGCAAAAAGCAAGCTTGCTCCAAGCACAACCGTCAATAACAAAAGCGAAGAAATAACGCGCAACTTCATATAGCCTTTTGGGGTTTCAATAGTACCTTACTCTGACGTGGGCCTGCTTTTCGCGGTTGCCGCGAATTGGCAGCGCAATTCCGTGATTATTTTTGTCTTTGAATTGCGGCAAACTCAAAAGCTTCACGCGCCTTGAGAAGCGCGCCTTCGGTAAGTTTTCTTTCTCCCCAAAGAAGATCTAATGTGCAGGGAACGCTTAGCAGACTCCCGTTCTTGCGGGCAGGGAAAAATCGCCACCGGCGAACCACGGAAATCGCCTCATGACCCCACACCGGCCCGCTGCTCCTCTCGATGTGGAAACGAACCGGGTGGCCGCCCTGATCGACATCAAACGAAAGCGTAACCAATGCCGGTCTTCCGATTGCCGCCAAGAGGTGGGCATCCTCGGCTGCCTCCGGGCCGATGCCGTCTCCGGCTGGATAACTCGTGTTGGTAAAACGAGGACGCGATGCTCCCTCGGGCGCACTGAATGCTGCCCTGAGTAAGTGCCAACGGGATTGCTTGGATGGGAGCAGGAAACTCAACTCAATAGTTGTAGCCATGGATACTGACCCTTCACTTGTAGCCCCCGGCTTGAATGACCAGCGGTTTGCGGCTGCTTTGGCTGCCTCGTCGAGCCCGGCGCCCAGCGGTTCCACAACCCGCAATTCCCGTACTGAGCCATCCAACGCAATGGTTGCGGCTAATTTGACGGTACCCTCAAGTTCGGCAACTTGAGCTTCCTGCGAGTACTCCGCGGCCACTTTCACGATAGGCTCCGGAGCGCGAATAGAACGGCCTTGAACCTGATGTAGCCGTATATCATCGTCCTCGACATTTTTACCCAAGCGCTGTGCCGCGAGCGTCTGAGCGCCATCGGTGTCGTCGTTCGTTCGAATCGCTAGCCAATATTCCCGGACTGCGCGCTCGCGCTGGTTGGTTTCATCGAACAACTCGCCGAGGTCAATGTGCGCCCAAGCATCGATCCATTGAGGGTGAGCGTCTCCGTTTAATGCTTCCCGGAACTCATTTGCCGCAGCCTGAAAATTATGCTGTTTAAAATAGAGTTCGCCCGTTCGAAAATGAGCGAGCGAATTTCGTGGATTTCGTTCGAGTTCCTTCCGGTATTCTCGACTTGCATCATTGGAGGAATCTTGACCGAACCCAGAGACGATCAACAAGAGAAGCGGAGCGATCTTCAGCATTGCAATCGAAAGCTCTTTTCAACTCAGTCTACTTCAAAAAAGCGGACCTTTAATTTACGCGCTCGGTCCGGTCACCCGCTTTAAAAACCGGTCGATATGGGCATTGGCTTCTTCTGCCAAGGTGTACGAGTACGCGTTAAATTGGTGTGCCGCGCCAGGGTAAACCGCGAGTTCGCCATTGTTGTTCGCGGCAATCCAGCGCGCGTACATAAATAACGAGTCATCAAGTAAGGCGTCAGCCGTCCCAATCGTGAAGAGCGCCGGCGGCAGCTGGCGCAAATCCGCATACAGCGCGGAGACGTCCGGATCGCGGAGGTCCACGCCAGCCGGAACATACGCTGCAGCGAATTTCGCCAAATCAATGGTTCGCAGCACCAGCCGCTTGTCGCTGCCGAAGCGCTTCTGGCTCGGAGTCATGGAAAGATCGAAAATGCCGTATGATAAATTCGCGCCGGAAAAGCCTGTGAATCCGTGCCGATCCCGCAGGCGGAGCAGCGTGATAGCGGAAAGCGTTGCCCCTGCCGATTCGCCGCCGATGGTCAAAATATCGGAGCCGAACTCATCTTGCGCTTGCCTTGCCAGCCACACCGCCGCCGCCTCGCAATCGTCCGGAGCGGCCGGATAAGGATGCTCCGGCGCTAGGCGATAGCCCACGCTCACGCAAGCGAGTCCGGTATTTTCCGCGATTCGTTCGAGAGACGAATCCTGCAGATCAGGCGAGCCTAATACAAAACCGCCGCCGTGGATATGCAGGTAAACGCCGCGTGGGCGATCCGGCGCGATGACCCGGAGCGGGATTTGATGGCCGCCTTTTCCGGCAATGGATAAAACACGCGCTCTGTTTGAACGCGGCGGCAAAGGAAAGGGCCCTTCGCCCCGCGCCCGCATTTCACGCGTCGCTTGCGCCCCAACGTCCCACCAATTCGGCAGGCTGCTTTGGGCCGCTATCAATCTCTCATTTAACGCTCGGGTTTCTTCTGAAACTGCTTCTGGCCGGAACCATGCTTGGTCAAACGTCATTACACGCCGATATGCCAACCCTTGCGTACCACCGGTTTGAGCAGCTCATTGGCTTCCGGATTGTTGGTGACGCGCATCTTTTCGGCATCCCATTCCAGCTTGCAGTTGAGGCGGATCGCAATGGAGCCCAAGGCGATCCATTCGGTAAACGGAGCGGATACGCTGAAGTTCGAACAGGCCGGGACGCCGCCTTTGCAAGAGCGAATCCAATCCCGGTAATGGCCTGGCGAGCGCGGCAGAAACTCGGGCGGAAATTCGTAATCACGCATCTGCTCTACCGGCAGCAGGCGTGTCCACTCGCCATAGGTGCCGGTGGTGATCATGCCTTTCTCCCCTTTGAAAAGGCTGCCGTTCGTACCTTTGTTGATCAGCTTCATCCACTCGGCTTCCTTCTGCTCATGCGCGTCCAATTTTGGAGCAGCGGCAAGCCCACGGCGAGGTGAGGGCGGAAGTTCCTTCGGGGTAAAAAACTGTTCCGTGAAAACGCCTCCCTGAATTTGCCGTTCCCTTGGCTTTAGGGTAGAGAGGTCGCGGCTTGCCCGGTTGCGTGGAAGATCTCCCAAAATTTCGTTTTGCGGCGCTCCTTCAAAGGTGGGCTGCTCGTCGCGCATGGCGTCATACCAGAAAATTTTCACCGGCGGCATCCCGTCGCGCTCCGGGAAGTCAAAACGGACGGTGGACTTACTCGGGAAATAGATATCGCCGCGGTCTTCCTGATGGATGCACTCGACGCTGGTGGGTGCGCCCAGCCGCAGAGCCATATTCGGCGCGCCTAAAATATGACAGGCCATGTCCCCCAAGGAGCCGGAGCCGAAATCAAAGAAGCCTCTCCAAATAAACGGCAAGTAGTCTTCGCTGTATGACCGCTCTTTGGCCACGCCCAGCCAAAGATCCCAATCCAGCGTTCCCGGAACCGGTGAGGTCACCGGCATGTCTTTAATTCCTTGCGGCCACGCCGGACGGTTTGTCCAGGCATGTACTTCCGTGACGTTTCCGATGGCGCCGGACCAAATCATCTCCGCGCATTGCCGCGTGCCTTCATTCGAATAGCCCTGGTTGCCCATCTGCGTGGCGACCTTATATTTTTCAGCCGCCTTTAACAACTCACGGCATTCGAAAACAGTATGGGCCAGCGGTTTTTGCACGTAAACATGTTTGCCTCGCTCCATGGCGGCCAGCGCCGCCACCGTATGCATGTGGTCCGGAATGGTTACGATGACGGCATCGATATTCGCGCCCTCTTTATCGAGCATCATCCGAAAATCTTTATACTTGGGCGCCTTCTCATGCGCGGCAAACATCTTTTCCGCGCGCTTGTCATCCACGTCGCAAAGCGCCACGATGTTTTCCGTCTCGGCGCAAGCCGTAATGTCGCTGGCCGCCTTGCCGCCCGCGCCAATGGAAGCGATGTTCAGCTTCTCATTCGGCGACTTGTATCCCATCTGCTTCAGCGACGGCACACTGCCAAAGCCGCCTAATGGAATTGCACCGGCCAAAAGGCTCCCGTAAAAGAAATACCGTCTCGAAATTCCTTCGCGCTTCATAGATTTGCTCTTTGTCCCTATATCGGATCATATGTCACTGCAAATTACGCGCCTGCTTCGGCGCCTGCATCCTCACCCGGCTGCATTTGGGACACTGCCACTTTCGCTTCTTATGGTAAATGTGTCCCTTGAGTTCTTTCATCGGAACGGCGCAGTACTTGCAGGTCACTGTGCTCTTATGATGACACTCGCCTCTGAAGCCCGCTGCCAGAGTAGATTGCCTGGCTTTGAGAAGTTAGCACAACCGAAGTAAGCTGGAGAAACCATGTGCTCTTGCTCGCGTCTCATACTGCTGCCAATTGCCTGCATGTTGGCCTCCGCAGCGCCTTCTTTCTCACAAGATGCGCCTTCTAACTTACGTCCGCCAGCGGGCGAACGCCAGCTATTCGCCGCCCACGCCAAAGGCGATCAGATTTATACCTGTAAAAGCACTGGCGCTCAATACGCCTGGGTCCTCAAAGGACCTGACGCCAAATTGTTTAACGAACAGGGGCAGCACATCGCGAGCCACTATGCTGGTCCCACCTGGGAAGCGAACGACCATAGCGCAGTCACCGGTAGAGTAGTTGCCTCCGCCGCATCGCCTGAGCCGAAATCCATTCCATGGCTGCTGCTATCGGCTGTCAATCATTCGGGTTCAGGCGTGATGACAAGGGTTCTGAGCGTTCAAAGGCTCAATACTAATGGGGGAGCGGCGCCCGCAGGCGGATGTGATACCGCGCATGCGGGAGCCGAAACTCGCGCGAGTTACACTGCCGACTATCGCTTTTTCGGTAAAACTGAATAAAAGTTCTAGATACCGAGAGCCCGGCGCGTCTCGGATCGCGCAGCCTTCAATTCTTCCTTGAACTGCGCATTATTCATCATCACGCCAATCATGGCGTAGGCGACCGATTTGCTTGCTTCCACATCGGTCCGGTAATGCACTCCGCAAACGACCCGGCTGTGAGCATAGTCATCGGCTCGGGCCAGAATCGCATCGCGTTTTTCGGGCACGATCATGGTCAGCACCAGGGCCTCTAAATAACCGGTCGTCGAATGGCCGCTGGGATATGAGTAATCGTCCATATTGCTATTTGTCTTGCAGACAGGCTTAACGCTGGATTGGTAATTGAACGGACGAAGCCGGTGAAAGTATTTTTTGGCAGGCCCTACAATCACTCCTTCATCGTTATGTACGTGCGCGGATAACAGAGCTGTCAATGGCAAATTCGCCGGAGAGAATTTATCCCCGAGCACATTTTTAAAGACAAAGATATCCTCCTCGGCATCATCCGCCTTGACATGCAGGATCTGCGCCGCTTGACGCGTGTCCTGCAAGTGATGCACTTCCGCAAGCTCCGCTAGTGCCTGGATTGAATTGTCGCCAGGCGGGTTCGGTAGTATGGACGCGACATCCAACTGTTCGGGCGAGATGAAGACCGGCTTGTGAGGCTTTGGGGCCGGTGCCCCAGCGCTAAGCAGGGAAAAGGCGGTGATCGCCCCGATAATCAGTTTGCTATGAAAGTTTGTCATTAGCGTTTTCCTTGGGGATCAATTGTGAGATCAAAACGACAGCCGCGCGAAGACCTGCACCTGCCGGGGTGTTCCAGCGCCCACTGGCGAAGTATTAATGGGGGCGAGTATACGGCCGAAGTTAGATGTGGAGCTGATGTTGGCGCTGGGCGCGCCAAGCTGCGGGTGATTAAAAATGTTGAAGAACTCAAATCCGATTTCGAGGGCTGAGCGTTCGACCAGCCGCGTTTTCTTTGACAGCGACATATCGACTTGAAAGAGCCCAGGCGCCCGCAATACGTCGCGTCCCAGGTTCCCCCACGTTCCATTGGCGGGAACCGAGAACGCAGCCGGGTTGAGCCACAGCCCGCTTGACGAGTAATTGAGATAAAGCGGAACGCCGGGCACCAGATTCGGCCGTTGGGTAGAGAGTACGTTGCCGTCGGGGACACTCGATGCAGCGCGTGTGACGGTTACATTCAATGGAAGACCTGTCCGCGCGGTTGTAGTGCCGCTCCATTGCCAGCCGCCGTACCAGCGATTGCGCGCGAAAGGAATCTGGTAGGCGAAGTTCGCAGTGAAGACATGGCGGACGTCGAAATCGCTGTTCCCTTTTTCGCAGGAACGGCAGGCAACGTTCTGCGGAGTATTTCCGGAGCCGCCACCCGCCGAGCCGTCATTTAGCGCGTGGGAGTACATGTAGTTGGCGCGAATGAGAAAGCCATGCCAGTTGTTTACTTGCAAGGTGCTGAGTAGGCCGTGAAAACTGGACACACCGTCTTCGCCGCGCACGTCGATGTTGTGACTCAAGGTTGGAAACTGGACCGTGCCGGTGGCGGGATCAACCACATTGACATAGGTGCGCGAGAAAACGTGATAATTCTCCTGACCGTTGTAGCCGACCTGCAACGTGATATTTTTCGTCAACGCCTGCTGGACATTCAGCCCCCACTGCTGCGAAGTTTGGTTAGGATGGTTGATCGGCATCG
The DNA here is from genome assembly GCA_036488895.1 of Bryobacteraceae bacterium. Taxonomy (GTDB): domain Bacteria; phylum Acidobacteriota; class Terriglobia; order Bryobacterales; family Bryobacteraceae; genus Bog-105. Next base: position 50,066 of record DASXGT010000220.1, on the reverse strand, counting down.
ACCGCGGCGCCGCGGCGACAGCGGTATTAGGATTGATGAACGGATCAAAGGGATAGGAGAGCCCGGGCGTTGAAGCACCCGTGAGTGTATAGCGCACGGCGTCATTGTTCGCCGGACTGTATTGGTCTCCGAGTTGAGCGTCCCCATAAAAAATTCCGCCGCCTACTCGAATCACGGTGCGGCCTTTCAATGCATCGGGCGCCCAGGCGAAGCTAAGCCGTGGAGCCAAGTTCAGTTTGGGCGGATATGCAAAAGGGGAACCCACCGGGCAATAGCCGCCGCAACCTTGCACGTCGAATGGGATATCCCGGTTGTGAATCTCAGTGAATGCATTAAAAAATTCATACCGCAATCCGATATTAGCGGTAAAGTTCGGCTTGATCTTCCATTCATCCTGCAGATAGCCGAAGTACTCGATTTTGCGCATCTGTTTGGTGGGCAGCTCGCCCGAACCCGCCAGTGTGTTGAGTTTGTCGTTCTGAAAATCGCTGAGGCTCGCGAAACTCGCCGTGCCGTCGGACAAATTGAAATCATGAACGATGAGTTGCACGCGCCGTATCTCAACGCCCGCCTTCAACGTGTGCGCACCATGCAGGGAAGACCACTGGTCCACGAGCGATTGCGAAATTCCAATTGCGATACGGCGGTTTCCGCCCGGAATCGAGGACAGTTGAGGGATGGAGATGGTAGCCTCCGCCCCCGTGGGTACGGAGTGAAGCGGCTGCGCATAGTTGGCGCCGATTCTAAGCTCGTTGGTGGTGTTCGGGCTGACCAGATAAAGGAAATCAAAGAGCCCGCTGGAGGGAGCATCCAGATTTCGCGTTCCGTATGGAAGCGAAGCATTTGGCGCGAAGCTGTTGGTCGTGTCCCCGCTTGCGCGAAAATAAAAGCTGAGCCGGTCGCTAAACCGGTGGTCAATTCGCAGCAGACCTGTGTGTTCGTCCTGCGTGGAAACGCCGATGCCGGTCCACTGCATCACATTGGGATTGAGTACGCCATTCGTAATAACAGGTTTCTGGCCTTCCGGATAAAGCGCAAGCAGCGGCGCCACTCCGGGCACGGCCTTCGCGCGAAATGAATCGGAAGGCACAAAGCCAATTTGCGTAATGGACTGGCTCTGAACCAGGCCTTCGTAGGACAGAAAGAAGAACGTCTTGTCTTTAACCAATGGGCCACCCACGGTAGCTCCAAATTGGTTCATACGGAAGGGCGGCACGGTAGCACCATCAAACGGGCTTCGCGAATCCAGCGCACTGTTGCGGAGGTATTCGAAAAGACTACCGTGAAATTGATTGGTCCCGCCCTTTGAAACGATTTCGACCTGGGCGCTAGTCGCGCCTCCGGTTTCAGCAGTATAGAGTTGGGAGTTCACGCGGAATTCGGCAATCGCATCTTCGGAAATCATCATGCGGCTTTTGCTTTCAGCCTGGTTGCGAACCGCGGTTGCATCCACTCCATCTACGCGATAGTTCACGTCGTCGCCGCCTTGCGCAAAAAATCGCACGCTGGCGCCGTTGCCCGCGCCTGTATCAATGGCGCCGGACGTCAGCGTCATCAAGCCACCCCAGTTCCGGCCGTTGATCGGCAATTGGCTAATCTGAGTGTTATTGAACGTGGCGCCAATCGCCGCGGAACTTCTTTCGAGGTCAGCTTCCGCAACAACCTCCACGGTGGTGTCCACGTTGCTGACTTGCAGCGGAAAATCCAGCGTTCTTGTTTCGCCGACGTTCAGGTCGATTTCCGTGTGAACCGGGCGGAACCCTGCCTTCACGGCGTCAACGGCGGCATGTCCCACAGGAAGGCCAACGATAAGAAAAGCGCCGGAGCCGTTTGTGCTAACGGAACGGCTCAGGCCAGTGGATGGATACGCTATGGTAATCTTTGCGTCCGCGACTGTAGCGCCCGAGGGATCAGTCAAGGTTCCGGTGACAGTTGCCTTGTCTACTTGGCCCCATGCAGCCCCGCCGGAGAGTAGGCAGACAAATAGTAGATACACCGATTGCATTTTCATAAGAGTCGCGGTCCTGTATTCAAAAAGAAATGTTTAGCGCGCTTGTACGGCTTCTGGAGTCACTGCGGCTTGGCGTTGAATCGATGATTTTTTGCGGGGCCGCGCATACCACCAGATCAGGAATCCAGTAACGAACAGCACGGGCGTTAGAAATCCCGCAGCGGCGCACAGTATTCGGAACGGGAGGCCGCCCCAATCGTCGTAGTGCAGTCCGGCCATTGCCTGGACAAAGCGGTTGGACCCAGACCGGTCCGCGTAGCGATCTACCCCAAGCACTTGCGCATTAGAGTTGGACAGAAAGACGATGTTGTTGCCTAAAGACCGGAAGTCTCCAGGCCGCCACATCCGGATTTGGACTGGACCATTTCCTTCGGGCAAGCGAATTTCCCGCACCAGGCCATCCGGGAGAGCGGTGTGGGCCGCGATCATCAATTCGTTGAGCCCGGCGCGTTCCGTTGACGCTGCGTCGCGTCGCACCTTGGCCGGCCGCACGTCTTCCGGAGCTGGCGCAACCTGAACCAACGCCGCGCGCATCGTCTGCGGAAAACAAAGCCAAATGCCCGTAAAGGCTTCGAGCGTGAGCAGACACGCGGCGCCCACGCCTAATGCGCGGTGCAGTTCTCTCGGCGTGCGCCGCGAAAACCGGCGTTGAATTCGAAAGGCGGTGCGCAGGTTGGGCTTTGAAAGCAGCCACACCAGCAGGCCGCTCAGGCTGCTGAGCAGAAAGGCTACGCCAATCGCTCCGGCCCATCGCCGGCCAGTCTTGCCGGAAAGAAGATTATGGTGCAGATCCACCGTCCAGTCCATCCATCCGAGGTTGATAGAGCCGAGAATACGGCCGGCGCAGGCGTCATAAATCACGTGTCGGTAGACGGCCGGCTGATCGCCGGTCATGCGGAATTGGTATCGCGTATCGGAGCCGTAAGGTCCGTAAATACGATCGATTTCCGAGTGAGCGAAGGCGCTGATGTCTCGTGCCGCGCGGTTCCAGTCGGGGGGCGCCTGACAGTTTGCGACCGGTGCAGCGGCGGGCGAAAGCAGTGTTGAGATTTGCGGACGCAGGCTAACCATGCCGCCGGTGAAACCCATGAGGCAGAGGAAAGCTCCTACCAGGAGTCCAAGCCAAAGGTGTGCCCAGCGGGCGAATTGACGCGCGGACGATTTCATTCACCGCCAGACTAACAACGGCGTGTTGAACCGCGATTACAGGAACCTGAACATTACCTGAAGATTACTTCGGGCGCCGCGGACTGCACGGAAACAGCCCGATACGCGCTGGCGGGCAAGGTAACGCAAAAGCGCGAGCCCCGTCCTAGCTCACTTTCGAGATCGAACACCGCGCCATGCGACGTGGCGATGTGGCGGGCCAGAGCGAGCCCCAAGCCGGCCCCACCCTCATCGCGGCTGCGCGCTTTGTCCACCCGGTAGAAAGGCTCAAAGATACGGGTGTGGTGCTCCCGCGCAATTCCGATTCCTGTATCCATGACGGCGACGAAGGGCCGCCCGTCCGCGGCCGTCGCGGCGCAAGCCAAGATGGAGCCGCCCGGCGGTGTGTATTTAACCGCGTTGTCCAGCAGGATGAGCCACAGGCGGCGGAGTTGCTCTTCATCGCCTTCTGACGGGCAGGCGGCGTCCGCGGACGTGACTCGCAGCTCCAGGCCGCGTGCTTCAGCGAGGGGCCGAATATCGGAACAGGCGGCCGCCAGACTCGCGCGTAAATCGACAGGCTTTCGCGGCATGCGCTCCATCGGGGCATCGGCCCGCGCCAGTTGGAGCATGTTTTCGAGCAGCACCGTGTCCCTCTCGGCTTCCTTCAAGATGCGGCGAAGCGCGTCACGGGCGGAGCGCCCGGACTTGTCTCCGCGATCCAGCAGCGCCACTTCCGCATTAGCGCGGATAATCGCCAACGGTGTGCGCAATTCATGCGAGGCGTTCGCGTTGAATTGGCGGATCCGTTGGAAGCCGTCTTCAATGCGTGCCAGCATGCCATTCATGGTTTCGGCGAGTTGCTGTATCTCGTCCCCGGTGGGCGGCACCGCGATGCGTTCACTGAGCCGGCTGGAATCCATGGAGCGCGCCGCTGCGATGATGTCCGAAACCGGCGCGATCGCTCTGCCGCTGATCCAATAACCCGCGGCGCCCGCGATCAGCAAGACGATCGGCAAAGACACAACCATCAGCAGCCACAGGCGCCCGAGTATCTTCGCGGAAAAGAGGAGATCGGTTGCCATCGCAAGATGGTAGACCTTACCGTCAAATCTTCGGCTCACCATCAGTATGCGGAGCATGCGGCCAGCGTCGCCCTCGGTATGAATTGAGACTATGGGCGAAAACGTCGGGAGGTTAAGGCGGTAAAAAGCGGTTCCATTCAATTGAAAAATCCCGTCTTCGGTCTGTATGCGAAGAAGATCCGGTTGAAAGGCTGGATGGATTTTAAGCGCCTCGCCCAATTGACGCCCGGGATAAACCTTGATGTGACGAGTGAGGTAATCGTCCAGGCCGGCGAGGCGCGTCTCAAGTTCGTGATCAACGATGGAGTGGATCGCGGCGCGAACGCTGACATACGCGGTTATTTCAAGCGCCGCAATCACAACCAGGAATACCGCGCAATAGGCAAAGGCCAGGCGGATGCGGATCGGGAATCTCATGGCTTATCGGAATCTGCAATGCGGTAGCCGAATCCACGCACAGTCTGAATCAGTCGCGTTGGCCGGCCTTTATCCACCTTGGCGCGGAGAGAGCTGATGGCGACGTCGATGTTGTTGTCGTCGACACTAGGAGCGGACCAGATCGCTTCAATCAAATCGCGCCGTCGAACCACGTGGCCGGCATTCCTCATCAGAATCTCAAGCAAGCGGAACTCAGTTCGGGTGAGACGAATGGGTTGATCTCCACGGGACACCTCATGCGACGCGGTATCGAGCACTAAATCGGCGGCGTGGAGTTGGATGGATGCCGGTTGACCGCGGCGAATAAGTGAGCGCACGCGAGCGGATAATTCGAGAAACGAAAATGGTTTGGTCAGATAGTCTTCGACGCCGCAATCAAAACCGCGAACGATATCCTCAACCGAATCGCGCGCCGTCAGCATCAGGATGGGAGTGCGATCGCCGGAGCCGCGCAACGTCGCCGCCACGGTATAGCCGTCATGCACGGGCAGCATTACGTCGAGGACAATTGCCTGGAATCGCTTCTGGCGGACGATCTGAAGTGCCTCGTCACCGTTGTTTGCGACGGTGACGGAATGTTTATCTAGTTCAAAGCCCTTACGCAGAACCAATGCCATTTCAAAGTCGTCTTCGACAATCAGAATTTCCGCGAGATTCATACGAACTGAAGGCTTAGCATAGCGGAATCGGCGTTATCGTAGTCCTTCCGTAACGATCAATTCATGAAATATTGACCAGGTGTAAATAAATACAAGAGAGAGGAAGCTACTATTCCGGCGTCTGCGCTAAAAATACAGCTTTAAAGCAAGTTGAATTTCACGCGATGTCCGCTGGAACAGTAGCGGCGCACCTGCACTTGTGATTGTTCCCGCTGCTGCGTTGCCAATTTGCGCGTTAGGATTGTTGAATTGCGGAGTATTTAAAACATTGAACGCTTCGGCGCGGAACTGAAGATGGCGGCTTCCGCTCTCATTAAATACGAAGTTCTTGAACAGAGAGAGATCGAACTCTTTGGTCCCCGGTCCAACCAATATATTTCGTCCGGAGTTTCCATATTGATATTGGCCGGGAGAAACAAAGGCGCTCGTATCGAACCAGGCGGAGATACTTGGCGACGAAAGAGTACCGGAAGCGATGCGGTTCGGCCACTGCACGGCGCTTCCGGAGTTCAACTGGCTGCTCAGCATGGTGACCGTGAACGGCGTGCCGGTCTGGAAGGTATCAATGCTATTGATCTGCCATCCGCCGGCCAAAATCTGTACCACCCCTCTCGCATTGGTCACGAATCTTTTCCCCTTGCCGAAGGGCAAATCATAAGTCCAACTGAGAACAACATTGTGACGAATATCGAAATCGGAATTGCCGCGAAAGGTGCTGAAGTTATAGGGGTTTTGCATACCGACGGTGTTGCCCGTTCCGCTTGTATCGTCGATGCTATGTGCGTAGGTCCATGCTGCCAGAAAATTCAACCCGGCGGAGAATCGATGCTCGTAGCTGGCTTGCAGCGAGTTGTAGGAGGAATTTCCACACGGGCAAACCTCCGTCGCGTCGGCCAAATTCGAGTATGGCCGCCGGGCGCCTACGGCGCCTGCGCCGGGAAAAGCTTGATTGATATTAGGAGTCGCGATGATATGTGCGCCTGTCTGACCGACGTAAGCCACCGATAGCACGTCGTGACCCGACAATTGCCGCTGCAGGTTCAGGTTCCATTCGTTCGCGGACGGGTTCTGGTAAGCCCTTGGATAATAAGCGAAGGTAGAACCGGCCACGGGAAATAAGTTTGGCCGGCTGGCGGGGAATCCAGCCGAAATCGGCAAAGCCTGTGCATAGTTCGTCGCGCTATTTGTCGCCGTTAGTGATCCGCTGAAAGGTGCATTCTTCGCCTGCGAAACGTTGGATGTCTCGTTTTCGAATGCATAGAAGATTCCGGCGCCGCCGCGAAGGACGGTCTTCGAATCAACACTGTAAGCGAATCCGAAGCGCGGTCCCCAATTGGTATATCGTCCATCCGTGACAGAGTCGCCACCATAGGGCGCCGTTCCAACCGGAACCAAGTTACCGCCATTCGCGGGAACAAAACCAGCGAGCCGGTTATGGCGCTCTTTCCAAGGTGTCACTACATCGTTCCGAATACCGATGTTCAATGAAAGCTTGGAGGTGACGCGATAGTTATTCTGGATGTAGAAGCTAGGCTGAAACCGCTGGAGACTAAAGAATTTCGTGATATCTATCTCAGAACTGATGGGACGCCCATACAGGAAATCGGTGAAGCCATAACCCGTGTACGATCCGTTGAAAGAGAAAGTCCCGACCGGCCAGGTTGGCGAGAAGAAGGCGAACCGGCGGCTCATAAAATCAAACCCAACCTTAATCTCATGGCTGCCTTTGACCCAGGTGAACGCCTGGTCGAATTCCCAATTGTTGTTTATTTTTTCGAGGCTGCCGGAGCCATCGCCCAAACCAACAGTTCCTGAAATGCTCAGGTTGGTGAGACCGGCGGCGCCTCCAGCATTCGCATTTGGAATGCCAAGCTGTTCGGCCAACATGGGCTGGTTCGTATCGGTATCGATGATCAGCTCATGTACGCGAGAGTAACCAACTCGGGCTTCATAATATTTATTCGCTCCAAGAGAGAGACCATAGCCAATTACACCCTGCCACGCCGGAATGGGCGTTTGGCCGGGCCGCGACGGGCCGCCGCCTATCGCGGGGGCAGGCAGATATCCGGGCGTGATGGTGTCGGGATTCTCTTTGCTGAAACGCCCGAAAAGCGTTGATTTATCGGTCCGGTAATCGATTCGGACGTCGCCTTGATCTACGTTGTTAATCACTGAACCGTTGTAAAGATAATTGCTGGTCGCGCCCTGCAAATTCGGCAGCGGATAAAGCTGTAGAAGTTTCGCCGAGGTGGGGTCAAATTGCGACAGAGGCACTTGGTTATTGGTGAGCGGCGTGCTAGTACCCGGCTGATGCAGCGGCGTTTTTGGCAGTAACGCCGAAAAATCGCCTATCCGGAAGGCTGCCGTTGGCACCGTGCTGATGTAAGTTTGCGCCTGGCTTGTGCGCTTCCCTTCATAATCCGCAAAGAAGAACAATTTATTTCTTCCATTGAACAAGCGCGGGATGATCACGGGACCGCCTATATTGGCGCCAAACTGGTTCAAGTGAAAGGGCGGGATCGGCTTTGTAGGGGAATCGAAAAAGTTCTTTGCATCCAAGTCGGAGTTACGAACAAACTCATAAAGAGCCCCGTGAAAATTATTGGAGCCGGACCGGAACGTCACATTAATAATCCCTGGGCTGCCGCCGTACGCCGCGGGGGCAGCGCTCGTTTGCACTTTGAATTCCTGAATCGCGTCCACTGGCGGAAAAAAGATAAGTATGCCGGCATCGTTGTCGACGCTCTGAATACCGTCGAACAAGTAAACGGTATCCTCCGGCGGCGCGCCATTGATCACGGCGCCGTTTGTACCGCGGCCGCTCGTATACCCCTGCTGAATGGAATTTGAAGAGTTCCCACGGTTATTTACGCCTGGCGCTAAATTCACTAGCTGCGTAAAATTGCGGCTGTTGAGAGGCAGATCCACAACCTGCTGCGTCGTCCGCACATTGCTCAATTCGGACGAGGCGGATTCAACCATCTCTGTATTTGCGTTTACCGATACCGTTTGCGTAGCAGTCCCGACGTCCAACGCTGTATTTAGCTCTAACCTTTGGCCAACGGCCAGGTTAAAATTCTGAGTCTTTGGGTTGAATCCGGACTTCTTCACCGTCAGCGAGTACTGCCCCGGCTGTACGGCGACGAAATCGAATTCACCGGTAGCGGATGTTACGCTTTGGCGGACAGAATTACTCGCAAGGCTTCTGATCTCGACCGTAGCATCGGCAACCGCCAGCTGAGATTGGTCTTTTACCGTGCCGACGACGGACCCAGCTTCAAACTGCGCCAATGCAGCGGCCGGGGCTAACAAGGCAACAACTACCAGAGAAACAACGTGATTTCTCATTCTTACCTCTCTTGTCCACTCTGAATAGTGCTGCCCTGAGAGGGCGGATGGATTCCTCCCCATCGCTCTTGCAGGCCGGAACAAGAGCCATATTATGGCTGGATTGGTGTGCTGTCAAGGAACAAAGGGGCCTCACAAGGTAACAAGCACGGATGTTACTGTAAGAACCGCGCTGCTATTCCGTATTGGCGCTTTCTGTGTTGACAACGTAAAGGTGCGGGTATATAACCATAAAGTCTCATGACTTAGGCGAATACGCCGCAAGCGAGACCGTCCGAAATCCCGCAGTTTGCCCGTGATCAGATCCTAATGAAATTTCAATCGAAGCTTTTTGTAGCGGTAGCGACTGCTTTGGTCCTCGCCTTTTCTGGAATCGCGGGGGAAAGTGTGCCGCCGTCAAACGCCCGGTTTGGAGTTCCGCTAAAAGGCGTCAGCCGTCTCTTATATGTCACGGATCCCAAGGGCGTGAGTATTTATGACATCAATGACGGCCACAAGCTCCTCCGCAAGCTGAATGTGGCAAACAGCGGCGATTACAAGGGAATCGCGGCGAGTCCCGTGCTCGGGAAGTTATATCTCACTTCGTATAAGGAAGACGATCTCATCTGCGTTGACCTGGCGACCGAAAAGATCGACTGGCGGAAGCACCTTGGAAACTATGCGGATAGCATGGCAATGACTCCAGACGGCCTGCGCATGTATCTTCCCTTCCGCAATGAGAGTTATTGGAAGGTTGTCGATGCGAAGAGCGGCAATGTCACAGCCAGCATTGAGACGGAACACGGAAAGAACTACGATGTCCATCCGATCGGGAATCCGGTCGGGCCGCACAATACTTGGATGAATCCCGCTGGGACTCGCGCATATCTTGAGGTTCTCACCGTACCCTACGTTCGTATCGTCGATACCACAACGAATCAAGTCATCGGGAAGGTCGGGCCTTTCAGCAAAGGAGTGCGGCCCTTTGCCGTCTCTGACGATGAAAAATATCTTTACGCCAATGTGGACGGCCTGCTTGGGTTTGAGGTCGCGGCCGTTCGCGACGGCAATAAATGGGGCGGCAAAATGCTCTACCGCGCCGAGACAAAAACACCAGCGGAGCGCCTGGCCGAAATGAACATGCCCGCGCATCGGCCGCATAGCACGCCCAGTCACGGCATCGCTCTAAGCCGCGATCAAAACGAAGTGTGGGTGGCGGATTCAACCTTCGGCTATGTGTACGTTTTTAACGTGAAGTCTCTCCCTCCGAAACAGATCGCAAGCATTCCTTTGTACCAGAAACCGGCCGATCGGCCTCACCCTGGCTGGATCTCATTCAGCATCGATGGCCGCTATGTTTACCCGGATGGCGGCGCGGTCATCGACGCTAAGACAAAGAAGGTCGTCGCCCGCATTCCCACGAGCGAAAAGCTGATTGAGATCGACTTCCAAAACGGAAAATCAACCGCGGCCGGTCACCGGTAGGCGATTGCCGGCGCCATTGCACTTACTCGTCGCTACCTGCGTTTTGACCCTCTGTTCGTGCCGCCGCGAACGATCCGAAATTCAGAAACGGGTAAGTTATGGCCGTCAGATCGCGCCAATCTTTGCGCTTCATTGCAACGGCTGTCATGGGGGATCGGCTCCCAGTTCACAATTTCAAATTTCCATGTACCGTGGCCTCCGCGCTGGTGGTGTTCTCGGCGATGACATTGTGCCTGGGTTTCCGGAGCGCAGCATGCTGGTCAAGTTTATCGAAGGCTTCCGCGGGGCGGACCAAAGAATGCCTCTCAACTCTCGTCCTTTGACCGCGAGCGAAATCGGACTGATTCGCCGCTGGATCACGGAAGGTGCTCTGAACGATCATGCCGCAACGTTATGTTCCAAGCTGCGCTTGCCTACTTTTAGCGTGGCGCCGGGACATCCTTTGCAGATTTTTAGCAAAGTGTCCGGCACTGCCGACCTGGTCCTATCCATTCGAGATCACAACAATCGAATCCTTCATTCGGAAGAAGCAAGCGTTAAACAACCACCCGAAGAAATGGACGCGGGCGCACCCGGTCAGTTCTTGACTTGGACGATAAACCACGAATCTACCTGGCCCTTGCAGGTTAAAGTGGAACTGTGTGTGCGCTATGCGCCTAAACCCGTGGAGGTGCTTCTTAGCGCACACAATGGCAATGGATCGATTGTAAACACCCGAAAACTGATCCAGTCACAATGCGCGCCGGATTAGGTTTTAGAGGTCCGGACCTCATAAACCACCACGTTCAAATGTCGAGTTCACTGACAATTCGGCACCCTGCGTCTTAGTGCCGGTACGACGCTTGCAACGTGTCGCCGCTTTGCGGAATTGCGCCCGGTAAGAACGAAATGGTTAGGCCAGAGAGGGTAAAGTCGTTGCCCAGGCCTGGCGCAAGCAAGAGGCCGTTCTTATAGAGCCTAAGACCATTGACTGGATTGGGTGCGGCGGCCAAAGTGAACACAGGATTTATTCCATTGATGGAGCCGCCCGGGATTTCGCCATCAGTGATAACGGCAATTGTGCTAGACGCGCCGGATACGCGGTAATAGGCGTCCAGCCGGTCGTTGGTTTGCGGCAGACTGCCGGCCATGAAGGTCACCGCTGTTCCGGCTAGCGTAAAGTTCACATTGTTCAGTTGCAACAGGCCGTTGCGATAGAGAGAGAGGCTGGCGGACGGAGAGGGTGTCTGCGCAAGCGAAAAGGCGCTGTTCGTTCCATTGACTGTTCCCGCCGGTATTTCCGAATCGATGAACATCGCATTGGAGCCGCCCGCGCTAAAAGCGTTCACCGTATTAGCTAGGTTCGTCACTGATGAATTGAGCGTACCGACGGTAGTGCTGAGCGCGGTCAGCAAATTCCCGTTACTGCTGACGGTGGAAGTCACGGCGCCAAGATTCGTGGTCAGCGTGCTGACGGAGGCTGTGTTTCCCGTAACCGTTGTAGTGAGACCCGAAACCGCACCGGCTAAGGTATTCACCTGCGTCTGCAGCGCGGTCACCGACCCTCCCGAATTTACCTGCGTAGTGAGAGCCGCGATTTGAGAATTCAGAGAAGCAATGGAAGCGTTGAGCGTGCTTAAGTTCGTGCTGAGGTCTGTGACTTGGCCGATGGCAATGGGGAGAGTAGCGTACTGTGTGCCGCCAGTGGAACCGCTTCCCGAGCCCTTGGTGCTCGACTGGCGAACTTGGCTCACCGTGAGCGGAGTGGTGCTAGGCGGCACCTGCCAAATCTCAGACCAGGTCACGAGTCCATTGCTGCTGTTGTAGACAACGACGTAGTACGTGCCGGAGGGCGCAATGGTGGTGGGCGCCAGGAGGACCGAAAGCGCGCCGCTATAGACCGGCGTGGACGATGTGACGGGAGAAATCGTGGCGGTCCCGGATGAGGACGAGCCGTTCCACGAAATCATCACCGAGCCGTTGAAAAGCGTTCCATCCGGGTTGGTAATGGTGTCCAGAATCTGAGTCAGATTGCTCTGCGCGGCGGCGGGAACGGCGGCAAACGCCGCGCAGAAAATGATCGTCAGGAGCAGACGGCGAAAGTTGAACATGATGCCTCGTGAAGAGAGTCGCTGTATTTCTACAAGCGACCTCAGTGCATCATGCGGCGAGTGGCGGCTGGGCGAAATCGCTGCTTTGCCAAAGCTGTTGAATCCGCGGTAAATAGCTGATAGGTAGGGGCTTAGCGGATCAGATGGAAAAAATGCAATTGCTGTGACCAGCTAAAAACGCAGGCCGCCGGACTTTTCAATACGCTCCGCTCCGACGTAGGGCTGAAGCGCCTTGGGAATCAGAACGCTGCCATCCGCCTGTTGGAAATTTTCAACGATGGCAACCCACGTACGGCCTATCGCCAATCCACTGCCATTAATGGTGTGGACGAAATCGGGTTTGGCTTTGCCGGATTTGGCGCGAATTTGGGCGCGGCGTGCCTGGTACGCTTCGAAATTCGAACAGGAAGAGATTTCCTTGTAGGCGTTCTGCCCCGGCAGCCAGACTTCGATGTCGTACGTTTTGGCCGAACTCGCGCCCATGTCGCCGGTGGAAAGAACCACGGTACGATAGGGCAATTCCAGCCTTTGGAGAATGTCTTCAGCGTCGCGAGTGAGTTGCTGGTGTTGTTCGTAGCTGTGTTCGGGGGCAGTAAATTTAACCAGCTCCACCTTTTGAAACTGGTGCTGGCGGATGATGCCGCGCACGTCGCGGCCGTGTGAGCCAGCCTCGCTGCGAAAACAAGGCGTGTAGGCGCAGAGGGAAATGGGTAGTGTCTCGCCGTTCAGCGTTTCGTCGCGAAAGAGGTTGGTCACGGGAACTTCGGCGGTAGGCGCTAGCCACAGGTCATGCCCCTCGCAGTGATAAAGATCTTCAGCGAATTTGGGCAGTTGGCCGGTGCCGTACAGACTGGCGGAATTGATCAAGAAGGGCGGCAGTACTTCCTGGTAGCCGTGCTCCTTGGTATGCATGTCGAGCATGAAGCTCACCAGCGCCCGCTCCAGCCGCGCGCCTAATCCCCAATAAACGGCAAAGCGCGCGCCAGTCACTTTGGCGGCACGTTCCAAATCCAAAATTCCGAGTTCCGGACCCAGATCCCAATGTGCTTTGGCTGGAAAATCAAACGCGCGCGGCGTTCCCCAGCGGCGGACCTCAACGTTGTCCTCTTCGCTCTTGCCAATAGGCACGCTGGCGTGCGGCAGATTGGGTATACGCGCTAGAAAGTCGCGAAATTCGGCATCCAGCTTGACGGTCTCGGCGTCTAGTTCGGACATGCGGTTGTCCAAAGCACGCACGGCGACCTGGCGTTCGGTGGTGTCAGCGCCTTCTTTGCGCAGCTTGCCAATCTCGGCAGTTGCCTGGTTACGGGTGGCCTTGAGTTGTTCGCTTTCGGTGACGTGCTGGCGTCGCTGCTGATCGAGTTTCTGGAAGGCTTCGGTATCGAGCGAAAAGCCGCGCGTACTGAGCCGCTCCCGAATTTGTTCGAGATTATTACGGAAGTAGTTGAAATCGTACATTCGGGACGGACTATTCCGCGTTACCGCTTGGCGAGCGGAACCCAGGGCTGGCCATCGGCGGGGCCGGTGTACTCCGCGCGCGGCCGAATCAGCCGGTTGTTGCGGTATTGCTCTAAGATATGCGCGGTCCATCCTGACATACGGCTTACTGCGAAAATCGGAGTAAACAAATCGATCGGAATGCCCAACGAGTAATAAGCAGACGCCGAATAGAAATCCACGTTGGCGTTCAGTTTCTTCAAATCATGGACCGTCTGTTCGACTCGCGTGGATTTCTCGTACAGATCTGTGTGGCCGGTCTGCTCGCCGAGTTCCTTGCTCATTTGCTTCAAATGAATGGCGCGCGGGTCGACTACGTGATAGACGCGGTGCCCGAAACCTGAAATTTTAATTTTGTTTTGCAGATCGGTTTTTACTTTTTCAACGGCCTCATCCGGCGATTTTGTTTTCAACAACATCTGAATGACAGCTTCATTTGCGCCGCCATGCAAAGGACCCTTCAGCGCCCCGATGGCGGAGGTAACGGCGGAGTAGATGTCGGAAAGCGTGGCGGCTGTCACGCGGCCCGCGAAGGTAGAGGCGTTCAATTCATGATCGGCGTGCAGGATAAGGGCGACATCGAAAACCTTCTCCATGACACTATCGGGCTTTTTCCCGGTGAGAGTGTACAGGAAATTGGCGGCGTAGCCCAATGCCGGATCGCCGGGAATGACTTCCTTGCCGTTGCGCAATTGCGAAAACGAGGTCACGAGCGTGGACACGCGTGCCATGAGTTTGATGGCTTTTTGCGTATTTGCTTCGGGTGAACTATCATTGGCGGCGGGGTCATAGATGCCCAGCATGGAAACAGCGGTACGAAGCACGTCCATGGGCGAACATCCCTTGGGGACGCCCTTCAAAAAGGCTGTGACTTCCGCCGGCAGGTCGCGTTCGGCTACTAATTGCGACTTCAGCGTCTTTAAGGCTTCCGCATTGGGTAATTTGCCATTCCAAAGGAGGTAAATGACTTCTTCAAACGAGGCGTTTTCGGCCAATGTGTGGATATTGAAGCCGGAATAACTGAGCACTCCCTCGTCGCCGTCAATGAAACAGATTCCGGATGAGGTTGCAACTACGCCCTCAAGACCCGCGCCCGTACTCGCCATCGTTTATTTGGTTTCTCCCGCTTTGATTCTATAAAACTTGTCTTGCGGTACTGTACGGCGGCGTATTTACCAAGTTTTTTGATTCATAAATGAATGGCGTGCGGCGGCGATAACGGCTGACCAATCGCTGTTGAGCGGGGTGACCTGGAGGTCGGAGATCAGAAAGCTGACGACATCCTCCACCGGAACGCGGCCGCTGGGTATGTGGGCTTTGTTATGAAAGGGCAGGGATTTATCACGCAAAGCGAAGCCTAGATGCAGGTGCGGCGTTTTTACTCGTGAGCGCGGCGAATCGGGTTCCCAGTGAAACGCTAAAATCTCATGGCGTGTGGCTTCATCCTCAATTTCGTAGGTGTAACTAATCGTTTTTACCCGGTAGGTGGAGGTTTCGCCGTTCCAGACGATACGAAAATAGTGGGAAAAGTCGAACGCGAGTCCAGAATCTTTCAGGAGAACCGGGCTTTTCACGAAGAAAAAACGTTGGAGGGCGTTGCCGTTTTGGTCTTCCGAATCCGGAATTGGTGTTCTAAGAAGAGTTTCCCGGGTCAGGCAGCCGAGAACGGCCTTTAACGGCTTGGCGTACAGATCGAACGCTTCAGCGGGAGTTTTGCCGGGCAAGTCTCTAGTTTTACCGTATCCGGGCGGGGCGGACAAGGTCTATTCTGTCTAGGACTTTTCTGACCCGCAGATCATTCAAATCGGGTATTTCATGAGCGTCAAACCGGCGCAGAAATTCATCGCCCGAAATGCCGAGATAGCGCGTTGCCGTGTGGTCAAAGGCCGCAATGAGTTCCTCACGCGTGGCTTCGGGGACTGTGGGATCGAGGTCTAGTGCCATACCTGGTGTGCTCATATTTTTGCCCCTTCCTTGAGTTGAACCGAACTGCCGTGCTGTTAAGAAGTATAAGATACATAGCTGTTATCGGCAATCAGCCCAAAGAGATGAGAGGAATAATGCAACGGCACCTTTTATTTTTTCAGGTTGTGAACGCCCGCTTTACAAGCCATACCAATTTGTCGGATTAAGGTTTGTTTGGATTACCGGAAGGCTTAGAGAGATAATGTCGGATTGGTGAAGTCGTCTACACAAATCTTGCCAGGTTCCACCTCCACCATGTACGCAAGCCACGGCGAACTGGACCGCGAACTATTGATTCGCGCGTTCCGGCTGATGTATTTATCGCGCTGCCTTGACGACCGGGAAGTGTTGCTTAAGCGGCAAAACAAAATTTTCTTTCAAGTAAGCGCCGCTGGCCATGAGGCGGTGCAAGTGGCGGCGGGCCTGGTTTTAAGACCCGGTTTCGACTGGACCGTTCCGTATTACCGGGACCGCGCGCTCGTGCTGGCGTTGGGCGGCAGTCCGGAAGACATGCTGCTGCAGTCGGTGGGCGCGGGTCGCGATCCGAGTTCGGGCGGACGGCAAATGCCTTCGCATTGGTCCTCACCGGCGTTGCGAATACTCACCGGCTCCTCGCCCACGGGGTCACAGTTCCTGCATGCGGTGGGTTGCGCCGACGGCAAGGGCTATGTGAATGCGAATTCAGACGAAATTACGCTGGTATGCTCCGGCGAAGGCGCCACGAGCGAGGGCGAGTTTTGGGAGTGTCTCAACATCGCCTGTCTGGAGCGTTTGCCGTTGTTGATTCTGGTGGAAGATAATGGCTATGCCATATCGGTGCCCGTTGAGCGGCAAACCGCGGGCGGAAATATTGCGCATCTGGTGGAAGGCTTCCCAGGCTTGCTGCGGCTGGAAGTGGACGGCACGGATTTTGTGAAGTCCTACCACGCGTTGAAACAAGCGGCCGATTATTGCCGGGCGGGGCAGGGGCCGGCCTTGGTGCGCGCTTCGGTCATTCGTCCCTATTCGCATTCATTTTCGGAGGATGAGCGGGCCTACAAGCCGAAGCATGAGCGGGAGCAGGAAGCGGCGATCGATCCGCTGAAGACATTTCCGGAATTTCTAATTCGGGAGAATCTGCTGGACCGCGCGGGCTTGGAGCGCATCATGCGCGAGATCGACCTGGAAGTACAGGAACTCGCGAAAAAGATGGTGCACGAAGAGCCGCCGGCTAGCGGTTCGTCTTTGCGTTTCCTCTATTCGGATAAAGTTGATCCAACGTCGGCTCAATTTCAGTCCGAGCCGGTTTTCGAGGGCGAGCCGCGCACTATGGTGGACGCCATTAACCGGACGCTGGCGGAAGAGATGCGCCGCGACGAACGGGTGCTTGTATTTGGTGAAGACGTGGCGGATTGCAGCCGCGAAGAGTATATCAACGAAGTGAAGGGCAAGGGCGGCGTGTTTACGACCACCATTGGCTTGCAGCGTGAATTTGGGAGCAAACGCTGCTTCAACACGCCCATCGCGGAAGCCGGGATCATCGGGCGGGCCATTGGCCTGGCTGTGCGCGGACTAAAGCCGGTACCGGAGATTCAATTCTTCGACTACATCTGGCCCGCTATGATGCAAATTCGAAGCGAATTAGCGACCATGCGCTGGCGCTCGAACAATGGCTTTTCGTGTCCAATGGTGATTCGCGTGCCAATTGGCGGTTATTTGGCGGGCGGCGCGATCTATCACAGCCAGTGCGGGGAAGTGGCGTTTACTCACATTCCGGGTTTGCGCGTGGTGTTCCCTTCGAATGCGTTGGACGCCTGTGGCCTACTGCGCACGGCGATTCGCAGTGACGATCCAGTTTTGTTCCTGGAACATAAAAAGCTATATCGCGAGACGTATAACCGCGCCCCGCATCCAGGCGCGGATTACACCATTCCGTTCGGTAAGGCGAAGATTGTAAAAACAGGGCGAAATCTGACCATCATCACCTATGGCGCCCTGGTCCAAAAGGCGCTGCAAGCGGCACTTATGCTAGAGCAGCGGCACCGGGATGCTTCGGTGGAAGTCATCGATTTGCGCACGTTATCGCCGTACGATTGGGAAGCCATCAGCGCCTCAGTGAAGAAAACGAACCGTGTGTTGATTGCGCATGAGGACACGTTGGCTTGGGGTTACGGCGCGGAAATTGCAGCGCGCATTGCGGATGAGCTTTTCACTTGCCTGGATGCGCCCGTAGGCCGCGTGGCGGCGCTGGATACCTGGGTAGCCTATAGCCCGAAGATGGAAGACGAGACCTTGCCGCAAGTGCAGGATCTGCTGCGCGAAGGTGAACGGCTGTTGTTGTATTAGCTACTCCCGCAGCTTGTTCAGCAGCAGCGCTGCCAGCGTGGGCGTTAGGGCGACAAAGAAGAGCACTTCGGTATAGAGTTTGTGATCGGAAAGATAGCCGATGATGGGCGAAATCACCGTCTGCAAGATGCCGAAAGAACAAGTCAAAGCGGCCAGCGCCACGCCAGTGCGCTTGGCTCCGAAGATATCGATCGGAAGTGCGTAGATATTCACGCTACCCGCGAGCGAGAAGAAGAAGCTGACGGAGATCCAGGCCGTGGCCCAGGCTGCGTTGGGCGCAAGCAGAACCAAGAGTGTGGCGAGCGAGCCTGCGGCACTGACCCATACCGCTTTCCGGCGCGCGGGCACAGGCGCGGCATTCTTCATCCAGCGGAGTGATAGCCAGCCGCCGAAGAAGCCGCCCAGATTGGAGAGGAGCGGCGGAATCCAAACGTAACGGGCCGTCTCCTTCAACTCAAGATGCTGCACATGCGTGAGATAAAGCGTGATCCAGTTTGACCAGAGGGAGAAGCTGCCCATCCAAAGCACGTTCGCGCCCACCAGCAGTTGTAAATTTCTCTCGCGCAAAATGGCGAGCAGCGCGCGCGGCGGTTCTTTGCGGGCTTCGGTTTCGCGGTAGTGTGCTGGAATGGCCCGGCTCACGAAATGCCACAGCGGAATCCAGAGGAACCCGCAAATACCCGTCACGACGAAAGGCAATCGCCAGCCATAAGCGATGGCCGCGCCTAGCCACAGCGGCGCGATAGCGGCTCCTACCGTGAGGCCGATGCCATTCACGGCGGCTCCGAGCGCGCGTTCTTCGGGTTTGAGGTAGTAACCGTTCAGTTTGCCCACTGCGGGAACGCCGGCGGACTCGCCAATGCCCAAAGCTGTCCGGCAAAGCGCCAATCCACCGAGCCCCGGCGCCATTCCCGTACCGATGGCAGCTGCGGACCACCAACCGACCGCGCTGAAAATTCCGCGATTGACGCCGAAACGGTCCAGTACCCATCCCGCGCCCAACGAACTGGCGGCGTAGGCAATGGAAAATGCTGAAATCAGAATTCCAAAGCCCGTCTGATTGAGATGGAATTCGAGCATAATCAACGGCGCCAGCGTCACTAGCAACTGCCGGTCCAAATAGTTCAGGGTAGAGGAAATGATGAAGATACTGACCGCCAACCAGCGTAGAGAGAAACTAGAGGGCATAGGCGCCGGTTTGGATAGATATGCTAGAAAACCAGATGGGAAGACGGAATTGGTTGCGGACCGCGGCCGGCGTGGCGGCAGCGGATGCTTTGGGGGCGAATGTACTCGGCAAGCCGCAAGATAGCATTACCGGACGCGAGGAGCCGCCCGGCAGCATCGTGGACGTGGGCGGAATTAAGGTAGGGCAACATACAGATGCGCGGCGGCCTACCGGCTGCACCGTCATGATTTTCGAGCGGGGCGCGGTGACGGGTGTGGACGTGCGCGGTTCCGCGCCGGGGACGCGGGAAACGGATTTGCTGAATCCCGTTAATACCGTGGAGCGCGTGAATGCAATTTTGTTGGCGGGCGGCAGCGCCTTCGGGCTGGATGCGGCCAGCGGCGTGATGCGCTACCTGGAAGAGAACCGGCTGGGCTACCGCGTGGGTACGAGCATTGTTCCCATTGTGCCGGCGGCTATTCTATTCGATTTAAACTTGGGCGATGGAAAGATCCGGCCCGATGAACAAGCGGGCTATGCGGCGTGTGAGGCCGCTTCCACGTCGGCGCCCAAGGAAGGGAATGTGGGCGCCGGGGCGGGTGCAACCGTGGGCAAGCTATTTGGTTTTGCAAACGCCATGAAGTCAGGCCTCGGTTCCGCCAGCGTGCGCATAGGAGATTCCGGCTTAGTGGTGGCGGCTATCGTAGCGGTGAACGCTGTGGGAGATGTGCGCCACCGGCAGAGCGGAAGAATTTTGGCCGGCGCGCGTACGGCCGATGGGCAAGCGTTCCTCGATAGCATGTCTCAAATCATGCAGGGAGCCATGCTAGGTCGGCGGGCCGCTGGCGGCAACACCACTATTGGCGTAGTAGCCACGAATGCGAACCTGACGAAGAGCGAGGCGTCTAAAGTGGCGCAGATGGCGCACGATGGTTTGGCGCGAACCATCAATCCCATTCACACGGCCGCGGACGGCGACACCATTTTTGCAGCGGCAACCGGCAGCGCTTCCGAGCGGGCGGATGTGACAACGATTGGGGCGGTGGGCGCGGAGGTAATGGCTCGTGCGGTGAATCGCGCCGTCCTGATGGCCTGGAGCATTCCTGGTTTACCGGCATACCGGGACCTGCCTTGGGCGCACGGCGAAGTAAAACGCTAGACGGTTTTTTAGGGAAGAGGCCGCCGCATCACTGCTGCCAACTGAAACTACGCGTGAGCATGCCGCCGGAATCGATCTCCACGGTTTCGTCGTGACGGCGCTGGGCTCCATCAAACAGCGTGAGGTGATGGGATCCGGCCGATAATTTGAGGGTTAACGGCGTGCGCCCCTGCGCCTGCCCGTCCACTGACACAGGGCTGCCGGAGGGGATCGATGTCAGGAACAACACTCCCATGTTTTTTTCCAAAGAGACAAACACGTTGTCCTGTGCGGGCGCGTTGAAAATCTTGCGCGTCACTGCGTAACCGGTCAATTCCGCGGCCAAGGTGTGGCGTCCGCCCGGCAGGTTGAGCGAGCACGGCGCGGTGCACGTTAGCCGCGGGTTCGAATCGATAATAATTTTCGCGCCGGGAGGATCGCTCACCAACTCTACATCGGAAATAGAGCGGTCAACCTCCTGCGGAATGGCTTTCGCCTCACGAACCGGAGCGGAAGGCTTCTCTTGTTCTGGAGGAGTCTGCGCTTTTTGCTCTGGCGCTGCTACCTGCGCCACTGGTTCTTGCGCAGGGGGCGGAGGCTCTTTGGCGGCGGGAGCGGGCGCCGGAGGGGGAGGCGTGGGCGCGGGGCTTAAATCCACCGGTGGATGTTGAGCGGTCTGTTGAACGGCCTGTTGCGCCGTTTCGCCCACATCGGCGGGGGGCGGGGAAGCCGGCCCCGTCTTTGTATCAAGAACCTGTACCGGAATGACCGCCGCCGAGTTCCAGCGGATGATAAACAAAGCTGCGGCCGCTACTGCCGCGCAAAGGGCAAGAATCAGCCAAAACTTTCCACGGGATGAGGTTGATTCGAGGTCGCGGGCTGCCGCGTCGCGCCGTGCTCTCCGTTCCCAACCGGATAGCGGTGGCGTCAATCGCGCTGCCGTGTCAAAAGGCGGCATGGCCGGACGGGATAGCTCCGGTCTACCATCCGCCATGGCAACTTCCTCCCTGTCGCCCCTGTCGGGCGTGGTTTTGAGGTCTGAGAGTCGGTCCACGTTGAAATTCTTGCGAACATCGACAGGCCGGGATGGGGGTTTGATGGCAGCCTGAGCAGGGGCATCGGCGACCGCCGCCTTTATTGCCGCAGCCCTCGCCACGCCAACGGCTGCGGCTGCATTTGCGTCAGCGCTTTCCTGCTGGGCTGCCGGGAGCGGCTTTACCGAAGCGCGCGCCCACTCCGGACTTTCGCTCAACCCACTCGAGAGTGCGCCTATGAAGTCGCTGCAAGAAGCGAACCGCTCGGCCGGGTCCTTCGACAATACGCGGCTCATCACCCTACCCACCATCGCGTTTAATGCCGGGTTTATGCTTTCCACGGGTTTTGGGTTTTGCTTGCAGATTTGGTAGAAAAGCGAGGGCAGCCCGTCCGCGTTGAACGGTTTTTCACCCGATAGCAGCTCATACACGATGGCGCCGAGCGCAAACTGGTCGGCCGCGCCGCTCACGGCTAAACCCTGTATCTGTTCGGGTGACATGTAGTTGGGCGTACCGACGATGGCCGTACCGGCTTTGCCGGACTGGTTGCCGCTCTGCGCCGGATCGCGTGAGACAAAGCTGGCTACGCCAAAATCGGCAACCTTTGAGAAGCGAATGGCTTCGGGCTGCTGTTTCGACATAAGGATGTTGGCGGGTTTAATATCGCGGTGTACGATTCCTTTTCGATGCGCGTAATCAAGCGCGTCGGCGATCTGCCGCAGGAATTGCCACAGTTCGCGATGCGTGGGAACCGCTCCAGCGCGCTGCAAATCCTGCAGCGAATCACCCTCGATGTACTCCATCAGAATATGGACGAAATCGGCGCTCTCCAGAATGTCGTAGATGGTGACGATATTGGGGTGGGAGAGGCTACCGGCCGACTGCGCCTCGCGCAATAAACGCTCACGCATGACTCCTTTTTCCTCGCCGTCGCCTATATCGCCTAGTGGAATAGCTTTAATAGCGATAGTACGGCCTATGGTGGGATCGAGCGCCTTGTAAACGACACCCGTAGCCCCGCGACCGAGTTCGTTTAGAATCTGATAGCGTCCGACCTGCTGATTCACGCTACGCTTATTATACCGGCGATTGGGGTCTTCACGCTTCTGAAACAAAAAGCGGTACGTAACGGCGGTACTGCTTGTTACGATGAAAGAACTCCATGCTCCCTGAGGTAATTCCTGAAGGACTCACATTCGATGATGTCCTCCTGCAGCCCGCATACAGCGATGTAACGCCCGCTGAAGCCGATACGACTACCCGTCTTACGTCCACGATCGAGCTCAAAATTCCCCTGATCAGTTCCGCGATGGATACTGTCACCGAGTCGCACATGGCAATTGCGCTGGCCCAGCAAGGCGGCATTGGCATTATTCACCGGAACATGTCCATTGAGAGGCAGACCGAAGAAGTAGACCGCGTCAAGCGCAGTGAGAGCGGCATGATCGTGGACCCTGTCACGATCGAGCCTGAGCGGAAGATTTCCGAAGCGCTCGAGTTGATGAGCCGCTACCGGATCTCCGGCGTACCTGTAACGAAAAATGGCAAGCTCGTCGGCATTCTGACCAACCGCGACATGCGCTTTGAGACGCGTTATGACTTGCCGATTTCGGACGTGATGACCAAAGAGAATCTGATCACGGTGGCGGTGGGCACCACGCTTGAAGAGGCCGAAAAGATTCTGCACAAGCATCGTATTGAGAAGTTGTTGGTGGTGGACGATCATTACGTGCTCAAAGGCTTGATCACGGTGAAGGATATTCAGAAAAAGCTGAAGTATCCGAACGCGGCTAAAGACTCGCAGGGCCGTTTGCGCGTGGGCGCAGCGATTGGATCCACGGGTGACTTTCTGGAACGGGCGCAGGAATTGGTCAGCCGGAAAGTGGACGTGTTGGCGGTGGATTCGGCGCACGGCCACAGCCAACGCGTGATGGAAGCCGTGAAGACGTTGAAACATCTGATGCCGGAAGTGCAAATACTCGCCGGCAACGTGGCGTCCTATGAAGGCGCGCGGGACTTGATTGCGCTGGGCGCCGATGGCATCAAGGCGGGCATCGGACCGGGATCTATTTGCACGACGCGCGTGGTGAGCGGCGCGGGCGTGCCCCAGATCACCGCGATTTCCGAATGCGCTCGGGCCACGCGCGAGGCCGGCGTACCGCTGATCTCCGACGGCGGCGTGAAGTTTTCGGGCGACATCACAAAGGCGATTGCAGCTGGGGCCGATTCGGTCATGATTGGAAGCCTGCTGGCGGGCACAGATGAAAGCCCCGGCGAGACCATTCTTTATCAGGGCCGCACGTTCAAAAGCTATCGCGGGATGGGCTCTCTGGGAGTCTCGGCGGCGGCGGAACGCTATTCGCAACTCGCGAACGGGAAATTAGTGCCTGAAGGAATCGAAGGCCGCGTGCCATACAAAGGTCCGCTAGCAGACTTGGCTTATCAATTGATTGGTGGCCTGCGCGCCGGAATGGGTTATTGCGGCTGCCACAATATTACCGAGTTGCAGCAGCATGCGCGCTTCCTGCGACTGTCAACGGCAGGCTTGCGCGAGAGTCACGTGCATGACGTGATTATCACCAAGGAAGCGCCGAACTACCGGTTGGAATAAAGATGGTCTAAGAAGCCGAAACGCGTCTCTTTGCATCGGATTTAGTGCCACCGAGAGCCGAACGTACAAGAAACGCCGAGCGTGTCAAACCAGCCTGACTGGCCAGACGGTCAATCTCCTCAATTTGACTTTCGCGCGCCGTAATGTTGATGCGCACCGTTTTCTCTGGCGCCTCCACGCTTACCAAAAAGGACAGCACCCTTCCTGTCCGCATCTTTAGCCTGCAGCGCATTATTTCGTGCTACCAGAAGACGTATAGTCGAACGTATCGATATTGACGTTGAGGTCTTTCTTTGGATCGGACAATACTGTGTGTGCGGCATAGAACGGACCATCCGGCAAAGCTGCATAGTCCGTCGTAATCCGAACAGGCTTCCCATCGACATCGGCGCGGATCTCGATGTGCGCCGGCCGGTGATTAGCAACGCTCCATATCAGCGTGAAGGAGTCTGAGGGCTTCATCGGGCCCGCTGCCGCTATCTTGACGTCGGCGTTCTGCTCAGGACCTGTTCGGGAGATAACCGCTTTCTCGAGAGCTGCGCGCATCGAATCGGAACCTGGAGAGTAGTTCTGCAGAAGACTCTTCAAATGTTCCACCTCCTCTTTCATTTCCTCTTTCTTGCTTTCGATTTTTTTCTCCATTATTTTCCCGCGTAAGCCGCGGGCGCGAGCAGATTCGGAGGGGCGTGCAGGAGTTTCCAGGGGAACGGTCTCTCTCTTTCATCGATGTACCGCACCAGGTCGACGCGTGCGCCCCTCGATTTGCCCTTGAACTCAACCTCCGTCCGGCGCTTGTAGCTGTAATGCTTTAACGCCTCGGCGTTCTGTTTCATCTTTTGCCCAATGTCCGGTCCGATTTCCGGGATAGGCTGTGCTGTTGTTGCTACGGCAAGAGCCAATAGCACGCACGCGTTTCGTTTACCGGCAATACTCTTCATCTCATTCTTCCTTCCAGGAATTGCAACATCGCCGCGCGTTCCTCCGGTTCCAGCACGCCATTGTGATTCGTGTCAAACCGTGGAATTACGGCGCGCATCCGTGCCATTGCGCCGCTCCTAATGCCGGCGGGCGAGCCGCCTTCAGCCAAAAACTGACTAATGCGGCCCAGGATGAACTCTCGCCGGAACTGGGGAACGTCTTCTGGCCGCGGCAACACTACCTGCAGAAACAGCAGCGCCATTTCATCGGTGGTCTGTTCGCCAAAGGTAACCCGTTTGGGCGGATTCGACGGGTTATGCGGGTTTGCGTTTGAGTTGTCGTACACGTACCTCATTTCAATCCGTGTGCCTTTGGGCAAATGCACAGGCGTGGCGTACCGGTATTGGCCTTGCCAGTTAAAGTCCCAGTCGCGAATCCAGATGAGCGGCTCCGTTTTCCCGCCGGGGAGACGCGCATCCACTTTCATCTCTTTGCACAGCAGGTGTGCGTGCGGAGTAATGCCGATAAGGTCTACATCTTCGGGCACCGATGCCCAGTCGGTGACCTCCTGGTGAGCGTCACCAGGCGCCAAGTCGATCTGTCGAGTTCCTACCAGCATGTTGGCCAGGCCTTTTTGCGGTTGGTCGCCGAAAGTGAGCCCAATCGAAGATTGATCGATTTCGGGTTTGCCGGACGGGTGATAGTGAATCTGAATGACCAGGTCCGCTCCTTTTTTCACGGTCTGCGCTACGCCGGAGGGCAGGGGACGCGGAAATGCGCCGGGCGCCCAGCCGCCAAGTCCTCCCGCCGGCGCAATCTGCGGACCGCCGAAACAGGAATAGCCCGGTTCCGGAGTGGCGGCATCCAGTTTGCGCGCCTCGCCGCTCGTATCGAGAAAAAACAAGGCGTGATGCACGATTCCCGGATTGCCCGGATGAAATTCCACGCTCTTGACATAGCGGTCCTCCGCAAAATTAAGTGGGACCACGAAGCACTGGAACACGTCGCGGCCGTCGGCTGCCACGTGAAACGGCTGCGGCATGCTCAGAACGGCGCTGGGCTTTCCGGCTTGCCATCCGCCGGCAAACTGAGGAGGAACCGGTTTCTGTTGCGGGTCACCTTCGGGTGCTCCATTCCGAGCCCATTCACTGATGATCCTGATTTGTGAGTCAGTCAAACGTCGCTCGTCCTCGAAATGCTGATAACCTGGCTCCGCTTTCCAGGGAGGCATGTAATGTTTCGCCGTGACAGTGGCGATCAGGCTCGCCCGTTTAGCGGCATCGCGATAAGTAAGCAGCGAAAACGGCGCCACCTCTCCAGGCCGATGGCACGTGGCGCAGTTCTGATACAGAATGGGCGCGATGTCCTTGTTAAAGGTAGGGACGGTTGCGAATGCGTGCAAGGCCGACAGCAACACCGATCCGGCGGCAATAATAAACTTCATGGGTTCCTCATTTCGTTCTGGTGATGGCACAGCCGATAGATTTGGTGACCGGGACTGGCACTGGTTTTCCTGCTAAAACAGCATTCAGCGCATCGCGCAGATCGTGCACGGTAGCCTCCGGGTGCTGCTTGCCGAAATCTTCAACGCGGTTGTCGATGCGCCCCCGATAGAGCACTTTGCCTTCCGGTGAAAGCACCACGGCCTCCGGGGTCACGGTGGCGCCCGTTAGACGAACCAAGTTCTGGCTCGGATCGAGAAGTAGCGGAAAACTGTACTGATAGGCTCTGGCGTATTTAGCCATCGTCGCTAGGTCGGCGCTTGGGTCCGCTTGCACGGCGTAAGAGCGCACGCCTCGCGCTGCGTACGAATTTCGAATGCGGTTCATTTTGGGGACATAGCTATTGGTCACGGGGCAATCGTTAGTAACAAAAAAGAGCACGATAGCCTTGTGTGTAGCCCATTCCGAAGAGGTATGGACACGTCCTTCGGTATCGCGCAGCTGGAACTGCGGAACTGAGCTGCGGATGCTACTGGCGGACAACCATAGCACTCCGGTATAAAGCAGCGTGTATCGAATCCATTCCGGGAAACATCGCAGTATTTTCATCTGATGCTTCCATGGTGGACGCGCATTCGGGTCGGAGACGTCCGGGTTTGTCGGCGCTGTGCAAAGATTTGTCGGAAGTTTCATGTTGATCCTTGGCAAGGAACCTGGATGGCCTGCTCCCATGGCAAGCCATCCAGTGTTTGTGATGCTTACCGGCGAAAACGTGCGGAACGAACAAACGTTCGCGAATTTCCGTTTCGCCCGGTGTACGTATTGCTCACTAGGCCTCCGCTTCTGGATACTGAGTCCGTACGCGTCGCTCCGTTGAAGCCCGTGTAGCTTTTCGTATCGCTGTAGGAGCCGTTACCCCAAGCTCGATTATTCTGATAGGTTGCGGTCTTGCCATTGAAGCCTGTCACGCTCCGGTTGTCGGTGTATGCGCCATTGGCCCAAGCCGCATTGTTCTGATATGTTGCCGTCTTTCCGTTCGCTCCGGTAACCGTCGTGTCACGCGAGTAGTTTCCCGGAGTTTCAGTAACGGACGTAACGGCGGACTGCGCGGACGCCGTGAGCGCCAGCGCGGCGCCGATAGCGCATGCGGACAGAAATGGTTTTATTCGAACTATTTTTTGTTGCATAGCAGTGTTCTCCTTTGTGGTCTTTCATGGACCCATGGACATTTGCGTCCTATCCAGTGGACGCAAAGCATCTCGAATGGACCGAATAGATATGTCGGCTTGGAGTAAAGATTTGTCCGGCCCGGGCTGCGCCAAAACGCAGATGTGCTGGCGGAGTCTAGGAAACGATGTTCACCGGTAGCGTGATTCGCATTTCCAAACCACCCGCCTCCCGATTGGCCGCGCGGATAGACCCGCCGTGAAGGATTACGATCTGGCGGGTAATGGCGAGCCCCAACCCGGCGCCTCCGCTGCGGCGGTCGCGAGCTTCGTCGACTCGATAAAACGGCACGAACATGTGTTCAAGAGCATCCGCCGGAACGCCGGGGCCCTGATCCTCCACAACGATCGCCGCTGTTCCGTTGACGCTAACGGGAAGCAGGCGGATCTGCACTTGGTGGCTCGGGGTTGTGTATTTCAGTGCATTGCGCACGACATTTTCAACGGCGCTCCTGAGCAGATCGCGTGTGCCGCGCATGCAACACGGGGCGCATTCCATCAATTGCACACTGCGATTCATGTTTGTGGCTTCAAAATCGGCATCCGCCGCGACCTCTCGCACCAAGGCTCCCAGATCAATCAATTCCATCGGTGGAGGTTGGTCCAGGCTCTCCAGGCGTGAGAGTGTCAATAGCTGCGCAATTAACGCGTTCAGCCGTTCCACTTCGCGTTCCATGCGCGCTAAGGAGATGCGCGAATCGCCTTCTCTGCGGCGTCGCAGCAATCCAAGCGCCAGGCTGAGACGCGTAATGGGCGACCGCAATTCGTGAGAAACGTCGGCGATCAGGCGTTGTTGCGCTTTCAACAGAGTCTCGATCCGCCCTGCCATCTGGTTGAAATCCCTGGCCAAGCCGCCAATCTCGTCTTTTCGTTCTAATACACTCGGCAGCGTAACGCGCGCCCTGAGATCGCCGCCCGAAAATCTGGAAGTTACAGTGCGCAAATGGACCACGGGGGAAGTGATATGGTGCGCCAGCAAATAGCACAGTAAACCTCCGGTCAGAACAAAGGAAACAACGAAGACGCGGAACCAGAAGCCCCCTCGGTCCCGCCCTGGCACGCTAGCGGTAAACGTGTACAAGGCGTTGCCATGGCCATTCAGCTTGACTCCGGCGCGGCGGTTCCGCGCGGAAACTTGCACGCGGCCTTTGGGATAAGAGAAAAAGCCGTCAGGCAGAGTCGCCGCGAACCGGATTCCGCTTAACTCGTGTTCCGAAGAGTCGTATAGCGCCCCCTCTAACCCCGTGTCTTGCGCTAGCAATCCCAGGTAGCGGGCGAGTTCCGCCTGGCCGCCGCGTTCGTAAGAATCCACGGCAATCCGCCCGGCGGAAAGTATCGCGCCGCGTCCAACGCGGGGCCAAGCGAATGGAATTTGGTCGGGGTTGGTCAGTGCATATCCCACCACAATCCCGCAGATCAGAATCGCGCTTGCCGCGCAGAACCATAGAAACATCCTTGCGAACAAGCTCTTCATGGAGTTTGGGACTTAAATTCCGGAACAGGGTAAACATAACCTGCGTTGCGTATGGCGCGGATACGTTCCCTTCCATTAGATTGAGGCCCCAGCTTCTTTCTAAGGCTGCTTACATGATTGTCGATGCTGCGGTCGAACACCGAAAACTCACGATCGAGTACCTCGCGAAAAAGTTCCTCGCGCCCAATCACCCGCCCGGCTGATCGCAGGAAGGTGCGAAGTAGATCGAACTCCGCGGCGGTCAAATCCACAATCGATCCACCGCGCCTAACCGTGCGCGCCCGCCCGTCCAGAACAATATCGGCCATGGCGAAAAGATCATCGGCTTCATCGGGTCTCAAAGCGGCGGGTGCGGTGCGCCGCAGAATTGCCAGCACCCTGGCTACCAGCTCCTGGGGATCGAACGGCTTCGGCAGGTAATCGTCGGCGCCGGCTTGCAAGCCGACAATGCGGTCTACTGCGTCGCCGCGTGCTGTCAGCATCAGTACCGGAACCTGCGAAACTGCCCGCAACCGCCGCAGCAGTTCGAAGCCATTGATCCGGGGCAACATCACGTCGAGGATTATCAGCAGGCAGCTTCCCTCTAATGCCCGCTTTAAGCCGGAGTCGCCATCGTGGCGCACTTCAATAGCGAAGCCCTCCGGGGTTAAATACTCGACCAGCATTTCGGTCATCTCCACGTCGTCATCGATGACCAATATAGTGGCGCGATTCGTGGCTTTCATCGGATCGTACGGTTCCCAGGAATTTTCTTCCTGAATCACACGATCTTCCCACTTGCCTAAGTTCGCCCGCAAGCGCGGCGTAAGAGCGAGGTTCACCTTTCCTATCGCCAAAATCCCGCGACGAACACATAGGATCCTCGCGCCGGCACATATTCCCAGCGAGGCGGAATCCAAACCGCTGTGGCACGCGGTGGATACGCCCACCGGCCAGCCTCCCACATATAGGCGCGCCCGTTCCAACGATAATAGCCGCCAACCCAGACGTAGCTAGGACCGGGTGCCCGGACAATCCGCTCCACCACGGGACGCGGGGGCGCTACTCTCACAAATACCGCTGCCGCACCTGCGGAAACGGAAAACCAGGTCACTAACGTTATGCC
This sequence comes from Bryobacteraceae bacterium, assembly GCA_036488895.1. Taxonomy (GTDB): domain Bacteria; phylum Acidobacteriota; class Terriglobia; order Bryobacterales; family Bryobacteraceae; genus Bog-105. The sequence continues at coordinate 19,922 of DASXGT010000220.1, read as the reverse complement.
GGCGATGACCGGCCTGCCGAATTTGATCATAAGTTGGATCTCCTGCAACTTCATGATGCGGCGGATTCGGTCTCTTGGAGGAACAGATATGTCGCGCGAACGTAAAGTATTGTCGAGAACTATCGAGGTTCCAAAAAATCCACGCGATCTATCACTTACTCCGCCCGCAGCGCCTGTATGGGATCAATCCGCGTCGCTCGTCGCGCTGGCAGAAATGAGGCGAGTATCGCCATTCCCGCGAGCACCACCGCCGCCAACGAAAAAATCACCGGGTTCACCGCGCTGACCTGAAACAGCAGACTCGCCAACAACCGGCTCGCCGCAAGCGCACCCGCCAGGCCAATCACAACTCCCGTCAACGTCATCCGGAAACCGGACCCCAGAATCATCCGCAGCACATCCGCGCGCTGCGCGCCAAGGGCCATCCGTACGCCTATCTCCTGCGTACGCTGTACAACCGCATACGCCATTACTCCGTAAATCCCAATGCACGCCAGTACCAAAGCCAATAGCGCGAAGCCTGAAATCAGCACCGAACTGGCGCGGCGCACCGCCAGCGTTTGGGCGCTCAATAAATCCATGGGAATTGCTTTGAATACAGCCAGGCTAGGATCAACGCTCCATAGCGCCTGTTCCGCAGCTTTGATCATTGTCGCGGAATCGGTTTCCGTGCGCAGCGTGAACGCGATGATCGGAAAGGGGTGCTGCTGGAACGGCCGATAGATGTCCGCATGTGTCGGCTGATCCTGGCCGAACGCTTTCACGTCGCCGGTTACGCCCACAATCCGCCACCAATCCGGTTTTTCCGGAGTGCCCAGGTCCAACTCCTCGCCGACGGGATCTTTGCCTGGAAAATACTGTTTCATCATCGTCTGGTTGATCATCGCCACAGGCGCGCCGTCCGCGCGATCCAGGTCCGTGAACGCGCGCCCGCGCAGCAGCGGAATTCCCATGGTGCGAAGATAACCGGGAGTGATGACGCGATTGTCCGCTTCGGGAGCCTGTCCCTCTTTGGGCGGCGGCTGTCCGCGCAGCAGAAAGTTGCTGGTTCCCCAAAAGCCGCTCAATGGCAGAAAATTCGTAGCTGCGGCCGATTTCACCCCCGGAAGCGCATTCATCTTTCTCACTACGCCTTCTACCAACCCGCGCGTTTTTTCCGGATCGCCGCGGGGATAGCGGTCGGGCGGAAGGAAGATCTCAAGCGAGAGAACATGGTCCGGTTGAAAGCCCAGATTCGCATTCAACACATTCTTAAAACTCGCGACAACCAATCCCGCGCCAGTGAGCAGTATCAACGACAACGCGATCTCGGCGGCCACAATAGCGCTGCGCCAGCGGCTTGACCACCGGTTCGCCGTGCTCCCGCGCGCCGGTTCCTTCATCGCGCCGCCGTTCTCCGTTTGCGTGGCTTTCAGTATGGGGACGAATCCGAAGAGAAGCGCGGTGAGCAGTGTGATCGCGGCGGCAAACAGGAAGACTCCTCCATCCATCGGAATCTGGGTCAATTTGGGAATACTCAAATTCGCCACGTCGTTCGGAAACAGCGCCAACAGCAGATGCGTGCCAGGCAGCGCTAGAAGCATCCCAGTCGCTCCACCGATTGCGGCGAGCAGCAGGCTCTCAGCCGTAAATTGCCTCAGCAATCGCAGCCGCGTCGCGCCCAATGCTAGCCGTACTCCAATCTCCTTTTGCCGTTCCACATTGCGCGCCAGCGCCAGCCCAGCGGTGTTCGCGCATGCAATCAGCAGCACCATCCCTACCGCGCTCAGCAGGATCAGCAGCGGTTTGCGAATGTCGCCGTCCAATTGTTCGCGGAGCGAAACCAATACGACTCGATTACCAGCGTCGGTATCCGGATGGGCGGCCGCTACTTTCGCTTCTAATGTATTGACGGCCCGCTGCGCCGCCGCGAGAGTGACTCCGCGCCTGAGCCGCCCCAGAATGCGTACATAGCGGTGTTTAAAATCATCGAAGGCCGCCGGAGCCATCGCCGCCGGAGTCCAAATTTCGACCCCAGCCGGGTAGTTGAAGCCGCGCGGCATCACCCCTAGCACGCTGTACGGGCTCCCATTCAGCGTAATCGCCCTGCCGCTTATCTTGGGATCAGAATGAAATGTCGTGCGCCAGAGACGGTCGCTCAGGAGCGCTGCCTTGGCCCCTCCCGGCCTGTCCTCCTGGTCCGTGTAGAGCCGCCCGATTTGCGGTTCCACGCCAAGAATTCGAAGATAATTCGCCGACACTGAATATCCGATCAGCAACTGCGGCGCGCCCTCGCCCGTCAGCGTCTTCTCATCGTCGTAAGAAGGCGCCAGGTCTTCAAACACATCGCTTCTTTGCTTCCACATCGCAAAATCGCCGGCGCTGCTGGGGTGCGGTTGACCATCCCGCGCCGGATTTGCTGTCCATACCGCGACAATACGGTTTGGTTCTTTGTATGGCAGCGAAGCCAGCAATACCGCTTTTACCACTGAGAAAATCGCCGTATTCGCCCCAATTCCCAGCGCCAGCGTCGATACCGCCACCATTGTGAACCCGGGGTTCTTGCGCAACAGACGCGCCCCAAAGCGAATGTCTAGCAGCGTGTTCTCCAGCCAAGCGGTCCCGCGCGTATCCCGGCAATGCTCCTTCACCTGCTCCATCCCACCCACGTCCCGCAGCGCCGCAAGGCTTGCTCCCTCAGGTGAAAGTCCACTGGCGATGTACCGTTCTGTTTGATGCTCGATGTAGTCTTGTAACTCGTTACTCAAATCTGCTTCGGCCTTGGACCGCCGCAACAGGCAACGAACCCTGAACCACAAGCTCCGTAAGATCCTCATCTCGCGCGCCTCTAAAACATGGTAACCGATATCGGTAACCATATTCGTTGACTGATTTAAGAAATTTGCGCTTTTTCAACCAACACCCGGTTACGCCCGGCCCGCTTGGATTGATACAGCACCGAATCGGCCAATCGCAGCAAAGTCTCCGGCCCTTTGGCTTGCGCGGCTCCGGCAATGATCCCGCCGCAACTGATTGTCAACACACCGGCGGTGGCCGACATGCTGTGCGTGATCGCAAGAGCCGCAACATCTTGACGCGCCTGCTCCAGAACATCCTCGAAATCGATCACGCTGGGCATCAGCAGCACAAATTCTTCACCGCCGTAGCGAGCCGCTAAATCATACGGCCGCCGCGCCGCCCCGGCCAACGTGCGGGCAACTTTTCGCAAAGCATCGTCGCCCGCGCCATGGCCGTAATGATCGTTATATTCCTTGAAATGGTCCACGTCAATCATCGCCAGCCCGAGCGGCTCATCCGTGCGCGCGGTGCGGCGGCAAGCCCACGTGAGGGCCTCGTCAAAATGCCGCCGGTTCGCTATTCCCGTCAGGGCATCCTGTTGCGAGAGGCGCTCCAGTTCCCGGCGCTGCAGCGCCAGTTTCAAATGATTGCGGACGCGCGCCTGGACGATCGCCGGACGAATTGGCTTCGGAACATAGTCGGCGGCGCCCAGCAGAAGGCCGCGCTCCTCATCTTGTTCCTCAGTCTGGCCGGTAATAAAAATCACCCCAATGTCGGCTGTGCGCGCATCCGTGCGCAACCGCCGCAGCACTTCATAGCCGTCCATGCCCGGCATCGAAACATCCAGAAGAATCAGGCTGATCTCCGTCTCTTCGGCTACTCGCTGCAGCGCGGAAGGTCCGTCTTTGGCAAGAACGATCCGGCACTCCGCCTGCAACAATTCGGCCAGCGCCGCGCGGTTCATGCGCTCATCGTCAACAATCAGGACGGTAGGCCGGCTATCCACGCTCATATCGAATCGGCGCCGGGCTGCGCCTGCAGATTCGCCTTTAAACGCAAAAGCGCCGCCGAAGCCGCTGCCAACTCGAGTTCATCGTATTGGGAGCGAACTTCTTCCACCAGTTCTTCGCCGCCGGTTCCGGCCATCGCCGCCGAAAGTTTTTCGAGCAGCGCCTCCGCGCCGTAATCGCCGCGCCCCACCAACGGCTCAAGCTGCGCGATTAAATCCAACACAACGCCGGTGTTCGCTTGGGCCGTGGAGGCGCGCTGCGAGGACATACCCGCGAGGCCCGCATGAACCTGATCCAATAAGTTTGCCAAGCGATTTTGAAACGTCTGCGCCTGCGCCTTCATGGCTTCGCTATCCTTTTGCCGGGCGGCTCGCTCCAGCTGTTCCGCGCTTTCGTAAAACCGGTGCGCATCCAAATAACTGGCGGCGCCTTTCAAAACATGCGCAAGCGACGCGATGGCCGTGGCATCCTCTCTGCGCAGATGCTCGTCTAAGCGCGCCGGAGCCTCGCCAAAGTCCCGCAAGAATCCCTGCAAAAGACGCTCCACGCGATCGGAGCTATTGCCGAGACGCCTGCGCGCGGAAGAAAGATCGATCACATCTTCGGCCTCCACTTCACGCCCATCCGGTCCGGCCGCGGCCGCAAGCACATCCATAAGCGTCCGGTAAAGCGCCGTTTCATCTATAGGTTTAGTGAGGTGCGTGGTCATGCCGGCATTCAGGCTGGCTTGGCGATCCTCCACGCGCGCCTGCGCCGTCAGCGCGATGATGGGCAGCGCCGCCCAGCGCGATTGCCGGCGAATTTCCTTCGTCGCGGCGAGGCCGTCCATCTCAGGCATGTGCATGTCCATCAACACCGCATCGTAAGCATGCGCTTCAAGCTGCCGTAGAGCATCCATCCCGTTGACGGCGGTATCCACCTCCATGCCGGCGGCCAGAAGAAAGTCGCAAGCCACCTCGCGATTGAGCGCATTGTCATCCACCACAAGCACGCGCCGGCCGGTCAACATCGACAGCACTTCATTCGGTAAAAGCTCGCGCCGCATCGGCAAATTCCGCGTGGATTCAAACGTGGGGCTATCGGACAGAATGTCCGTGATGGTGTTGAACAGCACCGACTCGGTCACCGGCTTAATCAGCAATCCTTGCAGGCCGATCTGCTCCACCTGCCGCAGTACCTCTTCGCGCCCATAGGCGGTCACCATCAGCACCGCCGGCATCCGGCGCAGATTGTCTTCTGTCTTGATGCGCCGCGCCGTTTCCAAGCCATCCATCGTGGGCATCCGCCAATCCATCAGGACCAGATCGAACGGCTCGTTATTCCCGGACGCCATTCGCAACGCTGCCAGCGCTTTCGATCCAGACTCCACGGCGGCTGCGGCCATGCCAAAGGCCCGCACCATTTCGAGCAGAATCGCCCGCGCGCTGGCATTGTCATCGACGATTAGAACGCGGCGTCCCTCCAGATACCGCGGGCGGCTGTTTGCGCTGAGCGGCACGGCCTCGCGCGCGGGCACCGCGCTCTCAATCGTGAAACGAAAGGTGCTGCCGCGGCCCGGCGCACTCTCCACTTCGATCTTGCCACCCATGCCTTCAATCAACTGCTTGCAAATGGCCAACCCCAGCCCGCTGCCGCCGTAGCGGCGCGAAGTCTCCGTGCTAGCTTGCGCGAAGGGCTTGAATAGGCCCGCAATCTGATCGGCGTCCAGACCGATGCCCGTATCCCGGATTGCAAACTGCACCGTAGTGCTGGCGCCTGTTCCGGGGGCAACGCCGATGCTAACCACCACCTCGCCCGCATGCGTGAACTTCACCGCATTGCTGACAAGATTCGTCAACACTTGCCCCAGCCGCAGCGGATCGCCTCTCAGTTTATGCGGCACCGCCGGGGAGATGGAGTATGCAATCTCCAGCCCCTTTTCTTCCGCCCGCATCGCGGTGACGGCTGAAACCGATTCCAGCACCGCTTCGATGGTGAACTCGGCATCCTCCAAAACCATCTTGCCTGCTTCGATCTTGGAAAAATCCAGAATGTCGTCGATCACGGACAGCAGCGTCTTCGCGGAAGCGTCGATCTTTTCCAGATAGTTGCGCTGCTTGGGTGCAAGCTCCATCTGCAGCGTCAGGCGGGTCATGCCGATCACCGTATTCATCGGCGTCCGGATTTCGTGGCTCATGGTGGCCAGGAAGCCGCTCTTTGCTTGCTCGGCCGCCACCGCCGCTTCCTTGGCCTGCTGCAGCGCTTCGGAGGCCTGCCGGTCCGCGGTGATATCAAGCATGATGCCGTCCCAGACAAGCGTTCCATCCCACTGCAGCCGCGGGGCGGACCGGCAGTGCATCCAGATCAGCCGCCCGTCGCGCGTCTGGGCGCGGAACTGGCAATCGAAAATTTCGCGCATCGCCCGCGAGTGTTCTATCGCCGCCTGATAGCGGGCCAGATCGTCCTCATGAATCGTGCGCAGAAAAGCGCCCCGGTCTTGTATGATTTCCTCCGCGGGTATGCCCAGCAGCGCCAGCACGCCGGCGCTGACATAGGTCATGACGTACTGGCCGCGCGCATCATGCTCCAAGCGGTAAATTGCGCCGTTCGGCAGATTATCGGCCAGCGCCGCCAGTTGCGCCCGCGCCTCCTCCCGCTCCGTGATGTCCTGCATTGTCCCGGTCAGACTGGTAATCTGGCCTGCGGCGTCCTTGTTCGCTTGCACGCGGATATGCGCCGCAAAGCTGGTGCCGTCCGGCCGCGGATGGTTCACTCGAATGTTATACGGCTCTCCCGTTTCCGCGCAGTTTGCAATAGCGGCGTTGATTTTTTGAGAGCTCTCCGGAGCGAGCATTTTCTGCAGGTTATCCGGAGTCAGCGCCGGGCCGCCGGGGTCCGCGCCGCTCATCTCATATAGCATGTCCGAACAGGAAAACCGGCCGGTCGCCAAGTCGAGCGTCCAGCTTCCGATCTTCGCCAGCCGCTCTGCTTGCCGCAGAGATTCGTAGCTTTGCTGCAGCCTTCTCTCCGCCAGGCGGCTCTCCGTAACATCCATGACGATGCCGACCATGCGGAGCGGCGTCAAATCGGTCCGTTCAATCAGGCAGGCGGACGACGTGATCCAGCGTAATTCGCCTGTCGGAGTTATCGTCCGGTACTCAACGCGGTAGATCTTCTTGTGGGCCGCCAAGGCTTCCAGGCGCTCGCGCGTGACACGCGCAATATCTTCCGGATGCACGCGTTGGTTGAACGCCTCAATCGTGTCCACCGATGAGGACCGCGGCTCGATTCCGAAAATCTCATACCAGCGCTCGTCGCAGCGAATATGATTGGCTTCCAGATCGTATTCCCAGACGCCCAGATGGCTGGCCTCAGTCGCCAGCATCAGGCGCTCACGCTCCAGCCGCAGTTCGTTTTCCCTGATCTTCTGCGTGGTGATGTCCGTGTGCGTACCGATCGCGCGCAACGGACGTCCCTCCGGCGTCCGTTCCATCACCTTGCCCCGATCCATAATCCACTTCCACGATCCATCCTTCGCGAGCATGCGGTTCGTTATGGAAAAATCGGCGGTGTTTCTTTTGAAATGATCCTCAATCACGCGCCAGCATTCTGCTAAATCGTCCGGATGCACGCGCTTCGACCAATCCTCGACAGCGTTCCCGACATCGTTCTCGCTATAGCCCAGCATCGCCTTCCACTGCGGAGAAAAAAAGACGTGCCCGGTTTCCACATTCCAATCCCAGATGCCGTCTCCCGCTCCGTCAACCGCGAATTGCCAGCGCGCGTCGCTCTCGCGCAGCGCCTCTTCCGCGCGGATTTTTTCCGTCATGTCGCGCGAGATGCCGATGATGCCCATGATCCTGCCGTCCAGGTCCCGGTAGGGGCTGCGGGTTGCCAGGAAACGGCGGGGTCTGCCGCGCATGGGAATGGTCTCTTCGACCGTCGCAGACGCGCCGGTGCGCATCACCTCTAACTCATGCTGCCTGATGACACCGGCGGTTGCGTCGCCGAACAGGTCGGCTGCAGTCTTGCCCAGAACCTCTCGGGCTGCCACACCCGCAAAGTCCGCCGCCGCGCGATTGAACAGCAGGAAGCGGCCTTCCAGATCTTTCACGAAGATGGCGTCGGTGGCGCCGTCCATGACGGCTTGCAGAAGGTCCGCGGATTTGCGCCATTGCAGCGTACGCTCGGCCACGCGCTGCTCCAGTTCCGCATTCAGCTTTTGAACGGCGCGTTCCGCTTCTAGGCGCTCGCTGATGTCGCGCGCCATTGTGAAGAACAATTTGTGCCTGTCCATCTGTAGGCAGGAAATATGGATTTCCACGGGAAAGACTGTTCCGTCTTTGCGCCGGTGACTGTCGCGCATGGCAACGGTGGCGCCGGGTCGCGTCCCGCGCCACAGATCTTCCAATTCTTTCCGGCTGGATGACGCCGAAAAGTCGAGCATGTTTTGCCGCAGCAGCCCAATGCGTGAATAACCCAAATGCCGGCAGGCCTGGTGATTGACATCGAAGATCCGGCCATGGTCGTCGTGCAGGAAAAAATTATCGACGGAATTGTCCACCAGCAAGCGATAGCGTTCCTCATCCAGGCGGATCTCCTGCTGGCGTGTTTTCCCTTCGGCGAAATCCGCGGCCCACGCGCGCAGATCCTCCACCTCAATCAGCGCTAAATGATCTTCCATGACGCCGCGAAATTGTTCGACCAGGCGGCTGTGCGCCGCAGTATAGGAACGCGGCTCGCGGTCAAAAACGCATACGGTTCCGAAAGGCCTTCCGTCAGGGCGGAAAATAGGGAAGCCGAGGTATGACACCATCCCGCGAGCCGCGTCTGGACTGCCGCGCCACTGCGCGGAAGCTGACGCGTCGGAAATGAGCAGCTGCGACCGGTCGCGCAGGACGCTTTCGCAATAAAGCCCGCTTAAAGGCAGGCGTTCACCCGCACGATACGGATTTTCCGGCGTCCCTGCTGAAATGAGAATCTCAAGACTTGAGCCGGCGACGCGCGCAATCCGGCCGGCGGGAACGCCGATGATCTCCGCCATGGTATCGGCAAACCCTTGCCACTTCTCCAGAACGTGGTGGGGGATTTCAAGCGCTGGTTGCTGCATGCAGGGTGGGCGTTAACTGCCGATCAGGGTAGCAGGATTTAGGAATTTTGCTAGATGTCAAAAGTTCGAATATGTAATATTTCGGATTGCATCAAATGTCATAGTAAGTTCCGATTAGAGCAGACAGCTGGCCCGCTTGGGCTAACCAAATGCACTTTCCACAAGTATCGATATTTCTGCGTCTGCGCGCTTTTGCGTGGCGCAGGCGGCAATGCACGCACGAGCCTGACGAGAAACAGTTCACCGCGACGCTAAAAGCGCTGTCCGAAGCGATCGCCGAAAGACCATTGCCCACGCGTATCCTGGTTGCCGAGGACAACGGCGTCAATCGAAAAGTAGCGCAAGGCCTGCTAAGTCTGCTCGGCCGCCAATTTGATTTTGCGGAAAATGGCAAGAAAGCGGTTGAGCTTGCTTGTACCGGTAGATTTGGCCTTATTTTTATGGACTGCCAGATGCCGGAGATGGACGGATTTGCAGCCACGCGGGCCATACGCAAATGGCAGGAAGGCCGCCGCCGCACTCCTATTATTGCCCTTAGCGCGAGTGCCTCGTCTTGCGACCGGGCCGAGTGTTTAGCAGCCGGTATGGATGATTGTCTGGCTAAACCGATTGAGAAGCAGAAACTCCAGGATGCACTAACGCGCTGGCTGCCCGTAAACGACGCGGCAGTTTCTGAACAGGCGGCTAGAGCCTTGCATCGGAAGTGCACCGAAAACCTCCGTTAAGGATTTCATCTTAATGACTACCGCTACGCGTCCAATAAATACTCCATTTGCGGGACCTCTCGTCGCATAAACGCAAGCAACGGCGTGGATCGGACTATTGGGAGTTTGGATCGCTTGAACATGCCCAGGCCATCGCCGCGCATGAAGGCCCCCGCACCACCAAATTCTATGATCGTGCCTCAGACGAGATCACGCTCGATAAGATCGAGCGGATCGGAATCTAGCTGCTAAGCGCTTAAAAAATTCCTTCCATCCCTTGACAGGGTTTTATAATTCGGCAATTATAGAAATATGGAACAAGACGGTCAGCGCGAGCGCTCGAAATCTTTCCTCAATATGGATCACATTTTGACGGACGCCGTCCTGCTTGAACTTAAGAACCAGGCGTCCGAAGGGTGTTTACTCTGTTCCTTCGATGCCCTCGACAACCAAGAGTGGGAGTGATGGCAAAAGTTAAAAATGAACCGGATGTGGCGCGGTATGCCGACATGTTTTCTGCGATGGGAACGGAGCCGCGCCTCCGTATCATGCGTCTTCTGCTGGCGGCGCACCCCCAAGGGCTGATCGCCGGCGACATTGGCGCGGAGCTTGATATTCCCGCCTCCACTCTTTCCCATCACCTCGACAAGCTGAAGAACGAGGAATTGGTGAAGATGCGGCGCGAAAGCACCTTCCTCTGGTACTCGGCGAACGCCGATGTCCTGCAGGAATTGCTCGGCTTCCTCTATGCGGAATGCTGTACCCGCAACAAGGCCATCGAACCGAAGGCCATTGTCCAACTCTGCGGGTAATGAAGATGCTCAAGCCGAAGGTTCTGTTTTTGTGCGGATCGAATGCTTGCCGGACGCAAATGGCGGAAGGTTTTCTGCGCGACATGGCCGGGGACCATTTCGAGATCGCCAGCGGCGGCTATGAACCGGCTACCGAGATTTGCCGGGAAGCCGTGACCGCCATGGCGGAATGCGGCATCGATATATCTGAACAGTACCCAAAGTCGATAGACGCCTTCGTCGGGCAGCGCGTGAGCTATGCGATCACGGTCTGTGACCGTACGAAAGAACGCTCTTGTCCTATTTTTCCGGGCGTCGTCTGGCGCGCCACCTGGCCGCTCGAAGATCCTCGGAAAACAGAACCCGGCGAACGGCCCTTGGCCGTGCGACGGGCGCGCGATGAAATACGGCGGCTGGTGACGGCCTTCGTCAATGAACACTCTGAAATGCCTAACAAGGATGGACAACCATGAAACTGAAAGAAATCGTGCAAGAAAAATATGGCGAGGCCGCGCGGCGCGTCTCTGCCGGCGGCAGCAACGCTTGTTGCGGTGCCAGTGCGGCGTTGCTGGACGGATGCTGCGACCCGATTACCTCAAATCTCTATGATGAAAGCCAGGCGGGCCAGATCCCCGAAGAAGCGCTGAAGGCTTCGCTCGGCTGCGGCAATCCGACTGCCCTGGCTAAACTGAACGCCGGCGAAACGGTTCTCGACCTCGGCTCCGGCGGCGGCATCGATGTATTGCTCTCGGCTCGCCGCGTCGGTCCGACCGGCAAAGCTTACGGCCTCGACATGACCGCCGACATGCTCGCCCTCGCGCGTGAAAATCAGCGTAAGGCTGGCGTCGAGAACGTCGAGTTCCTGACGGGCGAGATCGAGCATATCCCCCTCCCTGATAACAGCGTCGACGTGATTATTTCCAATTGCGTTATCAACCTGTCCGGCGACAAGGACCAGGTTTTGCGCGAGGCGTTTCGCGTCCTCAAGCCCGGCGGCCGCTTTGCCGTGTCTGATGTGGTGGTGCGGGGCGAGGTTCCTACCGAAATCCGCCGCAACATGGAGCTATGGGTCGGCTGTGTCGCGGGCGCGCTGCAGGACGCCGAATATACGGACAAGTTGACTAAGGCCGGCTTCGCGGCCATCGAGATCGAGCCGACCCGCATTTACGACATCGAGGATGCGCGCACGTTCCTGACCGGCCAGGGCGTCGATGTAGACGCGATTGCACCGGCCGTCGCGGATAAATTCATGGGTGCTTTCATCCGTGCGGTAAAGCCGGCAGGCTGCTGCGCGCCAGGCTGTTGCTCGTGAAGGAGGTAAGCATGTTACAGACGATAGCTTCGTCGGCCAAACCCGCGCGGCTGGGGTTTTTCGAACGTTACCTCTCTCTATGGGTGGCGCTCTGCATGGCGGCGGGCATCTTTATGGGCAAGATGTTGCCGGGTGTCACAAGCGGCTTGCGCGGCCTGGAATTCGGCAAAGACAGCCATATCAATGTGGTCATCGCCATTCTGATCTGGCTCATGATTACGCCGATGATGATGAAGGTCGATTTCTCGTCGCTGAAGAATGTCGGCCGGCGGCCCGCCGGGCTGCTGGTGACGCTGCTCGTCAACTGGGTCATCAAGCCTTTCTCCATGGCGCTTCTCGCCTGGGCTTTCTTCCGGATCATCTTCGCGGCGTTCATCACGCCGGCCGAAGCGGACCAGTATATTGCCGGCTGCATCATATTAGCCGCGGCGCCCTGCACGGCCATGGTCTTCGTCTGGAGCCATCTGACGAACGGCGACCCGGCCTACACGCTCGTCCAGGTCTCCGTCAACGACCTCATCATGCTGGTGCTGTTCGTGCCGATCGTGCAATTCCTCGTTCACGGCGCGTCCTCGCTCACCGTGCCGTTTGCGGTGCTGCTGATTTCGGTGATCGTCTTTATCGTCGTGCCGCTTGTCGCCGGCACCCTGCTGCGCACGTTGCTGGTCGGCCGGAACGGCCGCGCCTGGTTTGAAGGCGTGCTGCTGCCGAAATTCGCGCCGGTCACGATTGCGGCGCTTCTGGCGACGCTTGTTTTCATCTTTGCCTTTCAGGCGGATAACATCACCGGTCGGCTCTCGCATGTACTTCTGATCGCCATTCCGATTACGCTGCAGGTCTACTTCAACGCCGGCATCACCTACGGCCTGATGAAATGGCTTAAAGTCGAGCATGCCGTCGCCGCACCGGGCGCGCTGATCGGCGCGTCTAACTTTTTCGAGCTGGCCGTGGCCACGGCCATTGCACTCTTCGGGCCCGATTCGGGCGCGGCCCTTGCTACCGTCGTCGGCGTCCTGGTCGAAGTCCCGGTCATGCTCTCCGTCTGCGCGGCCTGTAACCGCACCCGTCATTGGTTTCCGTCGCCAGGAGCATTGAGGGCATCATGAAATTCGTGATCATCGGCGGTAGCGATGCCGGCATCAGTGCCGCTCTGCGGGTACGCGAGCTTGCGCCGGAAACGCACATAACGCTGGTTCTGGCCGACGACTACCCCAATTACAGCGTCTGCGGCTTGCCTTTTTATGTCAGTGGCGAGACGCCACAGCTTCGTCAACTCGCGCACCGCACGGAGTTCGAAGGCATAACGCTGATGAAAAAGCATTGGGCGCACGCCATCAATGCCGGCGCGCAAACCGTCGAAATCGAGGGGCCGGATGGCGGGCGCACACAACTGGCCTATGACAAGCTTCTCATCGGAACCGGCGCGCGCTCGGTGCTGCCCGATTGGCCGGGCCTGTCTTTACGCGGCGTCTTTGCCCTGCATACGATGGAAGACGGTGTACGGCTCAAGGAACATCTGCAAGCGCACCCCGTTCGCTCGGCCGTCATCATTGGCAGCGGCTATATCGGCCTTGAAATGGCCGACGCACTCACGCATCTCGGCTTGGATGTGACCCTTATCGGCCGCTCCCAAGCCGTGCTGCCGACGACGGATACCGGCTTTGGCCGGATCGTCGAGGAAGCTTTACGGGCCAAGGGTGTCCGCGTCGAGAGCGCGACAACCGCCCAGGGCATCGTCGCCCAGGGTGAACAGCTGGCTGTTGAAACCGACCGCGCCGTCGTAACCACCGATATTGTCATCGTTGCGGCCGGCGTGCGGCCGAACAGCGAAATCGGCAGCGCCATCGGTCTCGCCACGGGACTGCACGGCGCGCTACGCGTGACGCGGGGCATGGAAACCGCCCTGCCTAACATTTATGCCGCTGGCGATTGCGTCGAGACCTGGCACCGCGTCCTCAATCGCTATACATACCTCCCGCTCGGCACGACGGCGCATAAGCAGGGCCGCGTCGCCGGCGAGAATGCCATCGGCGGCCGCCGCACGTTCGAGGGTTCGCTCGGCACGCAGGTGGTCAAGGTCTTCGATCTGGCAATTGCGCGAACGGGCCTTCGTGAAGCGGAAGCTGCCCAGGCGGGCTTCGATCCTGTCACCGTGGAAAGTCATCCCTTCGATCACAAGGCCTATTACCCCGGCGCACAAACTTTGCGCATCAGCGTCACTGGCGACCGCCGCAGCGGCCGTCTGCTTGGCGCGCAAATGCTGGGCCCGTGGGACGCCGAGGTCTCAAAACGCATCGATATCTATGCGGCGGCGCTGTATCACGGCATGACCGTAGAAGATCTCAATAGTCTCGATCTGAGCTACACCCCCCCGCTGGGCAGCCCGTGGGATGCGGTGCAGATGGCGGCGCAGGCCTGGAGCCGCGCGGCGCTGCACCGATCCGTGCTTGCAGGCGTGAACGCGCTGGACTCTTCCGCTAATCAGTGGCGCCATGGGAGTTGCGATTCGACTTGAATCGAATTCGGAAGGCGCAAGGATCCTCAGGCACAGGTGGTGTCCCGACGTGCGTTGCTCCGAAAATGGATAGTTATTCAGTCAATGAAATCATCACTTTGTGGCACAAACCGCAAAGTCTGTTGCGTGTCAAATTTCACCGAAGGAGATCATATGAAACAGATTTTAACCGCAATCGAACAAGATGAGAAGGCGGCAGAGTCTGCGCTGACAAAAACACTTGCCGAACGCATCGAGGGCAACGAAAGTGAATTCGATGCTGCCACGCTATTTACGACACCTGAAGCTCACCCCATTACATTGAATGAGGCAATTCGGAAGAACAAAAACGCGATCTTCTTGGGGAGAATGTGTGTCAGCTTGATGCTGCTGCCCGAGCGACGGAAACGTAACCGTGCGGCTCTAGGAGTTCATTCACCATGATGGAACGCAAGGGAGTTTCCGGTTCTTCATCTAGCGCGATGTGCTTAGTCGCCCTAGGCTTCGCACCAATCCGTGACAGGGCGTAGGCATAGTCGATGTGCGGATGCTCATTGAAGTTGAGCCTTATTTCTCGTTTGCCACGGTCTAGCACCACAACACCGTTGCCGCGCGAATCTAGTTCCGTGATCGTGCCTATTTCAAGCGCGGCAATTCCAAGCTTTTCATTCTGCTGGGTAAATTGAATTCGTTCCCCTCGCGCAAGTTCGATGGTCCTAGGGGTGTATATAAGTGGCCTCCCGGGATCGCTGGTTTTACTCGGCTGTTTGACTGGTTCAAATTCGTCCGTGTGAGGGTTATACGTCCAAAGGGCATATGCGTAATTCAGCATCGACTCACGAAAAATAATCGCTCTATCGAGCCGCCGCTGCGGTTCCAGATCTCTGGCGTGTTCACCTGATGACCAGAGCGCTATCAAGGTTCGCCGAAAGTCTAATGGCACACCAAGGCACGTAATAGTGCGAACGATTCTAGAGCTACGCTCAATAAGCAAAAACACGAACATATTGGAGTCACCGTCGCCCCAGCGTTCTACTTGCCATTTAACCGAACACATTGGAGCCTGGACTCTAAATTCCATGCCTTGCTCGTTTCTGAATATGAAGAATGGGAAGCTGCCAAGGTGTTCGGAGGGTTTGTTAACCCAATGTGCGTGCATGTGCCTTGTAGAAGCGATAGCTCGGCATCCAGCGGTGGATCGAGCCAAATTTTGTAAATGGGAATACCCTCGAATAGAAGACCTGTTGCGTCTCTCTTTGGCGATTTGTGCTCCAGTCCGTCGTAGGGAGAGCCGACTTCATACTTAATGAAAAGATCTGACACTCAATTAAATTACCAGCAAGTTATGCCAAAAGCTCTGCAATCGTCCACACATGATCCGTAATATTCGCCTCCATCGCGGGCGTCACGCGCAGAGTGGTGTGGATCTGGCAAAAATTGTAGTAGGCGAAGTGCAGAGCGATAGCGGCCTTGTGGCTTTCGTACTTTTTGCTGAAAGCGCAGGTCAGCCGGGTGAGGCGTCGAATGCGAGTCCCCATGGTCACGTTCTGCCGCTCAATATGTGACGTGCAGATGCGATTTTTATTGGGGTTTCCGCTGATCACAACTGGGACCGCCTCCACAACTTCAGCGGGTGAATAGCGCTGTTCGCCTTCACGGGGTGAAGAGTAGATTTTAATCAACGGGGCAAAATCGCAACGATCTTGGAGATTGGTCGCAACGGCGTCGACGTAGTGCTTTAGTCCATCTGAGGTTAGCTGGAAGCGCCGTGTTGCACTGGTAGCACGTCGCAGTTTGCTCGTAAACGTCATCGCGTCTTTAATGCTGCGCTTGCCGGCCACATGGCCGAGAACCAGCTTTGTACGCGCTATTTTGGAAAATCACAATTGCGGATACCTGCGGCAGTATCCTCATCGGGCACTGGCAGGAGGCGCATTCTACGCGTTTCAAATGCCGGCGCCTATTCCGTCCGCGGGTACACCAGGCGGCCCGCCTACCGCATCGAAACGCGAACTGATGTGGGGGTTGCCGTTCGATCTTCGCGGCTGGGCCGTCAATGTGCAGCGGCATCCTGCGCGGCTGCCCGCCGAAATGCAGGACTTGATGCAAAGGTTCCAACGGCCAGCGAAGGCGGGAAAGCAATAGGAAGAAGCCTGGACAGGTAAATTGGTGGGAGAGGCCGCGCGCGGGTGCGTAAGCGGTGAGTTAGTTCAAACGAATGAAAAATTTATTAGTGATGAAGTTCGGCGGCACCAGTATGGGCAGCGCCGAGCGGATGCACGTGGCGGCGCAAATTATCGCTGAGCAGGCGGTCCGGTGTCCGTTAGTCGTGGTTGTGTCGGCCATGTCGAAAGTGACCGACTTGTTGCTGGAAACGTTGCGGCGCGCGGAGTTGGACGACCGGGCGGCGGTGGACGCGAATGTGCAAGCGCTGCTCGATAGGCATCTTGAAACCGGTAAGCAATTGTTGGGCGATGTGGGAGCGGCGGCGTCTGAGATTGAAGCGCTGGTAGGTGAATTCCGGCGGATTGCCTACGGTATTTTGATGCTGGGCGAGCGGCCGCCGCGTTCAGTGGATGAAGCGATTGCCATCGGGGAGCGTCTATCGGCGGTGCTGCTGGCACAACATTTAGCGGCTACGGGCGTACCCGCGCGCGCAGTAAATGGCGGCGACGTGATTGTCACGGATGCAGTGTTCGGAAATGCCTCACCTCATATGGACGCCACTCGTGAGCGTTGTGCCGAGCGGCTAGTGCCGGATTTGTCGGCGGGCGTTGTGCCGGTGGTGACGGGATTCAATGGCGCGACGGCGGATGGGCGTTCGACAACACTGGGGCGCGGCGGGTCTGATTTTTCGGCATCGATTCTGGCGGCGGCGATGGATGCGCAAGAGTTATGGATCTGGACCGATGTGGACGGCATTATGACGGCCGATCCGCGGCT
The DNA here is from genome assembly GCA_036488895.1 of Bryobacteraceae bacterium. Lineage (GTDB taxonomy): Bacteria > Acidobacteriota > Terriglobia > Bryobacterales > Bryobacteraceae > Bog-105. The sequence continues at coordinate 2,801 of DASXGT010000220.1, read as the reverse complement.
GGTCGCGGACGTCGCGGTGCTGGACGAAGTGACCTACGCGGAGGCCGCTGAGCTGGCCTACAACGGCGCGAAAGTGCTGCACCCGCGCACGCTGGCTCCGCTAGTGGAAAAGCAAATTCCCGTTTGGAGTAAAAATAGTTTCGCGCCACATAAGCCAGGGACGAAGATTGTTGCAAGCTTTGACGAACCCAAAGGCGCGCGTGCGGTGACATCCATGTCGAACGTGGCGCTGATTTCCATGGAGCCCGCCAATGCGGTGCTGAGCGGGACCCGGCTAATGGCGCGCGCGTTGGATGCTTTGGCGCTGGCGAACGTGGAGATTTTGGTATTCACGAGCTCCAGCTACCGGCAGAGTTTTTGCTTTCTGATCCGCAAGACGGATGTAGCGGCGGCGCTGGAGGTTTTGGAATCGAATTTGTCGATTGAGCTGGCGCATGGTTATTTAAAGCCGATTGAGGTGGACGAGAACGTGGGTTTACTGGCCGTGGTAGGTGAAGGAATGCGCGGCGTGCCTGGATTGGCTGGGCGTATTTTCACGGCGATCTCGCGGGAGGAAGCGAATATCATTGCCATTGCGCAGGGGTCGAGCGAGTTGACGATTGGAATTATTGTGCGGCTGGATATGCTGGACCGAGCTGTTCGCGCCGTGCATGCGGAGTGTCAGTTGGGTAAGATTGCGGTAACGAGTCCGCGGTGAGAAGCCGGACCATTATGCGCGGCTAAGCGGCGGATAGTGAACGGCAGCCCAGTGGGCGCAAAAGCTGCCGCAAGCAATTGCTCGATTCCGTCGAGATTGCGTTCGGCCAAGGCCACGATGGAGGGGCCTGCTCCGCCTAGACAGACACCCAAGAGATCGGCATGTTGCAAGGCCAGAGCTTCCGCCAGCCCTGGCACTAATTTTTGCCGGTAAGGCTGATGCATGCGGTCTTGCAGCGCTTCTCTTAATACCGAATAATTGCCGGTTTGTATCGCTTGCAGGAGCAACGCTACGCGCTGCAGGTTGAACACGGCATCTTCGCGCGTGAGAATTTCCGGCACAGCGCCGCGCGAGGACGAGGTAGGAAGCGGGAAGCGTGGCGTCAATACAAGAAAGCGCACGGCGGCTGGCCACTCCACCTTGACGGCGAAGGCGGAACGGTCCGGCATTTGACAGCTGACCGTCAAGCCGCCGAGCAGGGCCGCGGCGACGTTATCGGGGTGCCCTTCGAGCGCGCAAGCGGCATTTAGAAGACCTTGCGCGGGCAGGGGACCGGCCACCGCCTCATAGAGCCGCAGCCCGGCCACAGTCGCGGCGGCGCTGCTGCCCAAACCGCTGCGCATGGGGATTTCGCTATGCACCTCCACATGCAGTGAAGGAAAACCGGCGTCGCTTTGATGCGCGACGAAGAGGAAGGCGCGCTCGATGTAATTTTCACCGTCGAGCGGGCAATCGGGGAATTCAAAGCGCAGTTGATTTCGGCCCTCCACGAACTTGACGGACAGCTGCAGGTAAAGTTGCACGGCTACGGCCAGCGTGTCGAAGCCCGGTCCAAGATTGGCAATCGATGCCGGAACGCGGATCTCAAAAACCGGCTTACTCATCGACTCCGTTCCGCGCTCTGTATTTTCTTTTGAGCTTTAACGATGTAGTCGGTGTCTTTCAGCACGTGTCCCGTCAAGATGGCCACGACCCGGGCGTCGCGTTCCAGTTTGCCGGCGGCGGTAAGCTTGCGGATGCCAGCCAACGTGGTAGCGGACGCGGGTTCGCAACCGATGCCGTCTCGGCCGATCATGGCTTTCGCCTCGCCGATTTCTTCGTCGGTTACATCCATGACAAAGCCATTTGTGAAGCGTACGCCTTGCAATGACTTGCGCCAGGAACGCGGGTTGCCAATGCGGATGGCGGTGGCATCGGTCTCCGGATGCGCCACGGCTTCGAGTTCGGCCGCGCCGGACTCCCACATACGCGCCAGCGGGTTCGCTCCATGGGCTTGCACGATGACGATGCGCGGCACTTTGTCGATGAAGCCGTATTTTTTAAGCTCGATAAACGCCTTGCCGAATGCTGATGAATTGCCGAGATTGCCGCCGGGCACCACCAGATAATCGGGAGGCTGCCAGAGGAGCTGTTCCAGCAACTCAAACATCGCGGTCTTCTGGCCTTCGATGCGGAATGGGTTGATGGAATTGAGGAAGTAGAGGCTAGGGTCGGAACTGTTGAGGAGTGTGTTGAGCGCGTCGTCAAAGCTGCCGTCGATTTCCACCAGTTCGGCGCCAAAATCGAGGGCTTGCGCCAGCTTGTTTTGCGATGTTTGGCCGGCAGGAAGATAGACGCGTCCGATGACACCGGCGCGGGCCGCATACGCCGCCAGGGAGGCCGCCGTATTGCCGGTGGAGGCGCAAGCGACCGCTGTTGCGCCGACGAATTTGGCTTCCGTGATTCCGGCGGTCATACCGAGATCTTTAAAAGATCCGGTGGGATTCCAGCCTAGATGCTTGAAGGAAAGATGCTGAAGGCCAACCCAGGCTGCGGATTTTTGCGCGCGCACCAGCGGCACGTTGCCCTCGGAGAGGGTGATAACGCCCTCAGGGCCGTAGCAATCCGGTAGAAATTCGCGAAAACGCCAGACACCGCTGGTGTCGCGCAAGTCGTAAGACAGGCGGCGGTTCAGCCAGCGCTGTTTGAGCGCGGCGGGGTCTTCTTGCGGCGGGTCAATGACGACTTCAAGCAGTTCTCCGCATTTGGGGCATGAGTGGGCGCGGTGGTGAAGGTCTAAGGTAGTGCCGCAGCCGGTGGCGCTGCATTGGAGATGGGCCATGGG
>DASXGT010000203.1:0-14651 GCA_036488895.1 Bryobacteraceae bacterium | reverse complement strand
TGGCCGGTGGCTTTCAAGTCGCCGTTGTGATAGGCGTAGCGGATTACCGAATTTGTGTTGGCGAAATAAACCCACTTCGGATTTGCGCCGAGCGGATAAAACGCGATGCCGAAATTATTCCTCAGGCCAGTGGCAAAGGTTGATTTCTCCTTCGGCTTTCCGTCGCTGCCGATGCCGCGAAAAACTTCGACAGTGCCGGCGGTGCTCTCGGAAACAAACAGATCGCCGTTCGGAGCGGCGCGGATCTCACGCGGACCCTCTAACTGTTCGGCGTAAAGTTCAACTTTGAATCCCTGGGGAGCTTGCGGCCATGCATCGGACGGTTTGGCCACCAGTTTGGGCTGGTTGGCAACGCCTTTAGTGGGTTTCGGAAGATCAGCCACGGTGATTTTACGCAAGGTGCCTGGCTTTTCCTCCTTGTAGCTTGTGAATGCCGCCGTGCCGGTTATGACGTTCTTCACGTCCGATGTGTCCAGCGCCGCCATGAGTAATGCAGCGGACCCGACCAACACGCCGGATACCGCTAGCCATCGGTTCAGATTCCATTTCATTTCGATTTCACCTCTATTCAGATTATTCAATCTAGAGACGTTTACCGGGTGGCCGAAGGTAACTTTCGTAAGTCTTCCAACTTAAGGCGACCGGTATAGATAGACATGCCGATAGCGCAATGAATGTCCATCGCTGTCAGAGCTTCGATATCTTCCAGTGTAGTGATTCCGCCGGCTGCCACCAGTTCGTGTTGAGTGGCCCGTCGCAAGCTGCGGAACCAATCGAGATCAGTGCCTTGCATCATGCCTTCCTTGTCCACATAAGTGCAAAGAAAACCAGAGCAGTACGGTTCCAATTGGGCGGCCATCTCGACTGCCGTGTATTGCGTGGCTTCGCGCCAGCCTTTGACCACGATGCGGCCGTCTTTGCTATCGAGCGCCAGCGTGATATTGTGCGGTCCGATTTTTGCCGCTAGCGCTTCGAGGAAAGCCGTATTCGGGCCATCAGATGAAAAAGCCGCTGTGCCCACGATCACACGATACGCGCCTTGCGCCAGCAGCGTTTCCGCCCGCTCCATCGTGCGGACACCGCCGCCCACACGAATGGTGGCGCGCCGGGCCAGGTACTCCACCAGATCGTCATTCGATCCCTGCCCGATCGCGGCGTCCAGGTCAATTACTTGGATGTGCGGAAAGCCTTCGAACATTTGCAACATCTCATCCAGAGATTTGCCTTCGAGCGCTTTCTCGCGGCCTTGGACAAGCTGTACCACTTTGCCGTCCATCAAATCTATACAGGGAATAATCATGCGGCGGGCCTCACGGGGACTTGCGCTTCAGCCAGCGCGCGCTTCAAATCGGTGACGGTGTATTTGCCGTAATGGAAAACCGAGGCAGCCAAAGCGGCATCGGCGCAGCCTTCGGTGAGAACGGTCACGAAATCTTGTGGACTGCCCGCGCCGCCGGAAGCAATAATCGGAATGGTGGTGGCAAGCGAAGCCGCTTTTGTCAGCGGGCAATCGAAGCCGGTTTGCACGCCGTCGGTATCCATAGAAGTGAGTAGGATCTCCCCCGCCCCCAGGGCTTCGCCGCGCGCGGCCCATTCGATCGCATCAATACCTTCGTCGTGCCGTCCGCCCTTGGTGTAGACATTCCATTTACCTTCGGCGGAGCGGCGCGCATCAATGGCTAACACGACGGCTTGGGCTCCGAATTCCTGGCTGAGCTCGCTGATTAATTCAGGACGGCGCACAGCGGCGGTGTTGATGCTCACCTTGTCAGCGCCCGCCAAAATAATTTTGCGCGCGTCGGCCACGCTGCGAATGCCGCCTCCCACCGTCAGCGGAATAAACACTCGGCGCGCGGTTCGCGCCACTAGGTCCGCCATGATTTCGCGAGCGTCGCTCGAAGCCGTAATATCCAGAAACACCAGTTCGTCGGCACCCTGCAAGTTATAGCGCTCGGCGAGCTCAACCGGATCGCCCGCGTCGCGCAGGCCGATAAAGTTAACGCCCTTCACGACGCGGCCGCCGGTAACATCGAGACAAGGAATAATGCGTTTTGCCAGCATTTAAATTTTGAGGAAGTTCTGAACCACGTGTAAACCCACGGGCCCTGACTTTTCCGGATGAAATTGAACTGCGTGAATATTGGCTTGCTCCAGTACCGCGGAGTAAGACTGAGTGTAAGTGCAGCTTGCTGCAGTCGCTGCATTCAGCGGCGCGTAGAAGCTGTGCGCAAAGTAAGTGAATGAATCTTCGGGAAGCCCTGCCAGCAGACTGCTGGGTTTCAGCCGGGTGAGCGAATTCCAGCCCATGTGGGGAATGCGCGCGTCGCCTACGAAGCGCTTCACCACGCCTGGGAAAATCGCCAATCCCCGCGAGCCGGGAGATTCTTCGCTGGCTTCAAACAGGCATTGCAAGCCGATGCAGATACCGAGGAACGGTACGCCCGCTGCAATTCGATTGAGCAGCGGCTCGCGCAATTGCAGCTGATCAATCGCTTGCATCATTTGTCCGAAATGGCCCACGCCTGGAAGAATCACCCTACCCGCCGCGCCCACTTCCACAGGGTCCTTAGTCACGTGATAAGGCGCGCCAAGTTCGTCGAGCGTGTTCTGCACGCTGCGTATGTTGCCTGCGCCGTAATCGACTATGGTTGTCAGCATTTGTGCCTGTTGAGCCGCCTGGAAAGGCGGCTGCAGCCACGATTGGCTGCCCCACGGCTTCTATCTTGTGAAGGTTTAAGCAGGCAATCTTGGCAAGAAAATGAATCAGTCATTAGAGTAGGCCCTTCGTTGACGGAAGCTGATCTTTCAAGCGCTCGTCAGTTGAACAGGCATAGCGCATCGCTCGCGCGAAGCATTTGAAGATAGCTTCTATTTTGTGATGGTTTGAGCGGCCATACATCACCTTGGCATGAACATTAGCACCAGCATGATTAGCAAACCCATCAAAGAAATCCTCTAGCAGCTCGGTTTGCAGATCACCCACATGCACTACATCTACCTGCTGGTCATAGACCAACGCTGGACGGCCACCCAAATCCACGGCCACCACGGCCAGCGATTCATCCATAGTCTGAACGAAATAGCCGGCACGATTGATGCCGCGGCGGTCGCCCAGCGCTTTTGCAAACAAATCGCCTAAGACGATGCCTGTGTCTTCCACGGTGTGATGCTGATCCACATCCAAATCGCCTTTGGCTGTCAGCTTGAGATCAAAGCCGCCGTGTTTTGCGAACAACTCCAGCATGTGATCGAGGAAACGAATGCCGGTTGAAATCTCATAAGTGCCGCCGCCTTCGATGACAAGCGAACCTGAGATTTGGGTTTCTTTAGTGTTGCGTTCCAGAGAAGCTTCGCGCATAAGTTTATAGCAGCCCCGGCAACTCGTTGATATCAGAAATCACAGTGAAGGCGCCTAGTTGCAGCAAGCTTGCAGTAATCTCTTTATGCCGTGGATTGTGCGGCGTGGACACACCGATAAACGGCACGCCCGCCGCTTGTGAACTGCGCGCATCGTCCACCGTGTCGCCCAAATACCAAAGCTGCTTCTGGGGGAATTGCTTTTGAATTAGTTGCAGGCCATCCGGTGCAGGTTTAGGAGAAGATACGCTGTCATCGGTCACAATCGGATCAAACGGGATGGTGGAAGCATAACGCCCGAGCGTGACGTCCGCCTCATATTTCACGCGGCCGGTGAAAATAGCCAACGACGCAGTTTTAGCCAAGCCTTCCAGCAGGCCAGCGCGCGGCATCCATTGCTCTTTGGTGATGAGACCGTTACCGTTTTCGCCGAAAAAGATCTGGTTGAAATAATCCACTACGGTGGCGTACTCGGCTTTGCCGCCATGATCGGTGATCAAGCGGTGCGACAGCAACCAGTCATTATTCCAGCCGCCGGCATTTTTAAAATCTTGAATCTGGTCATGCGAGACCAACTCTCCGGTGAAGTGACGGACGGTTTCGCGAATGGTCTCGCGATAGGACTGCATCACTTCCACCAGGACGCCGTCCATATCAAAAACAATGACGTCAGGCTTTACCAAATTTGCTCCAATTCGTCTAAGAAGCGCCGGATCTGATCGCGCGTTCCCACGGTCACGCGCAGTGCCCCTGGAATTTCATAACTGCGGTCGCGAGTTAATACGCCCCGGTTGCGTAGTTCGTCGCGCACGGGAATACAACGGTCACCCATATGCATCAGCACAAAGTTCGCCTGGCTCTCCGTGTAGGGAATGTTCAAGAGTTCCAAGCCGACGTAAAGCAGTTCGCGGGCGGTGAGCACTTCAAGCACGTAGTCTTCCACGAACTTGCGATCTTGCACGGCTATGCGCGCGGCCATGACAGCCACAGCGTTCACGCTATATGGCGATTGCGCTTTGCGTACATGCGCCATATTCTCGGCGCGCGAAAACAGGCAGCCGCAACGCATGGCGGCCATTCCGTACACTTTGGAAAATGTCCGGCTGACAAACAGATTCGAATATCTGGCAAGCAACCCCAGCGCGGTCACGCCGCTGAATTCGTAATAGGCCTCGTCAATCAGCACGGCTGCGTGAGTAGCCTTCTTCAGAATTTTTTCTATCGCGGCAAGGTTGATGCCGGTGCCCGTAGGATTGTTGGGATTGCTGACCAGAACCGCGCGCGTGGAAGGCGTGATTTTATCGAGCAGCTCTTCCAGCGGAAAGGCAAATGTTTCAGGCCGGTAGTCGAGTTCCTGAATGTTTGCGCCGCCAAGCTGGCTGTAAAACTTATACATGGCATAAGAAGGGCGCAGCATAATGACTTCGTCGCCCTCCTCGACATAGGTACCGATGAGGAGATGAATTGCTTCGTCAGTGCCGTTGGTCAGCGTCAATTCTGCTTCGCTAACTCCAAAGTGCTTCGACAGATCTTCCAGCGCGTTCGTGTATTCGGGATACATGCTGAGATCGGCCGCAGTGAGATAGCGTTTGATGAAATCGATGACATGCTCGGGCGCGCCGACGGTATTCTCGTTAAAATCGAGCCGCAGCTTATTGCGGCGCGCGCCGGTGGGCGGGTGATACGGCGCCATGTCCAGGACAGCGCGCCGCGGCGTCAATATTTTCTGCGTCGTTTCCGGCGCGGTTTCGATAGTTGGGTTAACTGACAGAACGAACCTCCACGGCGCGGGCATGCGCCTCAAGACCTTCCGCCCGGGCGAGCGTTGTAATTGCCGGAGCAAGCTGCGCCAGCGCGGGTGCTGAAAATTGCTGAATGGCGATCACCTTGACAAAATCGGCCGCCGAAAGACCACCGCGCAAACGGGCAGCGCCGCCGGTGGGCAAAACGTGGCTGGGCCCGGCGGCATAATCGCCGGCGGATTCCGGCGAATTCTGGCCTAAGAACACGGTTCCGGCATTCACAATTTTGGGCAGCAGCTCCGGGTGATGCAGGCTGAGATGTTCCGGGGCTTGTGCATTGGCGGCCGCGACGGCTTGATCCATATCCGCGAATACAACAATGCGGCTGCTGCCGTCAATCGATTGGCGCGCAATATCGGCGGTAGGCAAGGTGGCTAACTGGCGTTCGAGCTCGATGGAGACCGCCTGCGCTAGCGTTTCAGAAGTTGTGTAGAGCATGGCGCTGGCGGTGGGATCGTGCTCGGCTTGCGCCAGCATGTCGGCGGCGATTACACGCGCGTCGCCATCGGCGGCCAGGATTAAAATCTCCGTCGGACCGGCGAGAAAATCAATACCCACGTCGCCCGCCAGGAGCTTCTTAGCAGCGGCGACATAAGCGTTGCCGGGACCGACAATTCGATCGACGCGCGGAATGGTTGCGGTGCCGAAAGCCATGGCCGCGATGGCCTGCGCGCCGCCGACGCGGTAGAACTCGGTAATCCCGAGCAGGTGCGCACAACCCAGGATCTCTATCGACGGTTTCGGCGAGGTCACGCAGATGCGCGGCACGCCGGCGGTTTGGGCCAACACGGCGGTCATTAATAAGGTAGACGGCAGCGGATAGCGCCCCGATGGAACATAGCAGCCCACAGCGCTGAGCGGGCGCACGATCCAACCCAGTTTGCGGCCGGGTGAAAATTCTTCAAAACGCTCGCGCGGCAACTGCGCTTGGGAGAACTGGCGAATGTTTTGAATGGCAGTTTCGGCGGCCGCGCGCACGGCGGGAGCAAGCGCTTGGCCGGCTGCGGCGAGTTCTTCCGCGCCAATACGCATGGGAGTATCGCCCAACCGGTCAAATTGGCGAGCATAATGCAGAAGCGCCGCATCACCCTCACGGCGAACCGCTTCGATGATTGGACGGACGGTATCTTCCACCTGCGTGTCTTTGGGGACGCCAGCCTGGGCTGAGAAATGGTCCGCGAGATGGAGAATTTGAATCACGCTGCGCCTACATCACAATCTTGTTCAGGGGATATTCCACGATGCCTTGCGCGCCCGCTTCTTTCAAACGGGGAATAATGTTGCGAACTGTCAACTCTTCGAGAATCGTGTTGATCGCCACCCACGAGTCGTCACTGAGCTGCGAAATAGTGGGGTTCTTCAAAGCGGGCAAGAGGCCCAGCACCGCGGACAGATTGTCGCGCTTTACGTTCATCAATAAACCCACTTTGCCCAGCGCGTTCATGGCGCCTTCGAGGAGCATTTTGATGTCTTCCAATTTGCGGCGCTTCCACTCGTCCTGCCAGGCTTCGGTATTGGCGATGAGCTGGGTATTCGATTCCAGCACGGTCTCAATAATGCGCAGTTTGTTGGCGCGCAAAGAGGAGCCGGTCTCGGTGACTTCGACAATCGCGTCGGCCAGATCGGGCGGCTTCACTTCGGTAGCTCCCCAACTGAACTCCACGCGGGCCTTCACGCCTTTGCCGGCGAGGTAGCGCTGGGTGGTGGAGACCAGTTCCGTGGCGATAATTTTGCCGCGCAGATCCTCCACTGTTTTGTAAGGCGAGGCTTCCGGCGCGGCCAGAACCCAGCGCACTTTTCCGAAACTCTGTTTGGCATAGATGAGGTCGGCAACGGTTTCGACGTGCGCCTCATTTTCTTCGACCCAATCGCGGCCGGTGAGCCCGGCGTCCAGCACGCCGTCTTCGACATAACGCGCCATTTCCTGAGCGCGGATCAGCATGCATTCGATTTCAGGGTCGTCGATGGACGGGTAGTAACTACGGCTGCTGGTGGTGATGTTGAAACCGGCGCGGCGGAACAGATCAATGGTGGCGTTTTCCAGGCTGCCCTTGGGTATGCCGAGCTTGAGCTTCACGATTTGGCTCCGTAGACCGCGTCCGCGTCATAGGCTTTCTCTTCCGTTTCCAGCCATTGACCGTCTTCCCAGGTGCGATAGAAGCAGCTCTCGAAACCGTTGTGGCAAACGCCGGGGCCGATGGGCTCGGCTTGCACCAGTAGCGCGTCGGCATCGCAATCGGTGGCGACGGATTTGAACATCAGGTAATGGCCGGAGGTTTCGCCTTTGGTCCAAAGCTTTTGGCGCGAGCGGCTGAAGAAGGTGACGTGGCCGGTGGCGACGGTTTTGTCGAACGCCTCGCGATTCATGTAGCCGACCATCAGGACGCGGTGGGTGTTGGCGTCTTGGACGACCGCAGCGATCAGGCCGCCTTCCTTACTGAAGTCGAGAATTTCGCTGCCGCTGACTATGGAAACTTCGCTACTCATTTATCCGATCCTTATAAACACGAAAAAGCCCACCTTGCGGCGGGCCGATTGCAGTTCCTAACTCGAAAATTGAAACGCAGACTCGCCAATTAAACCATCTGGAAATGGTGATGGTGGATGAGGTGAGAATGCGTAAGCATCAAGCCGCAGTATAGCAAGGCGGGTTATGCGGTAAAAGGCGAAGAAATGGCGCATTTTGCGAAACAGACTAGTTCGTTTGGTGAAACGGGAGACACACTTTGGATGCAGGTCGCGGCTTGCGGGGTTTGTTCGAGGCGATTTAGGCGGCTTTTTTCATTTCGAGCTCGCCGTTTTCGCGAGCCAGGGCGGTTTCGAGGCGCTTTTCCTGGCAATAGATGTCGCATTTGACGGAAGAAATACGGGTTTGCTGGTAATCAGCCAGCCCTTCGCGGCAACGGAGATTGACGCGGTGGAGTTCTTCTTGGCGCGCTTGCGAAGCGAAGCCAATTTCCTGCTTTTGCTTTTCGGCTCTTAGCTTTAGCAGGTCAGCGAGGCATTTGTGGAAGGCGCGTTCGTGCATGCTCTCGTAGCGCATGAACAGGCTGAGCTGCGTAGCGCTGCTTTCGTCGCCGGATTCGATGTAGTGGGTTTGGAATTGGAGCGCGCGGTTGCGCAGCCAGTGGTGTTGCGCCATGCGCTCCACCAGGATGCCTTCGGTGGGTGTGGCGGGGTTGTATTCGGATTCGAGGTCTTGCAGGAAGTCTTGGTATTGCATCTGGCTTTCGGTGTTCAGGACGCGGAAGGAGCCGAAGGTGAGGCCGTGCTTCCAGCTGTTTTGCGACGAGGCGGTTTTTCCGGTTTCGGTTTTGGGACCGGTGGAGAGTTGCGCGTTGGCTTGGTTGGCTGCGATTTGGTTTGCGGTTGACATTTTTTTGGTCCTTTGTGCGGTGGAAATGGAAAACGCCGCGATGCCATGACAGGCATTGCGGCGGTTCTATTTCAGGATAGCAGGGGCAAAAAAGCGATTTGCAACTAAACTATTTATAATCAGTTATTTACGAGCTGTGACCGCACGCCGCAGAGGGGTTCGTTTTGAATTGACACCTTCTAAGTCATTGATTTTAAGCAAGCTGACTCGGCAATAAATCACTTGACTAACCGCGCAGCTGCCAGAGTACCATTGACTTTCCTTACGGAAATTTAAATGGGCGATTTTTTCTCGGATCTAGCGACCTTCATTTCGTCTGTTTTTTGGCGCTGGCAAAGTTGGGCTGGAGGTACCGGGTTCGGTGGTGCAATCCTCGTCATCATAGCTGTCTGGGAACGTTGGACGGGGAAAGTTATGGATAGAAAACTATATCTATCTATAATCCTAGGCATTTTTATTTTCGGGGCTGTTTTTATGGCATGGCGGGCTGCCCACGCTGAAACGGTCGCGCTTCAGGCTAGATTAGCGAAGCCAGAGTTTAATCTCAGAATCGACGGCTATTGGCGTGGTGTTGATCGGCACGGAAGACTAATCGTTCTGGTGAATGCAATGGTTTCTAACCCCTATGGGCCACAAAGTTCAGCTCTTGATTGGGTAGGAAGAATAACTGCAAATTCAAAAACTGAGACTGCGGAAGTGCCATTGCCAAGCGACAAAGACATAATCCTGTCTTTCCCAGAGCAGAAAATGAAAATGGCTGCGAGTCTATCGGGTCGCCTCGTTGGGAAGCTCGAACCAATACAGCCGGGAGGAGTTCTAGCTGGCTGGATCTTTTTGGTTTTTAAGCAGACTACTGAAGCAGATGTTATTTCGCATGGAGCGCTGCTTCAACTCGAAGTAAAAGACTCTGTTTCCAGTACAAAACATACGGCTGGGATTTTTTTGTCGTCAGGTCCGGGAAAAATAACGCTTCCTGGCCGTTAACTGAGTTTTGAAAGCATGACGTCGTATCAACATGAAAGAAGTTCGCGAATCCGAAGTTCACCCGTTGGATGAATTGACGCCGGAAGAATGGGTGCATATACAGCAGGAGCCTTTATGGAATGGCAAGGATGCGATCTAGTTGAGCAGATTCCTGGGAAAATGGGCGGCAGGCCGGTCGTCAAGGGTACGCGTATCGAGCCGGAAACGGTTCTGGTCGAGGAGGAATTGGGCCGCACCATCGAGGAGACACATGCGGATTTCCCAACCCTTTCTCTTGACACAATCCTCGGAATTCGCGCCTTCGCCCGCAGTAAACAGTTAGTGTCTTGAAGGTTCTGCTCGATGAAAACATGCCGCACACGTTGCGGCGGCACCTTGATCAACACGAGACCATCACAGCTGCGTATATGGGCTGGATTGAAGAACGGCAAGCTCCTTGACGCGGCGGAAAGCGCAGGCTTCGAGGTTTTGGTAACGGGCGATCAGACGCTACGCTATGAGCAGAACCTGGCAGGACGGGAAATCGCCATGGTATCTCTTTCGGCAGTTCACTGGCCGCTGATCGAACCTCACCTTGCGAAGATCCTGGCTGCTATCAACCGTTCATCGCCGGGATCGTTCGAGAGGGTAGAGTGCGGAGCCTTTGTCAGACGACGAGCGTTCGCGAGAAACCCAGATCTCTAAGTTGTGCGACTCACAACTGGCTTGTAGGCGTATGTTGCTATTCCTGGCGCGCTTTCGTTTACATGACCGCCAAAAAGGCTACCAATATGTAAGTCTCGTGGCGAGATCCGCAGCCGGACGTGTCTCGCTGGAAGTCGTGACAACTCAATTTAAATACTTTATCCTGAAAAGGATAGCGAAGGAACCAGAGCCCATGTCCATGACCCTGCCGCCCGAGTTGGAAATCCGGATACAGCAACAAGCTGTCCGCGCGGGGCTGAGCGCGGAAGCTTGGCTGCAACAGCAGGTTTTTCGCCAGGAACTCGAAGACTATGCGCCCCCGGCCGCATCCTTGCAGGATGAATTGACGCCGGAAGAATGGGTGCGTCAGTTTCATGCCTGGGCCGAAGGTCACGACCGCACGACTCCGCTGCTGTCCGATGAAGCGATCAGCCGCGAGAACATCTACCCTGACCGGTTATAGGCGCGCGTGCTGGTCGATACCAACCTGCTAGTCCGCACACTGCAACCCCACCATCCGCTTCATCGCATCGCCGATGGCGCGATTGAAATGCTGCGATCACAGAACCGCCGCCTTTATCTCGTACCGCAAAATTTGATTGAGTTCTGGACGGTGGCAACGCGGCCGGTCGATGTCAATGGGTTGGGGTTGTCCACGGCCGCAGCGCGAACGGAAATCGAGCGGCTGGAGCGCTTCTTCACCGTGCTGCGGGAGACCCCGGCGCTCTATCCGGCGTGGAAGCGCCTTGTGTTCGAGTACCAGGTCTCAGGGAAGTCGACCTATGACGCCCGGTTGGTCGCGGCCATGCAGGTGCATGGCATCACCTCGATCCTGACCTTCAACCCCGGCGATTTCAGGCGCTATGCCGACATCGAGGTCGTCGATCCGGCCACCGTCGTCAGTACCGGGCAGTAATCATTCCAATCTTCCCTAACCGTATAGAACTTTGACCGTGAGCAGTTATGGATCTCAGCAGCCGGACGTTTGCGGGTGTCATTTGTTTTGAATATGCTCAGAAGTTGGAGGTTCGTGCAGAAGTGACGGGTTCAACGGTACTTGTGGCTACTTGGCGCGAGGGGGTGTTTGTCTTCTCCAGTGGGATGCGCGATCAAGAACTCGCCAACCACTCGGTGAGAACGCTCGCCGCTGACGGGCATGGCGGCGCCTTCGCTATTGTCGATGGACGCTCGCTTTACCGTCGCGCGCCGGGCGGCGTATGGAGCACGATCGCCACGACGGAGTTTGATCTTGCTTGTTGTGTGACGGTCGGCGACGTTATCTATGCCGGGACCGACGATGCACACGTCTTGCGCGTCAGCGCGGCCGGAGAGATCGAGCAACTCCGCGGCTTCGACGAGGTCGCTGGACGCGATCAGTGGTACGCAGGTTCTGCGGTGATAAACGGTAAGCGCGTCGGACCGCCGCTCGGGATCCGTTCCATCACCGCAACTTCGGATGGGGCGGTGCTCCTCGCCAATGTCCATGTCGGCGGTATTCCGCGATCGGTGGACGGTGGCGTCACCTGGCAACCCACTATCGACGTCGATAGCGACGTCCATGAGGTTCGCGCGCACCCGAGCCGTCCGGACGCCGTGGCGGCCGCGGCAGCAGTTGGGCTCTGCACCAGCAGTAACGGTGGAGCGACATGGGTGATCGAACAGGCGGGCCTTCATGCCTTGCATTGCTCCGCAGTCGCGTTCGCGGGCGAGGACGTACTTGTGTCTGCAGCGACTGATCCCTTCGCCCCGGAGGGCGCGATCTATCGCCGGGGGATGGATGAACATGGTCCACTGGTTAGGGTCGCCGGCGGCTTGCCCACATGGCTCAACGGGAAAGCCGACACTGGTTGCATTGCCGTCCATGGCTCGGCAGCCGCGATCGCCGACATGGGAGGCAACCTGTACGTATCAGCCGACACCGGTCGCACGTGGTCGCGCCGGGCTGACGGCATTCCAACTCCGAGCAGCGTCCTTATCGTCTGAGCGGACGGTGCGGGATTCAGATGCAAATCGTAGTACAATGTGTATATACACCATGAGCACGGTGTTTGAGTGGGACGAGCAGAAGAATAAGGCGAACCGGCGCAAGCACGGCTACGATTTCGCCGAAGCCGCCCTGGTGTTCAAGGACAGCGGGCTCGTGCTGGAGTTCGACCGCGTCGACGAGAGCGGCGCGGAGCGCTGCCATGCAATCGGGCTGCTGCCCCGAGGACCGCTGCTGCTGGTGGTTCACATCCACAAAGGAGTAAATGAAAATGGCGAAGAAACGATCCGCATCATCTCAGCCCGAGCGGCTAGTCCGGGTGAGGGCCGAAGATATTTTCAACAAACCGCTCACTAAGAGCCAGATCAAGCGCTTCGAGGCGGCGGCGGCGCGGCAGGCGGCCGGGGACGATTCCCAAATCAACTTCGATGACATCCCGCCGCTGACGGATGATCAGCTCGCGCGCATGGTCCGGGCGCGCGACCTGCCACCGCGCAAAGTGCCGGTCAGCGTGCGCCTTGACCCGGCCGTCCTGGAGTGGCTTAAAGGAAAAGGCGAAGGCCATCTCACTCGCATCAACGATATTCTCGCGAACGTGATGGAGGCGGAACTGGAGCGCTGAGCGCCCGCCTTTTCCGTCTGTGCCGGTTCCGCGAGTCGCCGGGTCGCAAATCGACCTCAAACATTTCACGTTAAAATGGTTTATCCGCTTGTGAAAATCCATGTGGAAAATCTGTATTTATCTGTAGCCAACTGCATGAGCCTGCTTTCGGTCCGATCTTTCCCACAGCAGCGGTGTCTTGAAGATCTCAGAGTTTTCCGGTAAGTTAACAAAGTTGTTACGTTATGCCAGTTAGCGATCTCAGTCTCGACCGTCCGCTTCCGGACAACTTAGACGCGGAGCGTTTCGTGCTCGGCGCCATTATGAGCAGCGACACGGCGTTTATCCAGGTCGCGGGGACGTTGACGCCGGAGGATTTCAGCCTCGAAAAGCACCGGCGTATTTTTCTGCGCATGAGCGAGCTGCATGAGCGGGATGAGAAAATCGACCGCGTCACGCTAGCGAATGAGCTGATGAAGCTGGGCCAGCTGCAGTCGGTGGATGGCCTCAGCTACCTGGTTTCGCTCGACGACGGCCTGCCGCAGCTGCACAACCTGGAGAGCTACGTCAGCATCGTCAGGGAAAAGTCACTGCTGCGGCGCATCATCATGGTGTCGCAGGACACCATTAATCGGTGCATGGCCGCGGAAGAGAATCCGGTCCAGATTTTGGGAGCGGCCGAAGACGCGTTCATGAAGCTGGGGGATGTTCAGTCGAAGAATTCCCTGGCCAGCCCGGCGCAGATCATTACCGAATATGAGGGCGGCATCAATGCGTTTCTCGATACCAGCAAACGCATCAAGGGCATCAGCACCGGCTTTCTGAAATTTGATGAGATGACGGGCGGCTTGCGCGAGGGCGAGTTGATTATTCTGGCGGCGCGGCCGGCCATGGGGAAAACGGCGTTTGCGTTGAACATTGCGCAGCATGTCACGACGAAAAACCCCAAGGCGGTGGCGGTGTTTTCGCTCGAAATGTCGAAAGAATCGCTGCTGACGCGTATGATTTGCGCTTCGGCGCGGGTGGATCAGCAGAAGTTTCGCGCGGGCTTTCTGAATCAGGAAGAGCGGCGGAAGCTGCAAGGGGCGCTGGGTGAAATCGTCGAATCGCCGCTTTATTTAGACGATACGGCCGGCATTAACCTGATGGATATTCACTCGAAGCTGCGGCGGCTGCAGGCGGAGCAGGACCTGGGCATGGTGATTGTGGATTACCTGCAGTTGATGCAGGGGCGCGGGCGGTTTGAAAACCGGGTGCAGGAGATTAGCTCGCTCTCGCGCGGGTTCAAGCTGATGTCGAAGGAATTGCGGGTGCCGTTTCTGGTGCTTTCGCAGTTAAGCCGCGCGCCGGAGACGCGACCGGGCGATCACCGGCCGATGCTGAGCGATTTGCGTGAATCGGGAAGTATCGAGCAGGATGCGGACATGGTGGCGTTTATTTTCCGCGAAGAAGTTTACCGGCCGGATAAAGAGAGCCTAAAAGGGACGGCTGAATTGATTCTGGCCAAGCAGCGCAATGGGCCGACTGGGCGCGTGAAGCTGGCCTTTTTGAATCAATATACGAAGTTCGAAAACTTGACGCATGACGTTGGCGATGATGACGTTCCGTTTGAATGACGTAGTGGCACTTCGCCGTAAGCACTTCGTTGAACATGCAGATGCCGACGAGAGATCGTATTGGCCTGCCCGGATTTTTCAAGGACTCGTCGAGTAATCCAAGCAATTATTGGTGCGTTCGGATAAAATGCCGTAGTGCCTCCAGGGATTTCAGGTTTCCTGAGGCGCCGTGGCCTTGAGACGAGTAAATATGTCCAGAATAGCCAGCTACTTGAGTCTGGGATTGATTGCGTTTTCCGTAGCCCCA
>DASXGT010000190.1:0-30460 GCA_036488895.1 Bryobacteraceae bacterium | reverse complement strand
GTTGATTATGATCGTGCTGCTGGCCGTGGTGGGTTTGGTGGTCGTCAACGCGCTGAAAGGCAGTCCCTGGGGAACGTTTACCATCGCCATGACCATTCCGATTGCCGTGGTCATGGGCATCTATCTGCGTTTCTTGCGCCCGGCCAAAGTGCTGGAATGCTCCGCTATTGGGTTCATTTTGTTGCTGGCGAGCCTTTACGGCGGTGAATTGGTAGCGGGATCTCCGCAGTGGTCTGCCTGGTTTACTTTGAGCGGAGTCGCGCTGACGCTTGCAATTATTCTCTATGGATTTCTTGCCAGCGCGCTGCCTGTATGGCTAGTGTTGGCTCCGCGCGACTACCTCAGCACGTTCGTAAAGCTCGGCGTGATCTTCTCGCTGGCTGTGGGCATTCTCTTTACGCACCCGCGTTTAGAGTTGCCGCCCTTCACGCGCTTTGTTGATGGAACGGGCCCCATCTTCGCGGGTAAGCTGTTTCCCTTCTGCTTTATTACTATTGCGTGCGGCGCTATCTCCGGCTTCCATGCGCTTATCTCTTCCGGCACCACTCCCAAGATGATCGCCAAAGAATGGCACGCTTGGCCTATCGGATACGGTTCCATGCTGCTGGAAGGGTTTGTGGCCATTATGGCGATGGTGGCCGCAGCTTCGCTCCATCCCGGTGTTTTCTTTGCGGTGAATTCTCCTGCCGGCGTGGTCGGCGCCAGCCCGCAGGCCGCGGTCGAGACCATCACCAACTGGGGCTTTCCGGTGACCGCCGCCGGCATGGCTCAACTGGCCCACAGCGTGGGCGAAAGCACGCTCTTCGGGCGAACCGGCGGCGCTCCCTCGTTGGCCCTTGGCATGGCGCAAATCTTCGGCAATATCTTAAACGGCAACGCGCTCCTCGGATTTTGGTACCACTTCGCCATCATGTTTGAGGCGCTTTTCATCCTCACCATCATTGATGCCGGTACGCGCGTGGGGCGCTTTATGTTGCAAGACCTATTGGGGCACGTCTATAAGCCGCTTGGCAGAATCGGTTGGAAGCCGGGAGTGCTCCTCACCAGCGCGATTGTGGTCGCCTCCTGGGGATACTTCCTGTATCAGGGCGTGATTGATCCGCTGGGCGGCATCAATTCCCTGTGGCCTCTCTTCGGCATCTCAAACCAGTTGCTCAGTGCAATCGCCCTTTGCGTTGCCACCACGGTATTGATTAAGATGCACCGCGCCCGTTATTTGTGGATTACCCTTGTTCCACTGGTGTGGCTAGTCACGGTGACCTTTATGGCGGGCCTTGAAAAAATCTTTGCCGACAGCCCCAAGCTAGGATTTTTGTCGCACGCCACCGCGCTGAGTAACGCGATTGCGGCAGGCAAAATCGCAGCAGCGAAAATTCCGGAAACGCGCGCCGTCATCTTCAATGAGCGCCTGGATGCCGTCGTCTGCGGGGTGTTTCTGTTGCTAGTGACTATTATTCTGCTCGATTCCTTTCGCGTCTGGTATGGCCTACTGCGCGGCACGCGTCCGGCGGTCAGTTCTGAATCCCCCTTCGTCCCGTCGCAAATGGAGGTTGAGGTGGTATGAAAACACTGCGGCGCATATTTTTGCTATTAAGCGCGCTAGCCCGCGAGTTGTCGGACGAGAGGGCCTACGCGCGGCACCTGGAGTTTACGAAACGAAGCCATTCCGCCGCGGAGTGGAAAACGTTTTCGGATGGCCGCCATCGCCATAAATACCAGAACGCAAAGTGCTGCTGAGCAGACATGCGCCATTTGGCGGTATTCTATATTCTATTAGTTGTCTGTTGTGAACGCTTCGCTTGCCACTGAAGAATCTCAACGGATTGCACGTTTGTCGCGAATTCTCACGTTGGCAAAGGAAACGTTCGAGGACTCGGACAAAGCAGCCCGTTGGCTCCAAGCACCGAACCCGGCATTGGAAGGCGATCGGCCGTTGGATCGGTTGCATACTGACGTGGAAGCTCGGTCAGTGGAAAAAGTGCTCGGCCGCATCGCCTACGGCGTTTACAGTTGACCTGATTTGACTATTTCTGTCTAAAGCTTCGGCGGTCGGCGTGAGGTGTGCCAGAAATGAATGACCTCAATAGTGTTTTCCTGTTGGTCCACACGGTAATAGATTCTGATTGGTGTATGCAGAAGAAATCGCACTCCAACGAACTTTGTTGCCGGTGCGCCGATATTGGGAAAAGCCGATAAAAGCTCTGTGTGGTTGAGCAGAGCGTTACAAAACCGTTCAGCGGCCTCTGGGCTGTCAGCCGAGATATAGTCGAAAATCTCAAAGAAATCACGCCATGCGCGCGGAGAGACGATTACTTTGAACACCGTTTAGCAAATTCTTTGCGGAGTTCTTCGATGGGAATTCCCTGTCCCGCATTCAGTTGCTGGATGCCTTCTTCGATGGTTGCCAGGGTTTCGGCATCTTCTTCCTCGGTCAACTCCGGTACTGGGTGATCGAATTTTAGTTGCGGCATATCTTCAGATCTAGTTTAGATTAGTCGCCCGCAACCCGGTAAACGACAATAGAAATAGCCCCGGAATGCTAGACCGTATCACCGTGCATGGCGCCCGCCAGCACAACCTGAAGAACATCAGCGTCGAAATCCCGCGTAACACCTTTACCGTGATCACCGGATTGAGTGGTTCCGGCAAAAGCTCGCTTGCCTTTGACACCATCTATGCCGAGGGCCAGCGCCGCTATGTGGAAACGCTCTCGCCCTACGCGCGTCAGTTCCTGGATCAAATGGAGCGTCCCGATGTCGATTCGATCGACGGCCTAAGTCCGGCCATCTCCATAGAGCAGAAAACCACCACGCGCAGCCCACGGTCGACGGTCGGAACCGTTACCGAAATCTATGATTACCTGCGGCTGCTCTTCTCGTCGGTCGGCATTCCGCATTGTCCGTTGTGCGGAGCCGAAATCGCGCGCCAGTCACCGGGTCAAATTCTGGACCAGGTTTTCAGCTTGCACCAGAATGAGCGCATCATGATCCTCGCGCCCATCGCGCGCGGGCGCAAAGGCGAGTACAAAAAAGAACTGGAAGCCATTGCTAAAGGCGGCTTCCGCGCGCGTATTGACGGCGAGCTTAGAACCTTAGACGAGCCGCTCAAACTCGATAAGCGCAAGAATCATACCATCGAAGTAGTCATCGATCGCCTGGTGGTGAAGAAGGGAATCGAGCAGCGCCTCGAAAGCTCTATTCAAACCGCGCTGAAGTGGGCCGATGGATTAGTCATTGTTGCGGTGATCGATGGCCAGGAGCGCCTCTATTCGGAAAAACTTGCCTGCCCGAACGATGGCACCAGCATCCCGCAACTCGAGCCGCGCTCGTTCTCCTTTAACAGCCCATACGGCGCTTGCGAAACTTGCCATGGTGTAGGTAGTACCTGGGCCTTCGACGCGGGTAAAGTCATTACTGACGCTTCAAAGCCGCTGCTGGATGGAGGCTTGGGGCCTGGCTCCACATCGTCTTACATGAGCGCGGCCCTGGCTGAAGCCGCCGAGGTACTCGGCATCGATCTATCGATCCCCTTCGAAGACTTGCCTAAGAAGACGCGCACCGTGCTCCTCTATGGCAACAGCCAGTTTGCCGGCATCTTAAACGTGCTTGAGGAGAACTACAGCCGCGCGAGCGAGGGTTACAAGGAATGGTTGATGGAATATATGTCGCCCACCACTTGTCCCGATTGCCAGGGCCGCCGTTTGAAGCCCTCCAGCCTCGCCGTGAAGGTGAAGGGCATTTCTATCGCTGAGTTTACGGGCATGTCTCTGGCGCGCGCGCTGCCGTTAGTGCGCGGCTGGCGATTTACTGACCGCGAGGCTAAAGTGGTGGCTCGCGTCGTGGAGGAAATTCATAACCGGCTTGAATTTCTTGCGCAGGTCGGTCTCGATTACCTCAGCCTTGATCGTTCTTCCGCCACCCTTTCCGGGGGCGAAGCGCAGCGCATTCGCTTGGCCACTCAGATCGGTTCGAAACTGCGGGGCGTGCTCTATGTACTAGACGAGCCTTCCATCGGATTGCATCCGCGCGATAACGGTCGCCTGCTGGACACGCTGCACCGCCTGCGGGACCTAGGCAACACTGTTTTGGTGGTCGAACACGATGCTGAAACCATCGAACGCGCCGACTACGTCATTGACCTGGGGCCGCGCGCCGGACGTTTAGGCGGCGGCTTGATGGCCTCCGGCACACCCGCGCAAATCATGCAGTCTCCGCAATCACTCACCGGCGAATACCTTTCGGGCAAATTATCCATTCCGATGCCGCTGGTGCGCCGGTCTGGTAACGGACTCGAAGTCATCGTGAAGGGCGCACGGGAACACAACCTCAAAAAGGTGGATGCCGCCTTTCCGCTCGGCACATTCACGGTAGTCACAGGCGTTTCCGGTAGCGGAAAATCCACGTTAGTACACGATATTCTTTACCGTGCTCTGGCGAAGGAAGTCTACGGCTCAAGCGCATCGCCGGGCGAGCATGACGAAATCGCCGGTCTCAAGAATATAGATAAGGTCATAGAGATTGACCAGTCGCCCATCGGCCGGACGCCGCGCTCGAACCCGGCCACCTACACCGGCATGTTCACGCCTATTCGCGAACTTTACGCCATGCTGCCCGAATCCCGCGAGCGCGGCTATAAGGCAGGCCGCTTCAGCTTCAACGTAAAGGGCGGCAGATGCGAAGCTTGCCAGGGCGATGGATTGAAGCGCATTGAGATGAACTTTCTGCCGGATGTTTTTGTTACTTGCGACGTCTGCCGCGGGCGGCGTTACAACTTGGAAACGCTGCAGGTAAAGTACAAGGGCAAAAGCATTGCGGATCTGTTGGAATCAACGGTGGAAGAAGCGTTGGAACTGCTCACCAATATTCCGCAGGTACACGCCAAGCTCAAAACCTTAACTGAAGTCGGCCTGGGCTATATTCATCTGGGCCAGTCATCGACTACGCTCTCCGGAGGCGAGGCCCAGCGCATCAAGCTGGCCAAAGAGCTAAGCAAGCGGCAGACCGGAAAAACGTTTTACCTGCTGGATGAGCCCACCACCGGCCTGCATTTTGAAGACGTACGCCATTTGCTGGACGTGTTGCAGCGTCTTGTAGACCTAGGGAATACAGTAGTGGTGATTGAGCACAATTTGGATGTAATTAAAAGCGCCGATTATTTGATCGACCTAGGACCCGAGGGCGGCGAGCAGGGCGGCCACATTGTCGCCCACGGAACACCGGAAGAAGTCATGCAGAATCGCCGCAGCCATACCGCTACTGCCTTGCGAAAGATAATGAAGGCGGATCATGCCGCCTGAAGATCTGCTGCCTGAAGATATTCCAAACTCGCTGCCGGAAACGGTGCTGGAAGCGCCGCCGCTGTTTGCGATTCCTGAGCCGCCCGCGCGCGAGCCGTTCTGGGGCTATTCCGATTTGGCTGTGGTGATGGGCCTTCTGTTTGCCTCCATCGTGCTCCTCCTGGTATTTGCCGGCCTGTTTATTTCAGCGAAGCCTGATCTCAAGACGGACCCGGTATTCTTGCTGACCACCCAGTTCGGACTCTATATCTTTGTCTACCTCTGTTTTTGGGTCACCTTTAAAACCCGTTATGACCGCCCGGTCTTTTCGTCACTTGGGTGGCGGCCCAGCACGTTTAGCCCGATCTGGGCGGTGATTTGCGGCGTTGCGCTGGCACTCTTGCTGTCGGTGGTTGGTTCGCTCATCCAAACGCCAAAGGTGAAGTCTCCGTTGGATGATTTGACCGCGACTCCTGGCATGCTGGCTCTATTCGGACTCATGGCCGTTACCGTCGCGCCACTATTCGAAGAGATGTTTTTCAGAGGCTTCGTGCAGCCGTTGCTCTCGCGTAGCTTAGGAACAATGGCCGGCATCGGAATCACCGCCTCCATCTTTGGAGCGCTGCATGCCCCTGAATATGCCTATGCTTGGCAGTATGCGGTTTGTATAGCACTAGCCGGAGCCGCGTTCGGCTGGGTTCGGGCGCGCACCAATTCCATCATTCCGGGCACCATCATGCATGGTGCATTCAACCTGGCTTCAGTAGTCGCGATGGCCACTAAATACGCTCCTCACTCTTGATATGACGAACACCGCTGTTTTAACGCAAACAATCGAAACCATTGAATGGACGCCCGCCGGGGTCGTGATGATCGATCAAACGCGCCTGCCGCGAGAAACCCTCTTCGTCACCTGCCGGAATTATGTTGAAGTGGCGGACGCCATACGCAACATGATTATTCGCGGCGCTCCCGCCATCGGCGTGGCGGCGGCCATGGGGGTCGCTATCGGCGCGCTGCAATCCAACAATCTGGAAACGGATATGCCGGTGATTTGCGAAACTCTGGCAAAAACGCGCCCTACCGCGGTAAACCTGTTCTGGGCCATTGACCGCATGCGCCGGTTGTATGAAGGCGCCAAGCATCTGGACGCTGCGGTGATCCGTCAGTTGCTGGTAGATGAAGCGCAAAAGGTGCGTGAAGAAGACATCGCCATCAATCAGGCCATTGGCGCGTTCGGCGCTCCTTTAGTACCAGATGGCAAAACCGTGCTGACCCATTGCAATGCAGGAGCGCTGGCAACAGCCGGTTTCGGAACGGCGTTGGGCGTGATCCGCGCTGCCGTCCAGTTGGGTAAAAAAATAGACGTCTTTGCCGATGAAACGCGCCCATTCTTGCAAGGCGCGCGTCTCACCGCTTGGGAGTTGCAGCGTGACGGCATTGAAACCACGCTCATTACCGACAATATGGCGGGGCATTTCCTAAAGAGCGGGCGCATTGGCTGTGTGGTGGTGGGGGCTGACCGCATCGCTGCCAATGGCGACGTGGCAAATAAAATTGGTACTTACGGCGTGGCGGTTCTGGCCAAAGAGAATAATGTTCCGTTTTACGTGGCCGCTCCGGTTTCCACCCTCGATCTCACCTTGGCTTCGGGCGACGAAATTCCCATCGAAGAACGCGCGGCGGCTGAAGTCACCCATGTGCAAGGCGTACACGTAGCGCCAGACGGTATCAAAGTGGCGAACCCTGCTTTCGATGTCACCCCGAACCGTTATATTTCGGCTATTATTACGGAACGCGGCGTGGCCCGTGCGCCGTTTACCGAAAGTTTGCACCAACTATGCTGCGCTTGACAATTCGCCGGGCTCGGGACGCCCGCATATCCCGGTTGTTATTCTCAAAATTGGCTCAAAGCTGGTGGCTTGCGCCCTCAACGCTAATCCTCGCGGGTGTCTCTCTTTTTGCGGCTGCCGATGTTTCCACGGCGCCGAGTAACCTGGTGAGCATTCTATCGGGCGAACTCACTCGTGAGTTCGACGGGCTGAAAGCGAAGGGCGATCCGCCTCCCTATTACATGGCGTACGAGGTGACTGATGAGGAAAGCAATACCGAATCCGCTTCGCTTGGTGCGCTGGTTAACAACGTGCACAACCATGAGCGCGGCGTGGATACAACCGTCCGCATCGGAAGCCCGAAATTCGATAATTATCATCCCTTCAAGGGCCAGCGCATTCGTTTCACAGTCAATACGCCATTGAGCCTGGATGACGATGCAAACCAGATTCGCCGTGCCCTCTGGTCAGAGTCGGACCGGGTTTATAAGCTTGGCGCCCGCCGCTGGCTTCAGTTAAAAACTGACAACCAGTTGCTAGCTGAGCAAAGCCAGACGGACGCTGACTTTTCCGTTGACCCAGCCGTCACTTATACGAAGTTGCCTGAAACCTATCACTTTAATGCCGCCGATTGGGCAGTGAAGCTGCGGGCATGGTCGGCGGAGTTTAAAAGCCATCCTAAAATTATCGCCTCGAATGTGAGTTACCGGGCTTCGCGCGAGATTCGCACTTTCGTCAACACCGAAGGCTCCAAAATCCAGCTTGGCAGTAACTTATTTCGTTTGGAAATTGAAGGGGGCGCCGTCGCGCCTGACGGCATGCAGTTGCAAACCTTCGCCACGATTGAAGCCTCTGAACCTGGCCATCTGCCGGCGGACGGCGTGGTACGCGCGAAAGTCGGCGAATTGGCGAATAAACTGGATGCTTTGGTGAACGCTCCGCCGGCCGAACCCATTGTCTGTCCGGCCATTCTCTCCGGCCGCGCCTCCGCGGTTTTCTTTCATGAAATTTTCGGCCACCGCGTGGAAGGCCATCGCCAAAAAGATATTTCCGAAGGCCAAACATTCACCAAGATGCTGGGAACCAAGGTATTACCTAGCTTCATCAGTGTCGATTTCGACGCCACTCGCACGGAATACCAAGGTGCGGATCTGATAGGCCATTACGATTACGACGACGAAGGCGTAAAGGCGCGGCCCGTAAAAGTGGTGGAAGACGGCGTACTCAAGACTTTTCTGCTCAGCCGCTCGCCGGTGGGCGAGTTCGTACAGTCGAATGGGCATGGGCGGCGCCAGCCTGGGTTTGAGATTGTCTCCCGCCAGTCGAACTTAATTGTGGAATCCTCGAAAAAGGTATCGAATGAGGAATTGCGCGCGCAGTTGATAGAAGAGATTCGCCGGCAGGGAAAGCCTTACGGCCTCTACTTTGAGGAAGTATCAAGCGGCTACACCACCACTGGCCGGCAAGGGCTCCAGGCTTTCACCGTAGTGCCGTTGGTAGTCTACCGAGTCTTTCCGGACCGGCGTCCAGATGAACTGATACGCGGCGTCGATATTGTGGGAACGCCGCTGGCCAGTTTTCAGAAAATCATCGCCACTTCCGATAAATCGGAAGTCTTCAACGGCTATTGCGGCGCCGAATCGGGCAGCATACCGGTCTCGGCGGTTTCTCCCGCCATCCTGGTTTCTGAAATCGAGACGCAAAAGAAACAGAACTCTCAGCAAAAGCAACCCTTGTTGCCACGTCCGGAGGGTGAATGAAGATCCTTCGTTCTGCAGCTACCGCGCTTGCCCTTTCGTGTGCCGTTAACTCGCTGAGCGCGTTTGATACCACGTCTGATATTCACAAAGACGTCCAACTGCGCGCCATGACCGATGAAATTGCGCGCTCCAAAACCCTGCAGTTGAATAATCTGGATAAGCCCTATTTCATTGAATACACAACCGGAGACGCGGACCAGCTTTATATCTCCGCGAGTCTGGGTGGCATCACTGCCTCTAACCGGCTGCGCATGCGTTCGCCGCGCCTTGCAGTGCGAGTAGGCGACTACAAATTCGACAACACCAATTCTGTTTTTTCCGGAACGCCGCATTTCGGCATGCTGCCTATCGACGACGACTATTTGGCGATACGCACCGCTTTTTGGATGGCGACCGACACCCTTTATAAGGCCTCGGCTGACCAAATCACCCGCAAGCGGAATGCCTTGCGCGAGATTGCCGATCCGGACAAGACGCCGGATTTGGCTCCGGCAAAGCCCGTACAGATTTTGCAGCCTCCGGCAACGCTCACGATTGACGCCCGGCATTGGGCGGATGTGCTCCGGCGCGTGTCGAGCCGTTTCGTTTCCGTCCCGAGTGTGATGGGTTCCAGTGTCCGGTTACTCGCCATTGCTTCCACGTACCGTCTGGTGAACACGGAAGGCACGGTGATTCGTGTTCCTCAAAATCTCGATGACATTAGCATTCGCGCATCGGCATTAGCTACCGATGGCAGCCGTGTATGGAACCATGCATTCGTTACGGTCTTGCAGCCCTCCCAATTTCCCAATGCGGATCAGGTGGATAAACTTGCGCAAACCGTGGCCACCGAAACCGACGCTTTGACAAAAGCCCCGCTGATTACCGATTACAGCGGACCGGTCTTATTTGAACAGGAAGCCGCGGCGCAAATGATGGCGGCCATGATGGCGGATGCGGCGCGCCTCCATCGCCGGCCGCTCGCGCCCCCCGGCGGATCCAATCGCGGCGAGGTGCTCGAAAGCGTTTGGGCCGCCAGGTTAGGCGCAAAAGTTGTCCCGGATTGGCTGACTATTTCCGACAACCCGCTGCAGGAGCAGTTTAATGGCGTGCCGCTAGCCGGCCACTATCAGGTGGATGACGAAGGTGTTCCGGCCGAGCAGGTCACGCTGGTGGACAAGGGCACGCTAAAAGGATTTTTGGCGAGCCGCGAACCGGTCCGCGATTTTAATGCCTCAAACGGCCACGGGCGTCTGCCGGACGGCTTTGGCACGGAAGCGCCCGTCATCGGCAATCTCTTTGTACAAGCCAGCCAGACGGTATCTGAAAAAGAAATGCGGGACAAGCTGCTTGAGAAAGCAAAAGCAGCCGGTTTGAAGTACGGTATCATCTTGCGCCGCCTCGATTTTCCCTCCACGGCCAGCATCAGCGAGCTACAGAGTTTGGGTAGGCAGCTTCAAAAGGGTGGATTTGCGCGTACGCTCAACCCTCCACTGCTGGCATATCGGCTGTACCCCGATGGGCATGAAGAATTGGTGCGTGGCGTTCGTTTTAGGGAGTTCAGCGCAAAAGATTTGCGGGACATCGCACTCGCTTCCGACCGCCCATACGTCTTCAATTATGTGAACAATGGCTCCAGTTTTAACTATGCAGACGCTTCTCCGGAGGCCACCACATCAACCGTGATTTGCCCGTCCTTGTTATTTGACAGTATTGATCTCGCCCGCGCTGAAGACGAACCCGGCAAGCTCCCTGTAGTTCCGCCTCCCGCTTTGGTCGCTCAACAGTAGCGTCATGCGGATACTGAGCAGAGCCATATTCAAGGAAGTCTTCGTTGGCGGGGCGTTAGGCACCTTGCTGTTCGTCTTCGTGCTGTTCCTACGCCCGATTGAACGGCTTTCGGCTTTGCTGGTAAAAAGCTCGGCGCCCGCCACCGTGGTGGCCAAGCTGTTGCTATATGCCCTACCCCAGACCCTTCCCTTCGCTCTGCCGTTGGGTGTGTTGGTGGGCATCCTGCTTGGGCTGAGCCGTATGTCCGCCGATAACGAGATCATCGCCATGCGGGCTTCCGGCATCTCCAGTGCTAATGTTGCGCGCCCGGTGTTGCTCTTTTCATTCTTTGCCATGGTGGTCACGGCGCTTGCATCGCTTTGGCTGACGCCGCTTTCACTCCACCTCGAAACCAAGATGGCGCGTACGTTCGCGGCCGCGCAATTGACAGGAAACATCGAATCGCGGATCTTCGATGAACAATTTCCGGATACCGTGCTCTACGTTGGCGACGTGGAGTCATCGGGTCCGCAAGTGATCTGGCGTCAAGTCTTCATCGCGGACGTGACCACGCCTGAAAAGTTGGAACAGCAGGGTAAAGACCGGGGCGCAGGTCCGCGCATCATCATCGCGCAGGAGGCCATTCCGCATCCTGATCCCGTTCACAACCGCATCGTTCTGGACATGCGCGATTTCCGTTCCACGGAACGGAATAAAGAAGGCAAGGTGATCACCACGGTTGCGCCGCAGCAGTTTCAGGTGCTACAAGCGCAGACGCAGGAAGAGCTACAGGTGAACCGGACGGTGCAGGAGATGGATACCGGGCCGCTATATAAGCTTGTTTTCCACCAGCATGATTTGGCGCGGCCTGATTACGTCAACGCCGCTATCGAATTCCACGAGCGTTTTTCGCTACCGCTCGCGTGCATTCTTCTCGCCATGGTGGGCATTCCGCTGGGCGTTTCTTCGCGCAAGGGCGGCAAGTCGGCGGCCTTTATCCTTACCGTGCTGGTGGCGTTTTTGTATTACCTGGCGCTGGCTACCTTGATTAACATGGCGAAGAAAGGCAGCCTTCCGGTGCCCGTCGCGGTTTGGACACCAGACGCGGTATTCGCCGTAATCGGCGCCGTTCTGCTGTTGCGCTTGGAACATCCAGGTGACCGCGATCTCATCGCGTGGTTCAAGAGCGTAACGCAGCCCATCGTGAAATGGGCAACCAAACTGATGAATACCGGCGTGCCGTCCGTCAAAGCCAAGTCGGGTCTGCAAGGCTTCTGGCTTCGCCCCATGCTCATCGACGGCTATGTATTAAACACGTTCCTCTTCTATCTCTGTGTGCTGTTAGTCGCTTTGGTCGCGCTGATTGAAGTCTTCACGTTCTTTGAGCTGTTGGGCGACATGATCAAGAACAACATCGGCATGCCCACCATGGTGAACTATCTCTGGAATCTGGCGCCGAGCCTGATTTACCAGCTCACGCCCATTGGTACGTTGGTCGCCTCGCTGATCTGCTTCGGCATTCTCACCAAGTACAACGAAGTGACAGCTTTTAAGGCCGGCGGCGTGAGTGTTCACCGGTTAGCCGCGCCGGTGGTGGTGATGAGCCTGCTGATTAGCGGGCTGCTATTCGCTTTCGATCACTACTACATCCCGGAGGCCAATCGCCGCCAGGAAATGCTGCGCGCCCAGATTAAGAACAAGCCCGTTGCCACGTATCTACGGGCAGACCGTCACTGGGTCTACGGTCAGGGTTCACGGATCTATAACTTCAACCTCAGCGACCCAAGGCGCGCCATCATGTCCAAGGTTAACGTGTACGATCTGGACCCTTCCACGTTCCACGTCACGCATCAGATTTCGGCCGAGCGCGCGCAGTGGAGCGATACCTTGCATGCCTGGGTGTTTGAAGATGGTATGAGCCATGAGACGGCGGGAGGCCGCGATAACTACAAACAGTTCTACAAAGCCTCGGCCACATTTCCGGAACTGACCGAAACTCCTTCTTGGTTCGTGCAAGAAGAGAAGGAATACAAGGAAATGAACTTCGCGGAACTCGGGCCCTATATCCGCAAGATGCAGGCGGCCGGGCTGGACACTACACCCCTGCAAGTGCAGTATTACAAGAAATTCTCCGTGCCGCTATTTGTGCTGATCATGGCTATTCTGAGCATTCCTTTCGCCTTTATAGCTGGCAATCGTGGCGCCATGACGGGCGTCGGCATCAGTTTTGGAATTGCCATCGCCTATTGGACCATCGGAACGTTATTTGAGCAGGTCGGAGATCTCAACCAGTTACCGCCCATGATGGCGGCTTGGTCGCCCGACGTGATCTTTATGCTAGCCGGACTCTATTTCATGGCGCGCATGAAGACCTAGCCGCGAAGGTTTTTCGACACCAACCTCATTTTTAGGGTGTTTTTCGACGACCGCGAAGGTTTTTCGACATCCACCCCCAAAGTGATAGCATGAATTTCGACATTACCTCTCCGTTTGGTGTGTTTTTCGACTTCCCTGAAGGTTTTTCGACGCATGAAGCTTGAATTAGCCCCCACGAGGATTTTTCAGGAGAAAACTATCCCCGCAGGCCACACATTGGTGGGCTGGGCGGCTCTTGTCCGTGCACTGGCAATCCAGGCGCCTGTGCGTCGTCCAGGCTGCATCTCTGATCAGCATGTAGGACGTAGCTCCCGGGCGGAGGGGGCCTGGACCGTCTATGATAAGCGCTACTGGCCGGGCGATAGCTTGGCTGACCACTTAAGCTTTGCGCTCCGTCACGAAGACCTCGATCTACTGGTCTTGAAGCGCGTCTTTGACGCCGTGCCGCAAGCCGAAATCGAGGCTTTGGTCCGGGCTACACCCACCGGTGTTCCGGCGCGTCGCGCCTGGTATTTTTACGAAATCCTAACCAGCCGCACGCTTGGCGTGGACGATGCGCCTAACGTGGCGGCTACCGATCTTCTTGATCCTAAAGCCTATTTCACTGGGAAACCACGCTTATCCCGGCGTCACCGCGTACGTGACAATCTGCTGGGCACTGGGCACTTTTGCCCGGTCATCCGGCGGACCAAAGCCCTGACGGACTTCCTTGCGCTTGATCTCGCCGCCAGAGCGCGCGAAACCGTTGGCCGCACTGGGGCTCAAGTGCTCGCACGCGCGGCGAGTTTCCTGCTCCTCGCGGACAGCCGGGCCAGTTTCGAAATTGAAGGCGAGCGCCCGCCACGCAACCGCCTGGAACGCTGGGGTCGCGCCGTCTTACAAGCTGGAAAGACTCCGCTCACGCTGGATGAGATTAACCGGATGCAAGGCATCTTGATTGAAGACACCCGTTTCGTGCGGCCGGGCTTGCGCTCCGACGGCGTGTTTCTGGGCGAGCGTGATCACGACGGCGATCCCCTCCCTGAATTTATCGGTGCGCGGCCGCAGGATCTGAATGATCTGATGAACGGCTTGCTCGAAGCGAACGACCGCATGCGCGACGACGGAATTGACCCAGTGCTGAAGGCCGCAGCTACAGCCTTCGGCTTTGTCTACGTCCACCCCTTTGAGGACGGTAACGGACGCATGCACCGCTGCCTGATTCATCACGTCCTTGCGGAACGAAAGTTCACGCCGCCCGGCATGGTGTTTCCTGTTTCGTCAGTTATGCTCGACCGAATTGATGAATATCGCACTACTCTACAGGCCCATTCCAGCCCACTGATGCCTTTCATCGAATGGCGACCCACGCTGAACCGTAATGTCGAGGTGCTGAATCAAACCGCCGATCTCTACCGCTACTTCGATTGCACCAGGGCGGCGGAGTTCCTTTATGCCTGTGTCGCGCGCACCGTCGAGCACGATTTGCCCCGTGAAATCGAATACCTGCGCCGGCATGACGGGGCGATAAGGCGCATCATGGATACCGTCGAGATGCCCGACCGCATAGCTGAAAACCTCGTTCTGTTCATCCGCCAAAACGGCGGCACGCTGTCAAAGCGGCGCCGCACGGGCGATTACCAAAAACTGCTTGACGAAGAGGTGGTGGTGCTGGAAGGTATCGTCCGCGATGCCTTTGAAGGCTTTGAAGAAGGCCCTCGCCGCTCAACTGGCGAGAATACGGATAGCGAATAAGAATGGTGCGCCCGGCATGATTCGAACATGCGACCCTTTGGTTCGTAGCCAAATACTCTATCCAGCTGAGCTACGGGCGCAACAGAACACAGTATAACAGGCTATTCGCCCCGAGCTTGGACCAGAGCTTCTTGTTAAAAAAACCTAAAGAAAATGTAAAGATTCTGCAGGAACCGCCATGTCTGAAACTTATGCTCTCTAACGCGCATCTGAATCGACTGTAAGCAGGCAATAGACCGGCTAATAAAAGAGTAAAGCTTATATTTCTCAGTTAGTTTGGGTGAATAAAATGACAACGACAAAGAACACTGAAGTACGGCGGGTCCTGGAAGCAAAGCGTAAGGAATTGCTCACCGGGAGTTCAGACCGCGATGAGATTTTGATTGAGAATGCCGCCGAGGATTTTGACCGGCTGCAACAACAGCTCAATCGGGAGGTAGCCATCCGCAATTTGGATAGAGAATCTAAACTCTTGAAGGAAGTGCAGGGAGCTATATCTCGGCTGGAGGATGACTCCTTCGGGATCTGCCTCCGCTGCGAAGAAGAGATTCCTGAGAAGCGCTTAAAGGCGCTGCCCTGGGCCGCCTACTGCGTGTCTTGCCAGGAAGCGATTGACAAGCGCCGCGCCGCTGGCGAACGCGTGGAAGAGAACGCGGACGATTTTGAATTAGCCGCCGCTTAAACCTCTTCCAGCAGAAGTACCGGAGCGACCGCTAACTGCGCGGCCGAACCCTCCGCGCAGGAGTGAAGAATAGCCGAGGCATCGTTCATTTGGCCATTAAAGATATGGGGATGGACGGTCACCTCGGCAATTTTCATTTTTAATTCGCCATATTGGAAAGCGGGGAAGGTCTCGGTATCAGCTGCCGGGCGCTCTTGCACCACGTAGGGGGTCCGCAAAGCCTGACGCACGGCGCGATCCCAAGCCGACGGCGTCATTCCTTCGCCGATGTAAATGCGCTGATCCATGCCATCTTCCATGGGGAGCAGCGTAAGTTTTTCTCTATGCCGGAGTATAAACTCAGGCAGATCAATGCTTTCCTCAAAATGCTTGGTTTTTCGCGCGTTAACAATGCGGGTCCACGGCACATCTGTCCGAATCAGTTTGCGGTCGGCGGTGGGTAAGCCGGCTGTGACGGTCTCATCAGTCAATAGATCGAATAATGAGCGGCGTTGCGCGAACTCGGACCGGAAACTGTTGATCATGCAGACTGACTGGTTGCGATAAGCCTCTAGCAGAGGATGTGAAAGTTCAAACCGGGTGAGTAGTTCACGTGTCAGCACTCGCCGGAACACTACGTCGATAGGAAATTCGCCGCTATGCAATTTGCCAGCGGAATACTGCAAGCGTTCGGGCGGGACCAAGCGCACTGTCGCGCCTTGCTGGCTGAGAAATTCCGCTATCAGGTGGCCTTCGCTTAAAGCGGCGCCTGGTTCCTGTCCCATTTCCACAATGGCGATTGTGGGCTTGGTCCTGTCATGATTGAATTCGCGCCAAGCTGCTTGAATGGCCTGCAGCAGCGCTTTTGTACCGCCAAGCTTCGAGAGTTTATAGCGATTCCGTTTGAATTCTTTCACTATGGGCAGTTCGAGAAACAGATCGGCCAGCAGGTTTGCATACGCCAATCCGGACGGTTTGCAGGCATCTAATCCCTGCAGAATCAGTGAACCGTTTTTCACATTGGAGCCACCCATTCCGACATCCATGGAGGCAGCGAC
This sequence comes from Bryobacteraceae bacterium, assembly GCA_036488895.1. Lineage (GTDB taxonomy): Bacteria > Acidobacteriota > Terriglobia > Bryobacterales > Bryobacteraceae > Bog-105. Next base: position 14,015 of record DASXGT010000190.1, on the reverse strand, counting down.
GTTGAATCGCGAATAACCGCAAGGCACTGCCGCCAGCATTTTTTCAGCCGGCAGCATTTGTAGGCGATTCAACAGAGGCGGAGAGGCAAAGACGATAGCCTCCATGCGGTCCAAAATTTCGGCCAGATGCGCGGTGGTGCGGGCGAGCATGTCAAGCTGCCGCCGCGAAATAAAATGCGGACGCAGAACGGGTGTCAGAATACGGCCGGATTCGGTTAAGTGCAGTTGACGCATGTGCTCTTGCAACTGCTCGGCCCAAACGGGGTTCCGGTACTCATCCTGCTCGAAGAGCTTGTGATAGCGGGTGACGGCGTCCCCAAGCTGAGCCATGAAGGTGATTCTAAAGTATTTAGTATATGGCATGCCTTTCTTTCGCCCATCCTGGGAGTAGCGAAGGTGGATAGTAAAGTTGAGGTAGGCAACGATATGGCGGCACTTTTGGAAATCAACCCGGCGGAAGCAAAAGCCCAGCTAAATAGCAGTAAACAAAGCGCATTAATAGACGTTCGAGAACCTTGGGAGTTCGCTGTGGCAAGCATCGGCGGCAGTCTGCTAATACCCATGCAGTCGGTCCCGGCTGAATTGCAGCGGCTAGAAGGTTTGGCCGATGAAGGGGATCTGTTGGTGTTGTGCCATCACGGCGTGCGCAGCTTGCAAGTAGTCTCTTGGCTGCGAGCCCAAGGCATAGAGAATTGTTACAGCATCACTGGCGGCATTGATCGCTGGAGCGCTGAATTGGACCCCGCTATCCCACGTTATTAGCTAGCTGTTTTACTTGGATTTCTGGCGGGCCGTGGCCGCAATTTCAAGAAATTTACGTGCACGCTCGGTCACACCCCGGTAATCGCCGGACGCTACCGATTGAGCATCAACCAATTCGCTCCCCACCCCTACAGCGCTCGAGCCGGCGGCCAAGAATTCCCCTATGGTTTCCAGATTCACGCCCCCGGTCGGCACCAGATCTATGTGAGGAAAAGGGCCCTTGAGCGATTTAATGTACTTCGCCCCGCCTAGGGCATTGCAAGGAAATACCTTCACACCGTCTGCCCCGGCTTCCCATGCCGACAATATTTCGGTAGGCGTCAAGCCGCCCGGGAAAATAGGCCGGCTGTAGCGCCGCGCCAGCTCAATCACCTTCACGTTCAAACTCGGCGTAACAAAGAACTGCGCTCCCGCCAGCATACACGCGCGCGCCGTTTCCGGGTCGAGCACGGTACCCGCTCCCAGCAAAACCGAATCGCCGTAGCGGTCCGCGACACTTTCAATGGCTTTCAATGCGTTCGCCACCGTCATGGTGATCTCCACGCAATTGATTCCGCCCGCGAGCACCGCTTCCACTGCCGCTAGCGCGCTCTTCAGGTCCGGCGTCCGGACGATCGGCACAACTGCAATTTCTTTGATTCGCTTTACGATTTCGCTGGATTTCATGCGATATCCCTTTCAAGGGTTTGGTTTAGCTAGGTTTTATCTTCTTTGCCAGCTTAAGGTTCAGCACCACTTTGCTATGACTATCGAACACGCTGACGGTTTTCGTTTTGCTGGTTAGCCCTTCCGCCTGGCTCCGAAGTTGATAGTTAGAGCCGGTGCTGAGGCCGTAAAAGTGATATTTGCCGTCTTGCTGCGCAACATACGAGCGGACTTGCAACGTTTTCGAGTCTTTAATCAGAACCACCGCCCCAGGTACAGGAGCGCCGCTAGCACTCAGCACCGTTCCTTCAATAGAGCGGGAAGACGAAAGGTCAGATCTGTTGGGCCGTGAAGACGGAAGGTCAGACCCACTGGGCCGGGAGGACGGAAGATCAGGTCCGCCGGTTTGCGGCCAGCAAGGCAAAGCCGCGAAAACGGCGAGCAACGCGAACAACGGCAGTTGCTTTCGGCTAATCACTTCCCTAATTTCCCGTTTCCCTGCTACCAGTCCTCGTCTTCTTCGTCCTCGTCTTCGTCTTCTTCATCATCGTCGTCCTCATCGAAATCCAAGTCGTCGTCATCCTTGGAGGCATCGCCTTCCGATTCGAGCTCGACTGGGTTTACGCTGGCGACTTTAAGGGCAGCTCCGCACTCATCGCAAGAGAGAACGTCCCCTTCGTCCAGTTCTTCTTCTTCCGCGTCGATGGCGGCATCACACTTCGGACAGTTAACCATGGAAACTTAATCTCCTTCCGCTAACAAGGGCGTCAGCGAACGCTTCAAAATTATTCTTAACACAAGGAAATACTGGGTGTCGCATCTACCATTGCCGCCGCGCCGGCGTGGATTACCGGCTCGCGAGAACCGCGGCCTCGTTCAATTGGCGATCGTAGGCGGATAGCTCCAGCGCTGATAACGTGACAATCGTCTTGTCCATATCTTCGGACGTTTCGATCATATGCCTTAAATGTGCGGCAGCCAGGCGCATGCAATAAGGATCAGTCAGTTTGCGGCCACTCTCCCTCGTTACTTGCAGAAGCGCGGCGTGCGGCAGCGCGATCACTTTCTCCTCCGGCTCGCCACCTTCGGGAGTGGCCAAAAATTTTACGTCCACAGTGTCGGCATGGCGAATCGAAATCGCCGTTTGGAGCCAGCGGAACTGCACGTTCCACATCTTTCCAAAAATGTCCGGACCTGCGTCGAATTGACGGCTTTGGTCGCTCATGTCCCGATGCTAGCATGTGCAACAGCATTGCCGCGCACCACGCAAATTAAACTCCTATGGAACCCCGCCCGAGCAGCGAAAGAAGTTCATTGCGGGTTTCTTTATTATCGCGGAAAGCGCCTAGCATCGCGCTCGTGACTGCTCCCGAGTGTTGTTTTTCCACACCGCGCATCATCATGCAAAAATGGCGCGCTTCGCAAACCACAGCCACGCCTTTGGGCTCTATAAGCTTCTGAATCACTTCCGCCACTTGCTGGGTGAGCCGTTCCTGAATCTGCAGCCGGCGCGCAAAAACATCCACCAGCCGCGGGATTTTGCTCAGTCCGATGACCTTGTTATTCGGCAGGTATGCCACATGCATCTTGCCAAAGAAAGGCAGCATATGATGTTCGCACATGCTGAAAAATTCGATATCGCGAACTATCACCACTTCGTCGTAGTTCACTCCGAAGAGCGCCCCATTCACCACGTCCTCCGGGTTAATCGAATAACCGCTGGTGAGGTATCGCAATGCTTTGTCCATGCGCTCCGGCGTGCGCAAAAGCCCTTCCCGCCCGGGGTCTTCCCCCAGCAGGCGAATTACCTCTTTCATGTGAGATGCAATGGAGGCTTGCGAATCGGCTTCCTTGATGTCAGCCTTTTTTATTTCAACGACCGAACCGCTTTTATTCGCCGGGACGTGCTTGGCGTCCGCTACCTGATTCAGCGCGGATGCCTTCGATTTAGACATGAACAGTTACGCTTTCTTGTTGCTGATTGTGCACGGACGTCCGGTCGCGCTTTCTCAATAACAGCTCAAAGCCGTTCCGCGCCGTCTCCTGAATGTGAATCCGAACCGGGCGGGCTCCCGCGCGGTCGAAGGAAATGGGCCAATATTCGTCGATCAATGCGCCAATGACCATGGCCAGATTCTCTGTGGTGGGAACCAGTCGAGCAAATTGCGGAACATCCAGATTGATATTGCGGTGCGCAAAAAGCCGTACAATTTTTTCTTCTACAAACCGATCCAATTCCCCAATCGGTACAATCAACCCGGAAACCGGATCAGCACTCCCCGCCACAGTCACTTCTAATCTGTAATCGTGGCCATGCCCGAATGGATTATTGCACTTGCCGTACAGGCGCGCATTTTCGATGGTGCTGAGCGCCTGGGAATGCAGCCGGTGCGAAGCCGAAAAATAATAGCGGCGAGAGAGTGTCATAGGTCCTCGCGCACCATATCTACATAAAGATCCGGAGTTTCGAATAGCCTCACGTGCGCCAACAACCCACTGCCAAAGCGCCGTCCCAGGCCGATGTCTAAACGCCGCCAAATTTCTTTGGCCAGGTTCGCGGTTGTCGGAACCACTTTCCCGAACGGCTCCACCTCATAATTCAGGAACCGATGATCCATGGGATCTATAATTTCCGCCTCAATGATGGCTTTCAACTCTTTGAGGTCGATAACCATTCCTGTTACCGGATCCGGCGTCCCTTCCACGCTCACTTCCAGAACGTAGTTATGCCCATGGCCATTCGGGTTGGCCTCTTCGCCAAACAATTCGCGATTTTGGCTGTCGCTTAAAGATTCCAGGCGGCAGATGTGGGAGGCCGAAAATTCCGCCCTCCGGGTGATTAGCATACTCCGTCCATTCGATGTTCCAGTCCCGGCATTAGATACTGTAATTTAACCAGCACCGAAAAACGTGAACACTAATACTAGTCTCCGCTTATTGATGGCCCTCCTGGGTCTAGGCTTTGTCGCCGTAATCTTTATCAGCCTGCAAGACACCTCCGCTAAGGAAGGTGGACGGGCTCCGGAATTCTCCATAGTTACCGATCATGGCAAACATGTGACGGCCACTTCCTTTGGCGGGAAGGTGCTCGTTCTGAACTTTTGGGCCACTTGGTGCCAGCCCTGCGTTCAGGAAATTCCATCACTGAACGCCTTCCAACGGAGATTTGCTAATTCCGGGGTAGTCGTAGTGGCTGTAAGCGTCGACAAGAATCCTCAGAAATACAAGGCGTTTCTCGGAGCCGTCCGGCCTGTTTTCGACACCATGCGCGACCCAGCGGCCGATGTGAGCGCCCAGTACGGAACATTCCAGTACCCCGAAAGTTACATCATCAAAGACGGCCGGATTTTGCGCAAGTTTGCGAATGCCGAAGACTGGTCCAGCGATAGCATCACGCAGTACGTGCAAAGCTTGCTCTAGCGAGGCGTTTTATGGCGATTCCGGAAAATGCAATAACCGACCTACGTGCGGCATTGGCGGCCAACGCCATACTTTTAGACCCTGCCGACCGCAAACTCTACGAATATGACGGCGGAGTGGATAAATCCATTCCCGATGTTGTCGTATTTCCGCGCAGCACCAAAGAAGTGGCGGCCGTTGTAAAAATAGCGGCCCGTCACAAAATGCCGATTGTGGGACGCGGTGCGGGCACTGGATTAAGCGGAGGAGCCATTGCCACCTCGGCTGGCATGATTATTTCCTTCGCCCGCATGAATAGGATTCTCGAAATCGACATTGCCAACGAACGCGCCATTGTTGAGCCAGGCGTCGTAAATCTGGATCTCTCTTTGGCCGTGGCGGCGGACGGCTATTTCTATGCGCCGGATCCGTCCAGCCAGCGCGCCTGCACGATTGGTGGAAATGTCGCAGAAAATGCCGGTGGACCGCACACCTTGGCACACGGCGTCACGACCAACCACGTGCTCGGCTTGGAGGCGGTTTTGCCTGATGGCACGGTGGTGGAGTTCGGCGGAAAAGAGTTGGATGCACCCGGATATGACATGACCGGGCTGCTCACGGGTTCAGAAGGCACTCTCGCGCTGGTGACAAAGATAGCCGTACGGCTCATGCGCAAACCTGAAGCGGTCAAAACCCTGCTGGCCGTTTACACCACTGTGCGGCAAGCAGCAAACACGGTTGGCACGCTTACGGCGGAAGGGATCATTCCAGTTGCCCTGGAAATGCTTGATGGACCTATGCTGCGCATGGTGGAGGCGGCCACCCACGCCGGCTATCCGACGGACGCGGCTGCGGTCCTCTTGATTGAACTGGAAGGCCTGGTTGAGAGCGTCGAAGAGCAAGCCCTGCAAATTAGCAGCCTCTGCGAGAAATGCGGCGCGAGCGAGGTCCGCGTGGCTCAGTCTGAGGCTGAGCGCGCCTTGCTCTGGAAAGGCCGTAAAAACGCGTTTGGCGCGATTGGGCGAGTCAGCCCCACTTATTACGTGCAGGACGGTGTAGTGCCGCGCACCAAAATTGCAGATACGTTAATGGCGATTGAAGAGATTGGTCTGAGGTACGGCATTGCGATCAGCAACGTATTTCACGCCGGTGATGGAAACATGCATCCCATCTTGCCTTTTGATCCGCGCAAGCCGGGCGATCTGGAGCGGGCGCGCCAAGCCGGCGATGAGATTCTGCAATATTGTATTTCAGCCGGAGGCTCTATTACCGGGGAGCACGGGGTGGGGCTTGAAAAAATGGAGATGATGAGCCATTTGTTTCCGGAAGACACCCTGGATCTGATTAAGGACTTCAAGAGCCTGTTTGATCCCCAGTGCCGTTTGAACCCAGGCAAAGTATTGCCTACCGGCAAGGGATGTCTAGAAATCCGTCAGCGGCCGGAGTTTGTTGTTTAGACCCGACCGGTTGAAATCTTCGCCTCGTTCTAGCCTAGAAGGAATGAAGCGATTCGCAATTGATATGGACGAAGTGATGGCCGATACCATTGCGCACTTCCTCGAAAAGTACAACAACAGCTTCGGGTGCGCGTTAACACCACTTGACTTCCATGGACGACCCGTATTGGAAGTCATCGATGAAGCGCACAGGATCGAAGCCCGCAGCTATTTTCACCAAGAAGATTTTTTTGTCGATATACCGGTAATGCCGGACAGCCCGGAAGTAGTGCACGCGCTGATGCAGCGCAATGAAGTGTTTATCACAACAGCCGCCATGGATGTACCCAAATCATTTAACGCCAAATTCCATTGGCTGCAGCGCCATTTTCCGTTTATTCCCACCAGCAACATCGTCTTCTGCGGGGACAAAAGCATCATCGCTGCGGATTATTTGATTGATGACAACGTCCGGCAGCTCGGTAATTTTCGCGGCGAAGGAATTATTTACACCGCTCCGCACAACATTCATGAGATGCGCTTCCGGCGGGTAGGCAGTTGGCGCGATGTGGCTGCGATGTTTCTCGACTGATCAGAAAGGCCCGTCAAAGTCCGCGCAATTCGAACCCAAGAGCTTGCATGCCCTGAACAATACCGTTCCGGATACCCGTAACCTCTTCAGCAGTCATGGTATGGTCCAGCGCGCCGAGCTTCAAGTGATAAGAGATGCTTTTCTGGCCTTGCGGCAAAGGCGGCCCACTATATTGACGGATAAATTCAATCGTCACCAGGCTCGCGCCAGCCAGCCGTGTCAGTTCATTCTGAACGCCGTCCACGGGTGTTTTTAAGTCCGTTATAACGGAGAGGTCAAACCCGCTCGTCGGATATTTGCGCAGGGGAGTATATCGGAACGCCGGACTTTCCGACCCAATTTTCTGAGCCTCGGCCAGATCAATATCAAAGAACACCGCACGGCCTTCAATGCTTTCCGCTTGCAACAGCGATGGGTGTAATTCGAAAAGCCGGCCAATGATCCCGTGATGCCAATGAATTTCAGCTGTGCGCATGGGGTGTTCGTACACGCGCCCTTCCGCGGCTGTCAGGCGGGCGGCCGGAAAGATACATTCCACGGCGCGCTTCATCTCAAAGAAATCCTGTTCATTGCCATGCGCGTTGTAGAGCACGCCGGCGATGTGCGGAACTTCCCGAAATTCGCCGTGAATCTCGCTGCCGATTTCGAACAAGCGGAAGACTGGGAAAAATCGCACATTTGTCACGATGTTTTTGAAGAGACCAGGCAACAAGCTGCGCCTTAGATGCGTCAGTTCCGATGCGATCGGATTCAATACCGAGATGTGGCTGGCCGGATCGCCATGGAATCTTCGAATGTCGTTCTCAGTAACGAATGAATAGTTATGGACTTCCGTGAATCCCTGCGCCGTGAGTTCTCCACGCAATCCGCGTAGCTGAGCGCGCAACACATTCGGCGGCGGTACGACAGTCGCGGCCAGAGGCGGCGCCGGAGTGATGGAGTCATAGCCGATCATGCGGCCAACCTCTTCCACCAAATCGTCTTTTAGCGAAATATCTTTGGTGGCCCGCCATGTAGGCACCGTGACGGTCAAAATTTCAGAGGCTCGCTCTGTGACGCCGAAACCGAGCGCCCGCAAAATGCCAGTCACTTCCGCTTGGCTCACGGCTTTGCCCAATTTACGGACCACGAAGCTCATGGGAAGAATAATTGGCTCCAAAGTAACGAGCGCCGACCGATTATCGGCAACGCCTCCCACCAGCCGTATGCCAGGGCAGACTTGGCGCAACAGCTCCACCGCGCGCGCAAGGCCTCGGATCGTGTTCTCTGGGTCAAGCGCCTTTTCAAAACGCATGGAAGCATCGGTCCGCAGTTTGTGGCGTGAAGACGTCAACCGGACGCTGGACGCCTGAAAATTCGCGCTTTCCAGCACTACGCGAGTCGTCGATTCTGAAATCGCGCTGTCCGCTCCGCCAATTACGCCAGCCAGCGCGATGGGGCCTGACGCATCGGCAATCACCAGGTCGGCATCGGTTAACTGATAGGTCTCGCCGTTGAGCGCTGCCAATTCCTCCCCAGCGCGCGCGGGCCGGACAAATATTGTTTCGCCTGCCAGTTTGTCTGCGTCAAAGGCGTGCATGGGTTGCGGCAATTCAGCCAGGATGTAATTCGTTACATCCACGGCGTTGTTGATGGGGTTCAAGCCCAAGTGTTCCAACCGCGCCTGCAGCCAAAGCGGGGAGGGGCCAACCTTGACGTTTTCGAATACCAAGGCGCTATAACGCGGGCAGAGCGCATGGTCAGCAATCTCAACCTGAATCACCGGCGCGCCGCCCGGCAGCAAGCCAGGCTGTACCGGATCCACTAGCCGCTGGCCGGAGATAGCCGCCACTTCGCGCGCCATGCCGTAATGGCCCCATAGGTCTGGGCGATGCGTCAGGCTCTTGTTATCGATCTCGATGATCCAATCCGGACTGAGGCCTTTCAGCGGCTCGCCCGCCTCAGTATCAGTCAGTTCGAGCAATCCTGCATGGTCCCGGCTAATGCCGAGCTCGGCCGCGCTCGCCAGCATGCCCTCGCTCTCGATGCCTTCAATCGTCGCGCGGCCAATCGTTTTATCACCAAGCAACGTGCCCGGAGGTACCCACGGTGCAAACATGCCGGGCCGTACATTTGGCGCTCCGCAAACCACCGAAACGATCTTTCCGTGACCTATGTCGATACGGACCGCTTTATTCTTGCCTTTGGGTAGAGGCTCAACCGAGACAACACGTGCCGCCACCACGGATGCAAAGTGCAGACCCACCCGTTCAATGCCTTCGCATTCGGCCGTCTTCATCGTAATTAGGCGCTGCAAATCGGCTGGCTCGGTAGCGAGCCCTGGAACTAATTCACGCAGCCATTGATAGGAGAACTTCAAATCGCGTACCTTTGCACCGGAAAATTAAAACTGCGACAAGAAGCGCAAATCGCCGCCTTGCAACTGGCGAATATCGTCAATGCCATAGCGCATCATGGCCAGGCGCGTAAGCCCTAAGCCAAACGCGAAGCCGCCCCACTCCTCCGGGTCGATATTACTCATGCGCAGCACGTTGGGATGCACCAGGCCGCACGGCAACAACTCAACCCACCCGCTGTGCTTGCACACCGGGCAGCCCACTCCATCGCAAATCAGGCAGCGAATATCGAGTTCGAAGCCAGGTTCGACGAATGGAAAATAGCCGGGCCGCAACCGCACCGTAACGTCTCGTTTGAAAATGCCGCTCAGCAGCGTTTTCATAAAGTAAATCAGGTTGGCTACCGATACATTCCGGTCTATCATCATGCCTTCCACTTGATAGAAGGTGTGCTCGTGTGATGCATCCACTTCTTCGTTGCGGAAGACACGGCCTGGTGCAATCATACGCAGCGGAGCGCCTAACGCGCGCATGCCCCGCACCTGCACCGGAGACGTATGCGTGCGTAAAAGCTGGCCGTTGGAAAGCCAAAAAGTGTCTTGCATGTCGCGCGCCGGATGAGCCGGTGGAATATTCAGCGCGTCAAAGTTATGCTCTTCGCTTTCCATTTCCGGTCCATCCAACACTGCGAACCCAAGCGAGGTAAACAGATCTTCAATCTCAGTTTGAATTTGGGTAATCGGATGCAGGCTCCCTGGCCGAATGCCTGGGGCCGGCAGCGTAACGTCTATCCACTCGTTAGCAAGGCGCTCTGTTAAGGCAGCTTGCTCAAATCGCTGTTGTTTCGCCTGGCACTCGCTCTCAAGATCTTGTTTGACGGAGTTCAACAGCTTGCCCAAGCGCGAGCGCTCTTCCGGGGTTAGCCTCCCAAACTCTTTGCTGATTTGCGCCAGCGTGCCTTTCCGGCCCAACGCATCCACTCGCACGGTTTCGAGTTCTTCCACCGAGGCAGCCGAAGCGAAGGCGGCAAGCGTGGCGCGGCGCAGTTCTTCCAGTCGCGATTCGAGCATTGCTATTGCAGCTTTGCTCCCAAGCCTTCAAGCAACGCGGCAATTTCCTGAAGCCCTTTTTGCAACGCCAGATCGAGCGCCGATTGATTGTTAGCCGCGCGGGCACTGACGTCAGCCCCATTGGCAAGCAAAACCTCTACCATTTCGCGGTCGCCGGATTGCGCAGCGGCGTGTAATGCAGTCCATCCGCCCTCTTGTTTGGCATTCGCACTCGCGCCATTTTGCAAGAGTAACTCCACCAGCGCCGTCTTGCCCCCTGCCGCGGCCGCATGCAGTGGCGTATTCACCATGGCATTCGTGGACCGGCTATCCACTTGCGCGCCGTGATTAATCAGCGCTTGGGCGAGGCCCCGATGTCCGAAAAAAGCCGCCAGATGCAGCGGCGTCCAGCCGTCACTACTATGTGCTTCGAGTAGCGTGGAATCGCGTTCAATCCCGGCCAGCACCGGCTCTACTTGTCCGGCCACGCACAAATTGAACAAGTCCAATTTCGGATGCTGCGCCAACAAATAATCCGCAATGGCTTCTTGACGGTAATACTTGGCCAGCAGGAACGCGCCTTGCCCCGCCGTGTTCGTAGCGTCCAACAATTCCGGCTCCGCCGTCAGCGCTCTTTCCACGCCCACCAGGTTGCCTTGCTTGACCAACTCTTGAAAAGCCTTCACATCCATTACAAGATCCTGTTCTAGGCCGCTGGAAGAAAAACCTGGTCGGTCTTGTTCAGTTCCCAATCCAAGTGGTTAATGTAGAAAAGCAAAATTTGAGGCGGATACTTTTCGGCGAAGTTGTCGTAAACACTCCGCTGCCAACCCTCTTGCAGATACGTCTCAGGCTTCAAGTCTTTATCGAAAAAGCCTTCCTCATTCGGTATGCCGAGGAAGTTCAAAATATCCACGATCATTGCCAAATGCGAGAGAAGAAAAACCTGCGAGAGATCGGTCGCGAAGTCTTCTTCACCAGCCTCGATACGAGCCCAGAATTTAGGTTCAGCTTTGCGTAGCGCTTCGGAGTTCAGTTTAACGAGCCGCGCGCGTGTCTTGAAACGCTCATACACCTGATAAGTCTTTAACTTACCGATGGAGATCCCACGCACGAGATGGTGGAAAACTTCCGGACCGAGCGCCTTATAGACGCCACACATCTGCATTGTGAAAAGCGTAGCATACATTTCCGTCAAGTCGATGATTTACAAGGCATTCACGCGGGCTACGGTAAAATAAGAAGTTTTGGTTTGGACAAAGGGACCCAATGAGTAATTTGATAGTGATCGGCGCGCAGTGGGGCGACGAAGGTAAAGGCAAGATCGTCGATCTGTTCTCCGAAAAGTTTGACGCTGTGGCGCGCTACCAAGGCGGACATAACGCCGGCCATACGGTTTTCATCGGCAGCCAGAAGTTTGTGCTGAAGCTGATTCCCAGCGGCATTCTGCGGCCAAATGTCCGGGCGGTTATCGGAAACGGTGTGGTGATCGATCCCGGCGCGTTGCTCGAAGAGATTCGCGGGCTTGAGTCGGCTGGCATTAACGTCAGATCGCAGTTAAAAATCAGCGACCGTGCGCATGTCATCTTTCCGTTTCATCGCACCATCGAGAAAATTTCGGAGGGCCGCGCGGATCGGGTCGCCATCGGCACCACCTCGCGGGGAATTGGGCCGTGTTACGAAGATAAAATCGCCCGCCGGGGCATTCGCATCGCGGACTTGGTCGGCAGCAATTTTCCCAGTTTGTATTGCTCTTTGGCGGAAGACAAGCAGTTGATCGCTTCCGCGTTTCAAATTGCCGAGCGTGTGAATTTCGAAGAAATTCTGGAGCAGTACCGGCAGTTTGCCGATCAAATTCGTCCCATGGCCTGCGATACCGCTCACTTATTGAACGGCATGATCCGCGAAGGCAAGAGCATCTTGTTTGAAGGCGCTCAAGGAACCATGCTCGACATTGATTTCGGAACCTATCCTTTTGTCACCAGTTCCAGCGCCACGGCTGGCGGCGCCTGCACCGGAACGGGCGTTCCGCCGAATAAGATCGACGGGATTGTGGGCGTGTCAAAAGCCTATATCACGCGCGTAGGTGCCGGACCATTTCCGTCTGAAGATCACACCGAGCTTGGCGAAAAGATCCGGAAGGCCGGCAACGAATTTGGTTCCGTGACCGGCCGCCCGCGCCGTTGCGGCTGGTTTGACGTTCCTCTTCTGCGCTACACGGCCGAAGTGAACGGCTTCGACAGTATCATTCTCACCAAGCTGGACGTGCTCGACGACCTGGACGAAATCCCGGTCTGCGTGGCCTATGAATTCGATGGCAAAGTGATCGACGAAATGCCCGCCTGCGTACGGCGAATGGAATCAGTGAAGCCCGTGTTAGAGCGCTTACCCGGTTGGAAAACCAAAACGCAAGGCATCACGGACCTGGGTAAGCTACCGCCCGCCGCGCAGCGTTATCTCAAATTTCTCGAAGAGAAGACCGGTGTTGAAATTGGTTCCGTTTCGAACGGACCGGAACGCAACGAAACCATGATCGTACCGGGATCGAAGCTCGAGAAGCTATTGCAGTAGGCTCACTTGGCCGGCAAAAACTCGATTCGTACGTCCTGTTTTGCCGGCGCCACATCGAAATCGGCTCCGGCTTCTCCATACAAATAGCGCAAGATGGCGCTCCAGAACGTAGGTCACCATTTATCAGAACGGCGTTCGCGTTGCAGTTCGTCTGAAAGCGACGGTCCACCAGCCAGTATGCCCTTGGTTTCCTCTACCAGTTGCTCCGTTACAGGCCGCAGAACGATGTGCTTATTTTCGACGGTAACCAAAATGCGGGTGCCCGGTAGAATACCCAGAGCAGTGCGCACTTCCGCCGGAATGGCTAGCTGTCCCTTAGAGCCTACTGTAACAACCATGTCCTACATTATGAGTCAAGTAAGGCGTGGATGACGGGATCTTATTATGCTTTGGCCGCAGCCGCTCGTGCCCGGCGGCCGGCCGGTTTAACCGGTTTAGATTCCCGGGACCAATGGCCCAGCCGGTAGACGCGGCGGCAGTGCGTCGTCAAATCGGAGATGGTTACTGTAATCGAGCCGCCGGAATCGCATTCGTACAACTCTTCAACGCTATGGCTACCATTGGAAAAGTGCGTAACCGCGACCGGCTTCAATTCCTCCATAGCCTGTAATCGCGGGTCGTAAGGGAAATAAATTTCATCCCACAAAGCCACCTCGCCGCTGGGCGAGCCGTCCGCACCCCGGTGGCTGCATTCCAGGAAACGGAAATGGCCAATATTATGCACCGGTGAATAAATACGTCGGATAGACAGCGGCGGCAGTCCAGCAGCGGGGAGGCGAATACCTCTCTCAAACAGCGGATCAAATACCACCCGTAAACCACCATCGGCCTCACGCCAAACCCCGAAAGAACGCGCCAGACGTTCGCTCAAACGGTAAGCCTCAGGTTGATCTGCCTGAATCGCCAAGCCGATTGCAGTTGCAGACCGGGCGTATGTCGAGCGGCGCACGCGGCGGCCAAAACGCTCCCGCAACACCCGCGATACAAGCGGCAATTCGCTGCCGCCGCCAGTAATATAAAGCGCCTCGAACTCGCCGTCTTTTTGCGAGAGCAGGTCTTCCGCCGCGGCAATAGTCTCTTCTACTAACGGACGAGCCATCTCATAAAAGTCGGCCACTTGAATTTGCACGCTGCCCCAATCCGGATTTGCTTGCTCCAAATCAATCGTGAGCCGGCGCGAGTTCGGGTTCAGCGTCTCTTTCTTTAAGCGGCACTCTTCCAGCAG
>DASXGT010000184.1:0-20977 GCA_036488895.1 Bryobacteraceae bacterium | reverse complement strand
TTAGCGTTCCCGGCGACAAATCCATTTCCCATCGCTATGCGATGCTCACTTCCATCGCCCAGGGCGATTCAAAAATCTACAACTACGCCACTGGAGCCGATTGCCATTCCACGCTAGGCTGCATGGAGGCATTAGGCGTGCCCCACAGCTTTAGCGAAGAAGACGGCCGGCAGGTTCTGACCGTACACGGCAAGGGCACCAGCGGTCTCGCGGCGGCGAAAGAAACGCTGGACGCCGGCAACTCCGGCTCCACCATCCGCATGCTTTCGGGCATTTTGGCGGCGCAATCATTCGATACCAGCATCACCGGCGACGAATCTCTTGTAAAACGCCCGATGCGCCGCATTATGGCGCCGCTGGCCGAAATGGGCGCGCGGATTGATGCCACCTCAGGGCAATTCCCGCCTCTCAGCATTCACGGCACGCGCTTGCGCGCGATTGATTACACTTTGCCGGTTGCCAGCGCTCAAGTGAAAAGCTGCGTCCTGTTGAGCGGCTTATATGCAGATGGTGAAACCGTTGTGCGCGAGCCAGTCGCCACGCGCGATCACACCGAAATCGCATTGAGCGAGCTCGGCGCCGACATTACGGTGGAACCGCGGGTGGTCCGTGTTCATGGGGGAGCACAGCTTTCCAGCAAAACTCTAGTGGTTCCGGGTGACCTTTCCTCTGCCGCTTTCTTCATCGTGGCCGCATTGATCACGGCTGAATCGGACCTGATCATCACCAATGTCGGGCTCAACCCAACGCGCACCGCACTGCTCGACGTTCTGAACGCCATGGGCGCCAGCATCAAGCTTCTGCACATCGAACAGGTGAACGGCGAACTCATTGGCAATCTGCAGGTGAAGACTTCGCGCATCCGCGGAGGCACGGTGGAAGGACCAGCGACGGCCGCACTCATTGACGAAATCCCGATCTTATCCGTCCTGGGCGCATTGAGCGAAGAAGGCCTCATGGTCCGCGACGCCGGCGAATTGCGCGTCAAAGAAACCGACCGCATTGAGGCCATCGCTCAAAATCTGCGGCGCATGGGCATCACGCTCACCACTTCCGAAAGCGGACTTGCGATTCCAGGCAAGCAAAAATTTCACGCGGCGGAAGTTGACTCGCTTGGCGATCATCGCATCGCCATGGCATTTTCCATCGCCGCTTTGGCGGCCGACGGACCGTGCGTCATCCACGATTCCGGCGCCGCTTCCGTATCCTTCCCGGAGTTCTACACAACCTTACGCAGCATCGCCAAATAACAGCGCAAAATAAGGGGAGCACATGGAAGAACCTCTCGAATCCGACCTCACGCGTGAAGATCTCGTCCACGATCTGAACAATGTCTTCGAGACCATCACCGAAGCTGCCGAACTACTCAGCACCGACCGCCGCTGGAAAGCGCTGGCCGCTACGTTAGGGCGTACGGTGGCAAGGGGCAAGCGGCTGTTGGGCGCGATTCCAGACAGCACCCCTTCACTGGCCGCTATCGTGGAAAATGCCATCCAATCCGTCACCGATTACTGCATAGCCGCCCGCAAGCCGCGCATGCGCTTTGTACGCCAGGTTCGCGCGGATACGCGCCTGCCCGGCTCAGCCAAGGATTGGGAGCGCGTCTTTGTCAACCTGTTCCTCAACGCCGCGCAAATCATGCAGAAGCCGGGGCGCATCGATATCGAAGCGCAGCACCAGGACGGCATGCTTTGCATTACCATTTCCGATAACGGCCCCGGCATCCCCGAGGAAATCCTGCCCCGCATGTTCCGCTCGAACGTTTCCACCAAAACCAGCCGCTCCCGCTCCGGCTTAGGTTTGAGGATTGTCGCGTCCATCGTCAGAAAATATTCGGGCCGTGTGACTGCGGCGAACCGTGAACGCGGCCATGGAGCAGTCTTCACTATTTCGCTGCCGGTATTTTAACCGGGTTCTGTCGGCTAATCTGCCGTCTATCATAAAATGACGGCTGAGCTATGCCGAAAGCCATTTCGGCCACTCTGAAACTCATTCCGAATGAACTATCTGTGTATTCATTGCCATTTCTATCAGCCGCCCCGCGAAAATCCTTGGCTCGAAGAAATCGAGTTGCAAGATTCTGCTTATCCCTACCACGATTGGAACGAACGGATTACCGCCGAATGCTACGGCCCCAACCTGGCGGCGCGCATTCTTGACGATCAACAGCGCATAAATCGCATCGTCAACAACTATTCCAAAATTAGCTACAACTTTGGGCCTACGCTGCTTTCCTGGGCTGCCGAGCATTCTCCCGTCGAATACAAAGGCATTATCGATTCCGACAAGCAGAGCCAGGCGTATTTTTCAGGTCATGGGTCCGCCGTGGCGCAAGCGTATAACCACATGATTATGCCGCTGGCCACGCGCCGCGACAAGATCACCCAGATTCGTTGGGGGGTGGACGATTTTGTATTCCGCTTCGGCCGCGTGCCCGAAGGAATGTGGCTGCCCGAAACCGCGGTCGACATGGAATCGCTCGACCTCATGGCGGATGCTGGCATCACCTATGCCATACTTGCCCCTCATCAGGCGAAAGCAATACGCCCGCTGAGCGGCGGCGATTGGCAGGATGTCAGCGGCTCGAAGGTTGATCCTACCCGCCCCTACCTCCTGAAAACGCCCAACGGCAAGTCAATTAGTCTCTTTTTCTACGACGGGCCCATTTCGCAGGCCGTCGCATTTGAAAAACTGCTGCACGACGGCGGAGGATTCGCCGCCAGGCTGACGGGCGCTTTTTCCGCGGACCGCACCTGGCCGCAGCTGATGCATATCGCCACGGACGGTGAAACGTATGGACACCATCATCGCCACGGCGAGATGGCGCTCGCTTACGCGCTGAATACCATCGAGACGAAAAAATTGGCAAAGATCACCAACTACGGCGAGTACCTTGAGAAATTTCCGCCGGGCTGGGAGGCGCAAATCATCGACGACACTTCCTGGAGTTGCGTACATGGCATAGAGCGCTGGCGCAGCAATTGCGGTTGCAACGGCGGGCGCCCCGGCTGGAGCCAGGAATGGCGCAAGCCTCTGCGCGACGCGCTCGATTGGCTTCGCGACCACATTACTCCGCATTTTGAAGCGACTGGCGGCGAGTTGTTGCGCGATCCCTGGGCCGCGCGCGACGGCTACATTTCCGTTGTGCTCGACCGCGGCCCCGCGTCCAGAATCCGCTTCGGACAGGAACATTTTGCACGCCCGCTCTCGGCGGAAGAACAGGTAACGGTATGGAAGCTGATGGAACTGCAGCGCCACGCCATGCTCATGTACACCAGCTGCGGCTGGTTCTTCGATGAACTCTCCGGCATTGAGACAGTGCAGGTGATTCAGTACGCCGGGCGCGTGGTGCAATTGGCGGAACAACTCTTCGACGAGGCCATCGAAGAACAATTTTTGAATCTGCTCGCTTTGGCAAAAAGCAACTTACCGGAATACGGCGACGGCGCAGCGATTTACCGGCGCTATGTCAAACCGTCCATAGTGGACCTCGAAAAAGTTGGGGCACACTATTCCATCAGCTCGCTTTTCGCGCCCTACGGCGAGCGCACCGATATCTTCTCTTATTCCGTAAAGCGTCTGGATTATCACACCGGCGATGCGGGCAAGTTGCGCATGGCATTGGGACAAGCACTTTTCACATCGAAGATAACGGAGGAATCGGAAGTCCTAACCTTCTGGGTGGTTCACTTTGGCGACCACAACGTAGCCGGAGGCGTGCAGAAATCCAATGGCGCGGCCAGCTATGAAGAAATGCTGAGCGCCATCAGCGGCTCGTTTGAGCGCGTGGATATTCCGGAAGTCGTGCGCCTGCTCGACAAACGCTTCGGCGAAAAAACCTATTCGCTTCGATCCCTTTTCCGTGATGAGCAACGCCGCATCGTGCGCACCATTTTATCCGCTACGGTAGCTGAGGCTGAAACCGCGTATTTGCAGATTTATGAGCATCACGCGGCGCTTCTGCGCTTCATCACGAGCCTAGGCACGCCGATGCCGCGCGAATTCACTGCCGCCGTGGAGTACGCCATCAACAGCTTGTTGCGCCGTGCCTGCTCGGCCGAGGAACTGGATGGCGAACGCATCCGCAGTTTATTGCGCGAAGCGCGGAGCAGCAACCTGAGCATCGACAAAACGACTATTGAATTTCAATTGCGCCGCAAGATAGATGCGCTCGCTGGGCGCTTTGCCTCCGAGCCCGGTAATCTTGATAAACTACTGGACCTCAAACAGGCTCTGCTGATTGTCAAACAGATGCCGTTCCCCGTTAACCTTTGGTCGGCCCAGAATCACGTATACGCTATTCAGAGCGGACTCTATCCACGTACGCGCCGCCGCGCCCAGCGTGGCGACTCGAAAGCACAGACGTGGGTGGAGAATTATTTAAACTTGAGCGAGTTGCTTTCCATCCGGGTGAGTTGACCTGTCATAACGTTTCCTTACGGCATGCCGCCAGCGCAATCATCTTAAAAATCGATACCCCACGCCGTGCATAGTCAGGAAATGCCGCGGCGTGGCCGGATCCACTTCCAGCTTCTGGCGCAGCCGCACCACGTGTGCGTCCACCGTCCGGCTATTCGGGTACGATTCGTAACCCCATACGGCATTTAGAATCACATCGCGAGTTAGCGCGCGATCCGCATTGTTCAGGAAGAACAGCAGCAGGTTATATTCCGCCGGCGTCAGCTTCACTTCCGCTCCACGGCAGACGACAATGCGGCGGTCAGGATCTACCTCTGTCTCTCCGAAGCGCATTACTCGCGTTTCGGGCGTGGAACGGCGCAGCAAGGCTCTAATACGCGCCAGCAATTCACGCATTCCGAATGGTTTTACAAGGTAATCGTCAGCGCCCATTTCGAGTAATAGCACTTTGTCAATCTCTTCGCCGATGGCGCTCATGATAATGATAGGCGTCTGAATTTTGTTGGCGCGCAATTGTTTGCAAATTTCCACGCCGCTCATTCCCGGTAAGCGCAGATCTACGAGTAAGAGCTCGGGCCGCAGCGTGAGAGCTTTTTCAAAACCAATTTTGCCGTCACCGGCGCATTGCGGAACAAAGCCTTCCCGTTCCAGCATCACCCCAATGGTGTCGCGCAAGTTCTCATCATCGTCGATGATGAGGATTCTCTGCATAATAGCGACATTTTATCCAGATTGAACCCACTTAGTATATTTAATTTCCTAGTAATGATCGGATGTTACACAACTTTTACAACCTGCTCATTGAATGTCTTTAGCGTTATTAAAGCTACCGGCGATTTACAAATTGTTTACAGAGCCCGAACATTTATTGGCGGCGCTACGAATTATCTTTTACTGCATAGGCACCGTTCACATCGAAGCGCGGACACTCCCGATCGGCGGCTCTTACTGGCAAGCCGTGGATATCGGGGAACGTGTGATTGCCGGCATTCTGCTGGTCATTGCGCAACCAGTGATATTTGTTAGCGCGCTGATTGTCGCCTTATTGTCAAGACGATCGCCGTTCATCGCGCACCGCCGCGTAGGGCGGGAGGGCCGAATCATTTGGGTGTTGAAGTTGAGAACGATGTGGGACGGCAGCCCCGGCGGTCCATTTCGCCTGGTGGAGCGTCTTCCGCCAACTCCATTGCAAAGCGTTGCTGTTAAAACCAGACATGACCCGCGAGTGAAAAGCAAATTTGCCGCCGCTTGCCGCCGCTATTCGATTGACGAATTGCCACAGCTCTGGAATGTGTTGGAAGGTGATTTGTCGTTGGTAGGACCGCGGCCCCTGACTCGCGACGAGATAGATGTTTATTACGCCGAAGATGGAGCCGAGTTGCTGACAAGAAAGCCAGGAATTACCGGACTCTGGCAAATCTGCGGCAGAAGCCGGCTCACCTATAGCCAACGCCGCAAGCTTGATCTCTTCATGATTCGAAAATGGTCTTTGGGGTTGTATTCGAAGATTCTGTTCACGACGATACCGAACGTGCTGCTGGGCAAGGATGCTTACTAAACAAACTTGGCCTTTACAACATATTTACATAGGCCAAACACTTGCCAGCCACCCAAATTTCTAACATGTGAATAATCCGGGAAGGTATTAGTACACTGAACCACTGCTCAATTTTAAGGATAATTTTATAATGCGATGCGCCATCGTCCATTACTGGCTGCTCGGCATGCGGGGCGGCGAAAAAGTTGTGGAGTCGCTTTGCCGCCTCTTCCCCGAGGCGGACATTTTCACCCTGTTCTACGATCCGGAGCAGGTATCCGAAACCATCCGCTCTCACCGGGTGCAAGCGTCATTTCTAAATCCCTTCCGGGGCTATTATCGCTCGCTTTTGCCAGTCATGCCGATGGCGCTCGAATGGCTGGATCTGAGGGGTTATGATCTGGTCATTAGCAGCGAATCCGGGCCGGCCAAGGGTGTCATTACCTCCTCAAATACCCGCCATATTTGCTATTGCCACTCACCGATGCGCTACCTGTGGGATCTCTACCCCGCCTATCTGCATGATTGGACCCGTTCCAGCCTCAAGCGCGGCTTGATGGCGCCGTTGACAAACTATCTACGCCTGTGGGATTTTGCATCGGCGGCGAGAGTGGATGAATTCGTCGCCAACAGCCGGAATGTTCAGAAACGGATTTGGAAAGCGTACCGCAGAGAATCCGAAGTAATCTATCCGCCTGTTGCTGTTGAAGAGTTTTACCATGCCGAATCGGAAGATTATTATCTGATCGTCTCCGAATTGGTCGCCTATAAGTGCATTGCCTACGCGATTCAGTGGTTTTCGAGGACGCGCAGGCGTCTTAAGGTTGTTGGCGACGGCCCCGAGTACCAGACTCTAAAAAACCTTGCGGGCGAGAATGTCGAATTCTACGGCCGCGTTCCTCAGGAAGATCTCCGCCGCCTCTACTCGCGATGCAGGGCGGTTCTGATGCCCGGCGAGGAGGATTTCGGAATCGCTACGGTAGAGGCCCTTGCCAGCGGCAAACCGGTGATTGCGTTGGGTCGTGGTGGGGTCTTGGAAAGCGCGCCGGAGTACAATCCCCGTGCTGGATTCTTTTACAAAGATGCAAATGAACATCATCTGGAGCGCGCTGTCTTAGAGTTCGAGCAAGAAGAGCGCAGTTTGCTGCCTGCGGCTATCCAAGCGTGCGCCGCGCGCTTTTCCGAACGGAATTTCCGGCGCGAGATGTCGAGACTTTTACTTGGCACGGGCGCCAGTAAGAGCGAGCGGGCGTTTGATTTGTCTTCAACCAGCTACCTACAGGTGGCGGGTTTTACAAAAGCTTAACAACTCGATAACGACAGAGCGGTATGTGAAGCCGTAGCATACAAACTGTGAAAAGTAGACACAACGCGCTTGCTATTCAGCGGACTGCCTGCCGCATTTTTCAGGCGTTTGCGCTTTTCATCCTTGTTGCGGTAGCCGCCCAAAGCGCGGACCCGCCGAAAACCAATCCACCAAAAAATGGATACGTCGGCAGCAATGCCTGTAAAACCTGCCACGCCGACGTATGGTTCAAGTTCTACAAAAATCCGCATTTCAAGAGTATTGCGATCGGAAAAGAAGAACCGGCCAACACCGGTTGTGAGGGTTGTCATGGGCCGGCCGAGGCACACATTAAGGCGCATGGCGGAAAGGCGACTATCATTGCTTTTACTCAACTTGGTCCTAAGCCGACTTTGGATGCCTGTCTTCGTTGTCATGCGAACAGCCTCAACCGGGCGAACATTCGTTCCTCTCCGCACACCCTGAATAACGTCGCCTGCACGAACTGTCACTCGATACACAAGTCCACAACGCCTAAATTTCTGTTGGCGAAGAGTCAGCCCGAGCTGTGTTACGGCTGCCATATCACTCAGCGGGCGGAATTCTCCATGCCCTTCAAGCACCGCGTCAACGAGGGGTTTATGAAGTGCAGCGATTGCCATAACCCGCACGGTTCAAGTGCACCCACGTGGCGCATGGCCAGCCGCCCATCGATGATCAACCAATCGCCGGCAAACGAAGAGGCTTGTTTAAGCTGTCATTTTGACAAACGCGGTCCTTTCGCATTTGAGCATCCACCCGTTCGCGTGGAAGGCTGCGAGTCATGCCATTACCCGCATGGCTCCACCAACTCCCGGCTTCTCCGCCGGCCGGTGGTTTTCACGCTATGTCTCGAATGCCACAACGGCGCCGGTAATTTTGGAAGAACGAAAACGGGAATCCCAACACTGTCCGCGGGTCATAACATGTCTGATCCCAGATACCAGAACTGTACAAATTGCCACGTGCGTGTGCACGGATCGAATTCAGATCCGCTGTTCTTGCGATAGAGGCGAACATGCGGAGCCGATACATCACATTTTGCATTCTGATTGCAAGCGCTTGCTGCCAAGCGCAAACGCCAGTTGCGCCGGTAGCCGCGGCCGATCCTGTCGGCCCGAACAGAGGCGACACCTGGAGCGGCTATAACATCGTCAATTCATTCGAGACCGGCGACCGCTTTCTCAGCGTAAGCGGCAATGAAGACAAATACCGCGCCGACGAAAACTTCGGAAACGGCATACGCCTGCTCAACAGCTTCTTTAGCATGGATTCGAAAAACGGCCACGGACGCCTCTTCGATCAACTCGTCATCACGACCAATGGATTGGGCGGGGATCCGTACGAATCAGTCACTTTAAAGGTAGATAAAAATAAGCTGTACCGGTACGATTTTTCCTGGAGGAAAAACGACTATTTCAATCCTGGACTGACGACAAATGGCGGCCAGGGGCAGAATCTCCTGAACACGACCTACAATCTGCAAGACCATAACCTCACGTTGTTTCCCCAGTCCTGGATCAGATTCACGCTTGGCTACAGCCGGTCGTCGCAATCCGGAGCGGGTCTGTCCACCGTTCAACTCTATAACGCAAGTGGTCCGCAGGATTCCACCGGAGACATATTTCCGGTTTTCACCAACGTAAAACGCGTGCAGAACGATTACCGGCTGGGGGGCGAGCTGCGCTTTCTAGGATTCACGCTCAATTGGATGCACGGATGGGAGGATTTTAAGGACGATACTCCGTTTCAGTTCAGCGGTTCCGAGGCCAGCCCCGGCCCTGCCAACAACCCGCTTGCCGGCGCCACTCTCAATTCATTTCAACGGGCGGAAGCAAACCACGGCACGAGTCCTTATTGGCAAGTTGGCTTATTCCGCGACGCGCGCTGGCTTCATGTGAACGCGCGGTTTACACACACAGCCGGAGTTCGCGACTTTGTTGCGAATGAAACCGCGCTTGGAACAAATCAGTTCGGCGCTTTGGCGAACCAACAAATTTTGACGGCTGGCGACGCGCGTAGGCCGGTAACCACCGGCAACTTGAATGTTACCGTTCAGCCGACATCCAAACTGACGATTGCTAGCCGCACATCGATTTATGACGTCAGGACAGAAGGCAATAGCGCTTACCTGCAATATGACAACGCCACGCAATCCAGTGATCTTTTATATTTCCAGTTTCTAGGCATACGCACAATTGAAACCGATGCCGACGCCCAATATCAGATCCGTAATTGGCTCGATGTTCACGGCGGCTATACCTATTCGAACCGCCTCATTAGCGCAAGTCCGCAATTCGCTTTTGTGGGCAGCACATCGGGTACGCCCTTCCGGCAAACCAACACTCTCAATTCAGGCGTGTTCGGTTTCCACCTCAGGCCATTAAAGGGGTTAACCGTTATGGCCGATGGCGAAGTTGGGCGAACCAGCAATCCATTTACTCCCAAGAGTGATCAAAACTACAATACCTTTTCTGGCCGCGTTCAGTACAAACTAAGAAAACTGCAACTGAGTGCAACGGCTAAGAGCGACTACAATCTAAACTCCGTAACACTGTCCTCTTATAGCTCTCACTCGCGCACTTACTCCGGATCTGCTGCCTGGAATTACAAATCCTGGTTGACGTTGGACGCCAGCGCCTCGAAATTGCATTTAGATTCTCTAGGAGGAATCGCGTTTTTCGCGGGCCCGGAGTTCCTGCCGAATCAGCTTTCCTATTACGTGAGCAATTTGTATTCGGCGACCTTGGACGCGCGCGTCAGCGTAAAGCGCGTTGACATCTCTCTCGGCTACAGCCGCATTCAAGATCTGGGCGATGGGCGAAATAGCCCCACCCAAACGGTGATCGGCCCCAACCTGAGTGCTTTCCAAACGGCTCAGACTTTCCCATTGAAGTTCCAAGCCCCCAGTGCGCGCATCTCTGTTCGCATTCATGAACGCCTGCGCTGGAACATCGGCTACCAGTACTTCGGCTACCACGAAACATTTTCCAGTGGTGAAAATTACCTGGCTCACACCGGCTATACAAGTATTCTTTGGAGCTTTTAAAGCGCTCAGACATGAATATTCTTTGCGTAGAACAGTTCTCCCATCTTGGCGGAGGGCAGCGCAGCTTGATCGATTTGCTTCCTGGATTTTCAGAAAGAGGATGGCAAACGACTGTCGCAGTGCCGGGCGGCGGCCCGTTCCCGGAAGAGCTTCGGCGGCTGGGTTACGGCACGCATGATCTTAGATGCGGTTCTTATACAAGTATTCGGAAGCCGCTGAACCAGGTTTTGCAATATGCGTTCGAATTACCGCGGCTTGCGCGGGAAATCGATTCGATTGTCAGTGAGCGTCAAATAGATCTTCTATACGTCAATGGCCCGCGATTTCTTCCCGCTGCGGCATGGGTGGCAAGGCGGCGCGGCATGCCGTTGACGTTCCATTGCCACAGCCGTTTGCTGCAACAATCCGCCGTTATGCTGGCGGGAAAATCTTTGCGGTTTGCACAAGCGAACGTGATCGCTTGCTGCCATCAAGCTTTTGAGCCGCTGAGAAAGTATGTGAAGCGTGAGCGCGTTCGCGTCCTCTATAACGGCGTTCAAGCGGTGAGCGAAGTGCCGGTTTGTTTACCAACCCGGTTACGCCGGATTGGCGTCGTCGGACGTATAGAAGTAGAGAAAGGGCAGTTGGAGTTTGTGCGCGCAGCCAGGCTAGTCGCCCGGCAGTTTCCGGGTTGTACATTCACGGTGACCGGCGCGCCGCTATTTTCCAGCCGTGAATACTATGACCAGGTAGTGGCCGCGAGCGATGGGCTACCCATCGAATTTCCAGGCTGGCAGCACGATGCTGCGCAGATTTTTTCCGGCTTGGACTTACTGGTGGTTCCCTCCACGCCGGTGGAAGCCACTACCAGAATCATCGTGGAAGCTTATGCCGCGGGTGTGCCGGTCGTAGCGTTTCCAGCGGGCGGTATTCCGGAGATTTTGACAAACCATGAAACCGGCTTTCTAGCCGAAGACAGTACAGCGGAAGCACTAGCCGCGCGAATTATGTCAGTGTTGCAGTTACCGTCTTCCGAAATCACCGCCGTTGTGGGCAGAGCGCGCGAATTGTGGCAAGAGAATTTCAGTCTCGACCTTTTTCGTAAGCATGTCTGCGAAACACTCGTTGAGGCATACGTAACCCGGCAATGATCGGCGCTTTTTTCAGCGTTTCCGCGCAATCATCTCAATCACCCCGCTCAAATAGCAAACAGGCGGTAAAGAAGTCAGGGTGTGATCTACGGATTCAACCGCGCGATAAAACTTCCCGTAGATTTGTTTAACCCGTGGACGGAAGCCAGTCAAGTTCCGCGGCAGCACGTGCCGGCGCCATCGCTTGTCTACAGCGAAATCATGCCGGTGTAGTAGCTCCGTCGCATTTTCAAAGGTGAATTTAAAAGGGTGGGCCGAGATTCCTCTCCTGTCCGCTATCCATTCAGCCCACGAATACTTGTTGGGAAGCATAAATATAAACAAGAGGCCGCCGGGGCGCAGGACTCTACTGATCTCCGCGATAGATCCCTCAAAGTCAGTCACATGCTCCAGGACGCCGACGGATAACACGCTTCCAAAACGGTTCGCTTCATACGGGATCTCAACCGGATCGTCTCCATAAACAACCGGAAGCGATTCCAGATCCGGAATATCGCCGCGCAACGGCCTTCTCTCGACATCGTAAGACAAAACGTCCAAGCCCCTTTCGCGCAGCAGCCAAGAAACTTGACCATATCCGCAGCCCCAGTCCAAAATAGGTAACTGCTCTGGACGCTCCTGACAATAACTACAAATTAAATCGGCGATTCGAACATAGTTATAGGCCGCGGACGGGCCATCCAAGTGCTCCATGTCGGCCGCGCCAATAGCCTTGGCGGCGCGCCCCATGGCGACAAGTGATTCAAGTTCCGATTTGTTGTTCATGCTGAACTCCTTTCAATGCGGCGGCGTACACGGTAGCCAAAATTGCCAGATGAGTCCACAGATACGGACGCAGCACGTTTTGGTTAAATTGCAAAATGGCCCACGCAAAAATAAGCGACCGTACGAACGCGCGTAACAATGAAGAGTAAAAGGGTGACGCGGTACGGGCCAGTATCCAGGGCTTCCGGATGGTCGCAACCAGAAACCAAACGAACGGAATGATGCCGATAACGCCGCTGGCTGCTAGCGCCTCGGCAAAAACGCTCATGCCTTCCACGGTCTTGGCATCCTCAAAAGAGTGAATGGTTTCGCCCCTGGTTTCCGCGATGGCGGACGACATGCCGCCCAGACTTCGACCGACAAAGGGATGTTGCAGGAACACCGTTACGGTGTCTTCCAAACTGTCCGCGCGCTCGACAACCGAATGCGCCGCGGTATCCGCTAATCCGGTGCCATTCAGAAACCGAAGCGCAATCTCTGGATTTTCTTCAAGAACGGTAGCTGTGCTCCTCGCCAATAATAGGGCGAAGCAAAGATAGACGATCGATGGTGCCAGTGCTTTCAATGTAGCTGGCGTGACACTTAG
Organism: Bryobacteraceae bacterium; assembly: GCA_036488895.1. Lineage (GTDB taxonomy): Bacteria > Acidobacteriota > Terriglobia > Bryobacterales > Bryobacteraceae > Bog-105. The sequence continues at coordinate 8,167 of DASXGT010000184.1, read as the reverse complement.
TTTCGCCAGGTCTTTGAACAGAATCCGCCAGGGCCGCAAGTTGTAAAGAAATATGTCTACGAAGAAAAAAATGATTCCCATGCGACTGGAGGAAGCGAAAATCCCCGCGGCAATGATCCAATAAATCACCGACAGAAGCCTGCTCGACAGTAAAGGCGAATGAGCGTGCCTAAGCGCCCCCACAAACACGAAGCCGATGATCAAGTAAGTAGCAAAGTAAGAAGGCTCGTAGCTAAAACCATTCGCCCGCGCCAAGCTATCCTGAATCCACCATTGCGTGACCAGCGGTCCGCCAAGGCCGAGTAGCGGCAATATCAGTTGGGCGATTCCGAAAACCGCGATTAGGGCGAATGAAATGACGTAGCAGCGCAGAATTGTTTTAAGCGTGGGAAAGTGATCGCTAAAAAGCTGCACGAAGGAGAACAATAGCGCGAAATCCAACATCAGCCAAAGGCAGTAACCCAAACTCTTCGGCCAGAAATTAGTTGCCGGGATAAACAGAATTTGAAATAGCAGCCAAAAACAGAGCGGCGTGGCGCCTAACGTGGGTATTTCTCCGGCTTGACGCGCGCGCAGAACGGCCAGCGCCAGCAAAATGGGAACAACCACTTGGCATAACCGGTAATTTCCACCGGCTTCGATCACCAGAAAGATATCAAAAGAACTTGTCAGAATAACGACACAAGCGGTGTAGATGGCCAGGCGCTGTAATGGTTGGCTAAGGCGCGCGCGTTCATTGGAAGCGTGCGTCGTCACCGGTCAATCACTCCAGCGCCCGCCATTGGCAAGTCCGCGGTCTCACGCCAAATATTCAAGCCGCGGCGTCTCAAAACAAGGATCATCGACAACACCACTAGAAACGCGACCGTGACAGAAGCAATGGCTGCTCCTTGCGCGCCAAAACGCCACGATAGAAGTAGCGTCAGCGGCATGCCGAGCGCGACGCTCGCCAACATGATCCGGCTCATGGCCGCATCCATCTCGAATGTGAGCATGGTCTGAGTGCCGAATATGGCTGTCAATCCCGAGAGCAGCGGCAGTGGGGCCAGGCATTGAAGGATGTAAATCGAGGGCCCAAAGGAGTGACCCAGGACAATGCCGCCGATTGGCCGCGCCAGGCAAAGCACTGACACTGAGACCAGCAAGGAAAGGCCGCCGGCAACGGCGAGGCTCTTGCGGATTAATTGCAAAGCCTGCGTTTGCGATTCGGCCCTGACGGCCGTAATATGCGGATACAATGCTTGGGTGATTGGATTCAGCGCCGCGCTAGCTGCCTTAATTAATTTTTCCGCGGCGCTGTAATAGCCAACTTGCGCGGCGCCGCCAACAAATCCTAAGATCACGGTGGTGCTCGACTGCGAGAGATAGAGCGCTGACCCGGAGAGAAACAACGGCCACCCTTGCCTGAAACAATTAGCAATATCGGCTCGTGACGGGCAGTACCACGCGATGTTGAGCCGCCTCCAAATCACTGGCATCGCAATTGCGCTCGCAATTAATTCCACGCCGGCCTGGATAGCGCCGGCCTTGACATAGTCTTGCGGGCGATGAACAAATAAGAAAATGGCTGGTATGGTCACCAAGCGCGCAACTCCAAATGCTAATGCCGCCAGCTTCAGTTCCTGCGTGCCTTGAAATAACCAGACTGGATACAGCGTCGTGCCTAGAACATAGAGGAAGCTCACAGCGAAGATCTCAGGCGTTGCGTGCAGCTTAGGTATGAATGTTACTAAGAGGGTCAGGGCCGCTGCGCTGCCGGCTGCCAGCATCGCCTTCGCGCACATCGTCGACCAAAATATACGGGCGAGGGAATCCGGCTTTTGGTGGCTAGCGGCAATGGCCCGGGTGGCGCTTAAGTCGAAGCCGTAGTCGGTCGTCACGCGGAAGTAAAGAGCCAAACCTTGCGCAAATGACACTAGCCCGAAGTGGAACGGCTGCAAGACTCGTACTAAGTACGGGACTGTAATTAACGGCGCCGCATAACTAAGTACCTGCACCATGGTAAGCGCCGCGATATTTTCCGCTAGCCGCCGCTTTGAATGCATCCTGAGCCTACGCCGGCGCGCTTTGCGAATTATTTTTCGCCAGCAGCCAAAAACTCGCCGCAAAGGCCGCGAACCCCGTGATGCTGAGAACCAAAATTGTTCTCGGCGGCCAGCTCCTTCTTTCGGGAATCACCGCTTTGTCGATGATCTGCACCGCGCCCCCGGCTTTCGCTTCGTCAAGCCTGGCCGCCTCATATTGCTTGGCTAATATTTCATATAAGGCTTCGTGATACTTCACATCCCGGTATTTGCGGAGAAATTCAAGCCCCGCCTGCGGAAGTTGACCTACAGGAAGTTCGGGCGTCCCGGCGACATGCTTGCCTTGCTCAAGCTTACTAAGTTCACCTTGTAGTGCGCCCAATTCGGTCTCCACCATTTTTAAGCGCGGGTTGTCGTCGGCCGCATAGGTCTTCATGCCTCTGAGTTGTGCTTGACGGCCCAGAATCTCCGCGCGCAGTTGCGCGACGGAGCGAAGGAGAGCTTCGGGCTGGCCGCCCAGTGATATCAACCCAGTGGTCTGCTGCGTGTCGCGCATCGCAATCTCGGCGTCAGACAGAGCGTTTTGTTCTTTCACCATTTGCCCTTCAAAAAATACGCGCCTCAGCGCCGCCTCGTTTAAAGCGACGTTAGAATTCTGGCTTGATAGCTCCTCCACATATGCATTCGCCAAATCCGCCGAACGCTTCGGATCGCGGTCTTGCACTTTAACCCGAATGAGTGTGTCTTTGCCGGATTTGATACTGGTGTTCTTTGCCAGGCGCTTGCGCGCTAAGTACAAATCCTTGACATCGTAAATGCGCTTCAAATCGAATTGTGTAATGAGGCGGTCGGCAATCGTGCGGCTCTCAAGAATTCCTATATAAAGATCCGCGGAATTGTGCAGGCCGAATCCCGATAATAGACTCAAGCCCGATAAGCCGGCGCCTGAGCCGACGCCCGCCAATTGAGCCATCGCCGATAACGATGGCTGCGATTGCTGAGGTGTAAAGATAACAGCCTCGGCGCTGTATTCAGGAGGGATGAGAAAGGCGATCGCCATTGCAAGAGCGAACGCCGCGAGCGTCGCCTTGGCGATGATTCGCCATCCGCGGAACAGAACCGACCATAACTCACCGAAAGAAAGTTCCTTTGCCATGCCGTTTTCTTTAATGCAGAATGTTAACCGCGGCTGCGCCCAGCGCCAGATTGCTGAATATCTGCGACCAGTCGGTGAAGGCGCGCGTAAAATTACCCCGGTTAATAAAGGTGGGCACGATCAAGGTGTCGCCCGGGTACATTTGGAGCGAGTCGAAGCCTTTCGCAAATAACACTGATGTTCCCGAGCTTCGACTAACAACCGAGCCGTCAGCCCGTATCACAAACATATGGCTCTTATCCGCCGATCGCGTGGGACCGCCTGCTTTTTTCAAGTAATCGCCCGTACGAAGGTCTTCTGCATACAAAAAGGAAGCCTGTTCGAAAACCGTGCCGACGACATTGACCGTGGAAGGGCGCTCCGGTATATAGAGCCGGTCACCATTTTCCAGCGGTAAATCGGGGAGAGCTTGCGCGCCCGCGCTTTGAGGAGACATATCCAATACAATCCGGCCATTGACAGGAGTCTTTCGCAGCCGGTCAATCAGGTTGCGCTGGCTGGCAAGTGACGTTTGGGCGGTAAGCGCTTCCTGTGCGGACGTCACCCGGCTTGAGAAACTCGAGGCCTCTTCATTTATTTCTCGCTCGAGCTGATTTACAAAATCCTCCTGGCGCTTCTGCTGCTCGCGCCGCGTGGATTCGCGGGTAAATTGAGCGCCATATAAATACGCGTTTCGAGTCAAGCCGCCTGCCCGCGCTACTAGCTGCCGTAAAGTTTCGCCGGGAAGCAGCGTATAGACCCCGGCCATGTTGACCTCGCCTTCCAGCCTGATCTGTTTGACTTGTTGACTGCCTGGAATTGAGAAATCCGCGGTGGAAAAAATAGTAACTATGTCTCCTGGTTCCAGAGACAGATCCTGTGAGGAATCGTGCGTGAGCACCAGCTTGCCGAGGTTAAACGGAATGACTCGCGTGGATAGCGTCGCTTTATCGATTCGTTCAATGACCGCGTATTGCCAGTTGATATCAGGTGCAGATGGCTGGACTGTGTTGCGCGGAAGAAAGTGCCGAACCGGAGGAAGGCTGTCCATCCCCGTGGAGGCGCCGAGAGAAGTATCTCCTTGGGTATCGCGGCTTTGCTCGCGAAACGCAAGCTGTGCGCCGCGGCTCGCTGGACGAAACGCACCGGCCGAGCGTGGGATGGCTCCGGTTCCCACCAATGTTCCCTCAGATGTTCCATTCACTGTCCCCTCTGGTTGCGCGGCCTGAGAATTTTGATCAGAGCGCGCCGCCGCGGCCCCTGTATCCTGATCCGTGATTGGGTCTTCCGTCGAACTGAGGCTGTTACGGTCTCTCCAATAATCACGAGTCAGCAGGGCTTCCTTATCGGGAAGCAGATCGCTCAGGCGCATGCCGTCGCGCCACGGGAATTTCCCGGGGTCTGCGACATTTCCTCGCAGCGCCACCGTACTCTCAAAGCGCTGCACAATGGGCTGCACGCGAACGATGTCCCCATTCTGCAACTCTGTTTGAAGTCCTTCCGGAGTCGTCGGGATACGAAGTATGCGCAGCGTTCCTCCTTCCACGCGCTCCACTAGAATTTGTCGTCTGGACGCGAGCGGAGATAATCCATCCGAGAGCCGCAGAATTTCCGCAAGAGTTGTTTTAGCTTTCAATTCATAAATTCCGCGGTGTTCGATGCTGCCTGCCACGGCCACGCGTGGGCCTGCCGCTGGAATTAGAATCACGTCGCCGGGAGCCAACAGCGCGTCTTTGGACTTATCGCCGTTAATGAGCAGATCATAAAGATCGAATTCCTGCACGATGCGGTTTCCGCGTTTCAGTTGAATGCCTCGCATTGAGCCGCGCGAGGAAGGACCGCCGGATGCAAAAATCGCGTTCACCAGAGTGCTAAGCGAACTGACGGTGTAACTGCCTGGGCGGCGTGCTTCTCCCAATACGAATACTTGAACGGGATGCAGTCTACCCAGCGTGACATTCAGATCGAAGTTCTTATACAAATGCGCGTATGCCGACTTGAAGACCGAGGTCGCTTGCGAGTAACTCATGCCCGCGACGGATACCGGCCCGGCCTCGGGAAGAACTACTTCGCCTGTTCTACTCACGATGAGGCGTCGTAGCGTATTGAATTGACCCCAGATCGAAACCTGCAATTCGTCGCCTGGTTCAATCACATAATCGGCGCTGACGGGAACGCGATCCAAAGGCGCGAATGTAGCGGGGACACGTTCAAAGAGCGACGCTCCAAAAATAGGCAGCATTTGACCGATGGAATCGGCAACGTAACGCTGAAATTCCGTTGGAGGCTCTTTCTGGTAATAGGCCGGGTTCGCCGCGCGCGTGTCCTTTGGTGCCTCGGAAAACTGGTTAGATGGCGGCAACTCCATTCCGGATTGAGAGCCAGGTGGAAATGAGCCCGGTGGAAATGAGCCCGGTTGCAGTGAACCATTTTGCAATCCTGAAAACGGATCGGAGCCCAGCGTGTTGTCATACGGATTATAGGGAGATCTAGTGTTCGCCGAACTGCAGTCCGCCATCGGATCTCCATAGTCTGCCGGCGTGCAGGGTCGAAATTGTTGCTGCAAACCATTGGCGGAGGAGGGTTGCTGCCCCGGTGGACTCTGTATAGATGGCAAAAGAATCGGCGCTTGCGCGAAGGCCTGCGAAGAGAGCAGGGCTCCGATCAAGACATGAGCGGCAATGTTTTTGGAAGAACTTTTCACCTTACGTGAATTAATTGTGAAGCCCGGCAGCAGGCTATGACTAGTCCTAAACACCACAAAATGGGGGTTTTTACAATGCTTTTACAAAACCGTAGATTCTTTACATTCCCTACCGCGCCAGGTGAAGTTTTACAATTCTTTTACCGTTTAGGCGCTGCGCTCTCTTTGAGATTGAATCGAAATCAGTCACGCTGAAGATGCCTTGTTATCGTTTGTACACCGTTTTCTAATTACCCTACTTGTTTTAATAACTGTAACTGTATCTATTGCCGCGCCTTCGGAACAACCAAAACCTACAGGTCCGGTTTACGTCGCCCTTGACAGTTGGATTTATCCCGCGCTCAAACGGTTGGCGTCTCTGGGTTACGCGCCAGATGAGGAGAGCTTATCGGCGCCATGGACTCGCCAGCAATGCTTGACGCTCGTAGAGGAAGCGCAGGATATCGCTGCCCGGCGAAGCACTAAAGAGTCCGCGGGGGCTCTAAATTCCGAAGCGCTGCAACTGATCGCCGCATTGAAGGTTGAGTTTGCGCGGGACGACGACGCGGCCGCCAGTGCAAGTGTGGAATCGCTCTATTCGCGCTACACGCAAATTGCCGGATCGCCGCTGCGCGACAGCTATCATTTCGGTCAGACCATCGTCAACGATTTCGGCCGCCCCTATTCGCAAGGCGGCAGCACAGTTGATGGATTCTCAGCATATGGAACGCTAGGCCGGTTCTCTGGATATTTTCGCGGGGAGTATCAGTATGCGGGCGGTCGCGACGCATACAGCCAGAATGTTAGCGACGCAATCGCCGTTGCTGACGGTGTTCCCCCGCAAACTGCCGCCGCCGTAAAAGCCACCAACCGATTCGACCCGCTGGAAATGTACCTTGGCGCACGCTTCGGAGACTTTAACGTGACAATTGGGAAGCAAAGCCTTTGGTGGGGGCCTGGAAGCGACAGCGCTTTTGCTTTTAGTAATAATGCGGAACCGTTCTATGCGATAAGAGTCGCTCAGGAATTGCCTATTGTCTTACCTGGGCCGTTCCGCTTCCTGGGCCGGATTCGTACGGAATTTGTGCTCGGTAAGTTGGCGGGCCACCAATATCCGCCGCGGCCATTGATCAACGCTCAAAAAATTACGCTTCAACTCACTCAGGATTTCGAGATTGGATTTAGCCGCAGTTCTATATTTGGAGGCGTTGGCCATCCACTGACGACAGGAAGTTTCTTCAGCAGTTTTTTTAGCACATCAAGCACGGGTAGCACAGCTTTCGGTTCAGCCAATGATCCTGGAGACCGGCGGAGCGGGTTTGATTTTCGATGGCGTGTGCCCGGCCTGAGACGTTATCTAACGATTTACTCTGATTCACTCGCGGATGACGAGCCAAATCCGCTGGCGAGCCCACACCGGTCCGCTTGGGGACCGGGAATCTATATCACGCAACTGCCGCGGCTGAAGCATTTGGATCTGCGATTTGAAACCTATTCGACATGGTTGTACCGTGGCGATGCCGGTGGCCAGTTTATTTATTGGAATAATCAATATCGCGATGCATATACAAATGACGGCAACTTGCTGGGAAGCTCGGTAGGGCGCGATGCCCGTGCCTATTCTGTCTCTTCCACGTATTGGTGGTCGGCGCAAAATACATTGACTGCCTCGTTCCGGCAAACCAAGACCGGCAGTAATTTTCTCCCGGGCGGAGGAACTCAAACGGATGTTTCGCTCACTCTCCAGCGGGAACTGCGGCCAAATCTATTGGGAAAATTCTTTGTTCAATACGAGCGTTATTACATTCCTATCCTGAGCACCCCAAAACAGGATGTAACCGCCAGCATTGAGTTTACGTTTTCTCCCAAGAATTTGGTGATCCGGCGCTAACTTACAGGTTTTACAATTTTGTTGCAAGTCCTTTGCATCTATGAATCAACTGCCCCCTTATTCTCACACTGTCAGCATGTCTTCACTTCCCTTGAACGTGAGCGCCCAAAGCGCGGATAATGTTATGGATTCCCTACAATCGTCCATAACGCTGCCCTTCCAGCAACTGTTCTTCCCCCATGGTTTTCCTGTATTTGTCAAATCAAATGACCCGGCTGTCATCAAGGCCGCGGAGGTGAGTTGGAGCGGTTTTAAACAGCGCTTTGAAGTGCCGCCGCTCGAAGTACGTTTTGTAATATCGGAGTTCACCTCTCGCCGGCCGCCTGTCCCAGTCTTTCGCGCGCAATCGAATCTAATGACCATGGTGGCCGACGCGCGTAACTTCGCATGTTGTGATTTGGCGGCCGGTTTCGGTTTTGCATATCTCACAAAAG
>DASXGT010000085.1:0-21124 GCA_036488895.1 Bryobacteraceae bacterium | reverse complement strand
CCGCGGCCGCTCGTCCGGCGTCCACTTGCTGCAGCGCCGCCACCATCTGCCCTTCTGTATGCCGACTCTTTGGCATCTTCTTTCTCCCTTCCTTCGTCCGAAATCATAAACCACTTCGGGCGAACTGCGGGGAGCAGGTCACGCCCGCTGTAAATCGAGAAACGCCAGAAGAGTTCCGAGCGCGGCTGGCCCGGTGGAAAATCAAAAAGCTGTTGGTAGCGCAATGGACCGGCGGCGAGTGGACCGAGGAAAGAACCGCCACCGTTGAGCACGTCAAAAAGTGGGACGTGCCGTTGAATAGGCGCATCCTCCGAGGCAAGCAGCGCTAAACCGATAGCGCCCAATCGTCGGTCTCAAGCTCATCCTTATAATCGCCAACCGGCGCCGGATACGTCACCACCCTCTTTAAGCTCATCAATGCTGATATGAAGCCGTAGCACTGTGGGCAAACGATCGGCTGCTCGACGGGCGTGAAGAGCCTGCTTTCTGGTTCATCAACTTCCGCCACAAAAATTGGTTGGCCGCATCTTGGGCAGCGGGCCCGTTCGCTCATTGAGTGGACTGGTGTACAGACTCTGTGGAGGCTCATCGGTCACCTCCGGTAATGTTTGCAGTGTCTGTGGAGATAGGCGGAATAAAGGTGTGGCATGACGCGACATGGGTCATGCGAATATTCTATGTCAATTTTGACGGCCCCGGAAACGCGCAATCGCACTTGCCAAACGCCCGGATTCTGGTATCCAGAAAGACGAAGCCCCGCAGGACGACTAATCCATGCGGGGCGGCTACAGTCTGTGAGGGCAGTCCTGTAGCGAAAGGCTTGTTCCTCTTACTGCCACATACGGCAGGTTCATGCAAGCAAAATCCCCAATGTGCCCTCCACTGTTCGCCCGGCTCCAGAAGTCAAAGCCGGGAAACAAAACGGGCTCTGCTGTCCCCATTGCATCCCAACCTAAACGGCAATCCCGGCAAAACCGGGAAGGGTCGAGCACTTGTACGCCTGCCAGCGGGATGACCACCCGCCTAAAGCATGCAAGGGAGTAGCCCAAAAAATATTCCGGTAGGGAGCGTATGGCAACAGCGTTGCACTTCGGTGCAAAGGGTAACTGAGTATACGGGCGAAAGCCTCCCCATCGTCAGGGGCTGTCGGGGATAAGGCCGACAGAATCAGGCGGTTAATCTTCGACGGCCTTCTCCCTTATAAGTTGGCTAAACCGCAGACCTTTCTTGAGCAACACATAGCGGTTCTGAAAATCGGCATATATATTCAAATTGCTGGGCGGCGGAACGCGCGATACGAGCCCGTAGCTTTCCAACTTTCCGAAAACACTATCAAGCTCCGGCTCTATCTTTGGTAAGGACGCGCTCTAACAGTAATTATTCTGAGCTAGATAATAAATATTGCTTGTGTTGTCGATGTATCTTACGAGACCATGTGAAGAGAAGGCAAAAGCCCGGTAATTAGAGCTACCGAGCTTGAGGTTGCGGATGATTCACCTGACAACGTTATTGTACGCAGCCTTGGCCTTCAGTTCAAGCTGAAAGGACCGATTATTTGATTTATGGCGAAAAAGCCAACACACCCCACAACCGTCCGTATCCGGGATTCCGGCACTGGACAATTCATCACACCACGCCAAGCTGAGCGGAAACCCGCAGAAACATGGGAGAGGCAGCGCATTCCTCTTCCCGAAAAGAAAAAATAGCAGGGCTGACCGAACCATGTTGTTCGGTCAGTTATTTTCGGCCACCGTCAATTGCTATCAGTCGCGGTTTGTCTTCAAAGGCGTCTCGCAGGATTTTGGTTAATTGTGCCTGACGCTCGGGCACCCATGCGCCATAGCGTTTTATAGCCATCTCTTCGGAATTGCCAAGCAACTCGGCAACATTCCGTACCGTTATTCCGTTATTCCCGGTTTTTGCAAGAGTATCCGTGCAAAAGTGTGCCGCATACTATGTGGATGGGGAGGTCGCTCCCATGGGCCACATATTTTCCATAAGCGGTTGAGCTTCTTGCGCCATCCTTCGGTAATCACGTCAAGGCTTTTAGTCTGATGGGAGCCGAATATATAAGGGCCATGCTTGGCGACGCGGGCGCGTATGCGGGACTGAAGCCATGGCGGAATCCAGGTGTTGACATGAGTGCCGTATTTGGTTGTGCGAACCCTGATTTCGCCGTTTGGTTGCAGCCGGTCAATGTGAAAAAGAGCAACATCGCTAATTCGTAACCCGGTATAAATCGACGGGAGATAAAGTCTGCCAAGTCCTCGCCGCCCCACCGGTGTCGATGAGTGCTGCCGTATTGCTCACATGCGGCATACATCTGCTTAATCTCGTCATCGCTGAAAGGATATTTCTGCTCGCTGTGAGTCATTTCCCTGCCCTTGGGGTTTTTGACTGCTCGGGCGAGTTGTGTGGATGACCGGCTTTGCACTCGCGCCAGTGGCGTCGATACAGGGTGAGCGCCATAAGACTCCTTGTACCATATTGCACCACCGTGGTACAAGAAATTGTCTAACTATAACAAAAGGTTACTGGCGGAGAGGGGGGGATTCGAACCCCCGGTAGAGTTTTTGACCCTACGACGGTTTAGCAAACCGCTGCTTTCGACCACTCAGCCACCTCTCCCCGTGCCGATCGCGCCTAATTTCAGCGCGTTACACCGAACGTCACTACATTATACTGCAAGCCCCAGCGTCGTCTCGTCGCGAACGCCCCCGCAAAACCGCACCTCAAAACCCACGCTGCATCGGCATCGCCAGCGGCGGCTCTACCAGGAAATCCGCCTCGCGAATATCCACCAGCGCTTCCCGCAACGCCCGTTCCTCCGCCGCTTCCGTCGTAATCACAAACGGCAAATCGCGCCAATCCTCGCGCGGCAACTGCAGCACAGCGTCAATGCCAATATGATGCTTCGCCAGAATCGTCGCGAGCGTCGCAATAATTCCCGCTTTATCCTCCACCCGGAACCGCAAATAATACGGCAATCTCTGCGTGGAAATCGGCTGCGGCTTATACACGCCCAACTTTTCATGCGCAAACGGACTAACGCGCTGCGGACTGCCGAACCGAATCTCCCGCGCCACGCGCATCAAGTCGCTCACCACCGCCACGCCCGTGGGTTTCGCGCCCGCGCCCCGGCCGTAATAAAACGTGTCTTCGCCATATTCTCCGCGAATCCAAACAGCGTTATAAGCTCCTTGTACTTGCGACAAAATCGCGGCCTGCGGAATCAGGCTGGGCCGCACCGAAAGCAACAAACCAGTCTCGCTTTGCCGCGCCAAACAGAGCAGCCGGATAGTGTGCTTCAACTGATGCGCATATTCGAAGTCCACCGGTAAAAGCCGCCGGATGCCTTCCGTATAAATGTCCGCGGGTGTCAGCTTTTCACCGAACGCCAATGCGGCTAAAATCACCAGCTTTGAGCGCGCATCCAAACCATCCACGTCGGCCGACGGATCGGCTTCCGCGTAACCCAGCTGCTGCGCCTCCGCCAGCACCGATTCAAACTTCGCGTTACTCTTCTCGATCTCGGTCAGAATGAAATTGCTGGTTCCATTCAAGATGCCGTAGAGCTCCACCACGCGGTCTCCGGCAATTCCCTCGCGCAGAATGGTGTGAATGGGAATGCCGCCCGCCACGCTGGCTTCCATGGCCAGGTTGACGTCGTTCGCGTTGGCCGTGTCCCATAACTCCGCGCCGCGCAGCGCCATCAGTTCCTTATTCGCCGTCACCACCGATTTGCGCTGGCGCAGAGCCTCTTCGATAATGTGCCCCGCCGTGGCTGTGCCGCCCACTAATTCAGCGATGATGTCGATCTCCGGATCGGCGACTACCTCTCTCCAATCCGTGGTGCGAGTCACCAGGCCGGGCAGCGCCGGCAGTTTCTTCTCCTGGACATTCCGGCTGCAAACGGCCTTCACTCTCAGCGGAAATCCCAGCTTCTCCTGAATACGTCCGGCATTTTCACTGAGGATCTGCAAAGCGCCCGACCCCACGTTGCCGAGCCCGATCACACCAATCTTTACTTCCATCGCGCGAAACCACTACCCCTTTTTAGCCCCATTAATCGCTTATCATAACAACCAGATGGGCTTTACTCGCCGCAATGCTTTGGTTTCTCTGCTGGCCTCGCCGCTCGCCGCAGCCGCGCAAGAGCAGGAGGATCGCAGACCGCCCATTCCGCCCGATCCCAGAGAAGATCAAAAACTCCCGAACGGTAAATCGCGCAATGACGCCATTGCCAAGAAGCAGCACGAAGACGCCCTGAAGGATGCGGACGATCTGATCGCCGCCGCGCGTGATTTGAAAGAGGCGTTAGAGCGCGCTGGAAATTACGTGGTAGACGTCTCGACCGTTAAAAAAACCGAGGACATTGAAAAATTGGCTCGCCGTATTCGAGGCCGCCTGAAGAACTGATCCCGCATGTTAACCTGACGTGACAGAAGCCCTCAACAGAACTTCCATGCCTATCGTCCGCGAAAAAAAGCAGCTCATGAGCGCCTCAGAGATAGACCGTACCCTGGTGCGGCTGGCGCATGAAATTCTTGAGAAGACCGGCGACCTGAGCAAGCTCGCCTTCATCGGCATCAAGCGCCGCGGCGTGCCGCTCGCGCAGCGCCTGGCCGCAAAAATTGCCAGTCTGGAAAACATCCAGGTTCCCACCGGAAATTTGGACATCAGTCTTTATCGCGACGACCTATCCACCATCGCCGAGCGTCCCGTTCTGAACGCCAAGCAAATCGATTTCGAAGTTTCAGGCAAAGACATCATCCTCATGGACGATGTTCTCTACACCGGGCGCACCATCCGCGCCGCTCTCGATGCGCTTTTCGATCACGGCCGCCCCGCGCGAGTCCAGTTGCTGGTCTTGATCGACCGCGGACATCGCGAGCTCCCCATTGAGGCGCGCTATATCGGCCGCATGGTGCAAACCAGCAATAGCGAAATCATAGAAGTAAAATTTCAAGAGATCGATGAACAGGAGAAAGTGCTGCTGGTGGAAAGAGTCGAAGACACTGCGCACGCTTAGCTGACCAATAGAAAATGAGCCGCGGCCTACTCGATATCGAATCGCTTACCCGTCCCGAGATAGAAGCCATTCTGTCGCGATCGAAAGACTTTCAGCCCGCTGCCGGCGAGAGTTTCAAACGTTTCCAGATTCTGACGGGCCGAACGATCGTCAACTTGTTCTTTGAAGCCTCCACGCGCACGCGCACCAGCTTTGAGATTGCGGGTAAGCGTTTAGGCGCGGATATTCTCTCCATCACCGCTTCCGGCTCCAGCGTTTCGAAAGGCGAATCCCTGGTGGATACGCTCAACACTTTGGCCGCCATGCGTCCCGACGCCATCGTCATGCGCCATTCCGCTTCCGGCGCGCCGCATTTTCTCTCGCGCTATTTGCCGGTGCCGATCGTGAATGCCGGCGACGGCACGCATGAGCATCCCACGCAAGCACTGCTTGACGCGCTGACGATCATTGACCGGCGCGGCTCGCTGGAGGGTTTGCGCGTGGCGATCATCGGAGACATCGCGCACAGCCGCGTGGCCCGGTCGAACATTTATCTTCTCTCGAAATTCGGTGTGCAGGTGGTTCTCTGCGGCCCCGCTTCCCTTCTTCCCAAATATATGGGCCAAATCGCTCCCGGAGTCGAACTCGCTACCGACATGGAAAAGGCCATTCGCGATGTCGATGTCATCATGATGCTGCGCGTCCAATTGGAACGCCAGCATGAAGCATCATTCCCTACCAACGAATATTTCCGCTTTTACGGACTGCGGCCGGAGCACGTGGAACTCGCCAAGCCAAACGTGATCGTGATGCACCCCGGCCCGATTAACCGGGGCCGCGAGATTTCTTCCGAAGTCGCCGATTCACAGCGCTCCGCCATTCTCAATCAAGTGGAAAACGGTATTGCCGTGCGCATGGCAGTTTTAGAAAAGGTGCTCAGCAAATGAGCAAGTTGGTTTTAAAGAATGGCCGTGTGGTCGATCCGTCTCAGAATATCGACCGCATCTGTGACGTTGCTATTGAAGATGGCACGATTCGTGAAATAGCAGTAAACATTGATACGACCGGCGCGGAACAATTCGACGCCTCCGGGCTCATCGTGGCCCCTGGCTTTATCGACATGCACGTGCACCTGCGCGAGCCCGGCTTTGAACATGCGGAAACGGTGGAATCCGGCGCGCGTGCGGCCGCGGCAGGAGGCTTCACGTCTGTCTGCTGCATGCCAAACACGCAGCCCGTCAACGATAATGCCACCGTCACCAGCTACATTGTCGATCGCGCGCGCCGCTACGCCATCGTCAACGTATATCCCATCGGCGCGATTACCAAGAACAGCGCCGGCGAAGAGCTTGCCTCCATCGCGTCCATGAAACAGGCCGGCATCGTGGCCATTTCAGATGACGGCAAGCCCGTGATGAACGCGCGCGTGGTGCGCCGCGCGATGGAGTTCGCATGCGCGCTGGATATTCCGCTGATTGAGCACTGCGAAGACCTGCATCTCAGCGCGGGCGGCGATATGCACGAAGGCTTTGAATCCACGCGCCTCGGACTGCGCGGCATTCCGCATAGTTCGGAAGATGTGATGGTGGCGCGCGATATTCTGCTGGCCGAAGTCACGGGCGTGCGTTATCACGTAGCGCATATTTCTTCGCATCATTCCGTGGAAATGGTAGCCTTCGCCAAACATCGCGGCATGAAAGTAACATCGGAAGCAACACCGCATCATTTTGTTCTGGCCGATGCGGACATGCCGCCGTATGACAGCAACTACAAAATGAAGCCGCCGCTGCGCGAGCGCAACGACGTTCAAGCGGTGACGAAGGGTTTAATCAACGGCGCTATCGATGCCATTGCCACCGACCACGCCCCGCATGCGGGCGCGGAAAAAATGCAGGAATTTGAGCGCTGTCCCTTTGGCATTATCGGCCTCGAGACCGCGATTGGATTGTCGCTAGAACAGCTTTATCATCCGGGTTTTGTGACCGTACCGCAACTCGTGAAGCTGTTCACCAAGAACCCAGCCAATATTCTTTCACTCGATCGCGGAACGCTGCGCGTGGGCGCGCCCGCCGATGTTACGGTCTTCAGTCTCGATAATAACTGGACTTACGATGTGGCGCGTTCACCTTCGAAAAGCAGCAATACACCCTTCAACGGCCGCAAGTTCAAGGGTGGTCCCATCGCCACGATCGTGGCGGGAAAAATCGTCTGGCAAAAAGCTTCTTAGGCAATGGCTTTTTGCCCCAAAACATTTTTCAAATATTGACCGGTATAAGATTCCGCAACCGCAGCGACAACTTCGGGCGGCCCTTGCGCAACAATCCGCCCGCCCGCTTCCCCGCCCCCCGGACCTAAATCGATCACCCAATCGGCCGCCTGAATCAGATCCAAATTATGCTCGATCAGCAGAACACTCCCGCCGTTCGCAATAAGCTTGTCGAAGGCTTGCAGCAGCTTCGCGATGTCATCGAAATGCAAACCCGTCGTCGGCTCGTCAAACAGAAACAAGGTTCCCTTGCAGCTCGATTGCGATAGATGCGCGGCCAATTTGACGCGTTGCGCCTCGCCGCCGCTCAACGTAGTGGCCGATTGGCCCAGCCGCAAGTAACCCAGCCCCACATCATTCAGCACCTTCAAGCGCGCGGCCAATTTCGACGTATCGGCAAAAAAGGTCAGGGCTTCGCGCACCGTCAACTGCAGCACTTCATGCACGTTGAGGCCCTTGTACAAAACATCCAAAACGCTTTGCTTATAGCGCGTGCCCTTGCACTCCTCGCAGATTAAAGCCACGTCCGCCAGAAACTGCATCTCCACCGTAACGGTCCCATCGCCTTGACAGGTTTCGCAGCGGCCACCCGGAATATTGAACGAAAAATGGCCGGCCGTGTAGCCGCGCCGCTGCGCCTCCGCCGTGCCGGCAAAAAGCTCGCGAATGAAATCAAACGCTTTTACATACGTCACCGGATTCGATCGCGGCGTGCGCCCAATCGGCGATTGATCCACCATCACCACACTGGTCAACAGGTTCGCCCGCTCTACCCGCTTCACCGGTAGTTTGCGGCCGCCCGCTTCATCGCCGTCGTTCTCTCTGGGCGCTTGCCTTTCTTTGTTGACTTGCGCATCCAGCGCTTTGTAGATGACTTCATGCACCAGGCTGGATTTGCCCGAGCCCGAAACGCCCGTCACCGCCACCATCACGCCTAGCGGAATCTCCACATCCACGTTTTTTAAATTATTCGCGCGCGCGCCGATAATGCCAATGGTCCGTTTGGCATTGATCTTGCGCCGCTCCACCAAGCGAAATACCGCCAGTTCTCCACGCAGATAACGTCCCGTTAACGTCGCCTGTTTTTCATCATGTAGCAGGTCTTTATATGTTCCGGCGAACGTAACCCGGCCGCCGGTCTCCCCCGCGCCCGGACCCATATCCAAAATCCAATCCGCTTCCGCCATGATTTCAGGATCGTGCTCCACGACGATAATCGTGTTCCCTAATTCCCGCAAATCTTTCAAAATGTGAATCAATCTGGCCGTATCGCGGCTATGAAGCCCGATGGAAGGTTCATCTAAAACGTAGGTCGCGCCCACTAATCGCGATCCCAGGCAGGTCGCCAATTGAATGCGCTGCGCTTCGCCGCCCGATAGCGTCGCGGCCAAGCGGTCCAGCGTCAAGTATTCTAACCCTACGTCGTTCAGAAATTTACAGCGCTGCCGGATCTCCTCTAAAATCCGCGCGGCAATCTCTTGCTCTTCCGGACTCAGCTGCAGCGTGTTGAAATATTCCTGCGCGCGCCCGATGTTCATCCGCGACACCTGCGCAATATTGTTCTCGCCCACCCGCACCCACAGCGCTTCCGGCCGCAGCCGCGCGCCGCGGCAAGCCGGACACTCGGTATAAGCCCGGTAGCGGCTCATAAATACGCGCACGTGCACTTTGTACTTCTTACGCTCTACTTCCTTGAAAAAGCGCAGAACATGGTTGCGGACAAATTCCTTTTCTTCCGCCTTCAGTTCTTCGTAGGGAATGTTCAAACGAACCTTGTTCTTATTCTTTGGTTTGAACTCTTCGAGGTAATACCACTCGTACTGCGGCTTCGTCCATGGGTCAACCGCTCCTTCTTGAATGGACAGCGTGGGATCGGGAATAATCAGGTCGAAATCATAATCCACCGTGTTGCCGAATCCCTGGCAAACCGGGCAAGCTCCCATCGGATTGTTGAAGCTGAACAAAGGAGGCTCCGGAACCGCTGCTACTTGGCCGCACACTTTGCACGCGAACTTTTCACTGAAGTGCAGAGTTTGCGGATCGGCCACGCCGGCTTGCTCGAAGAACACTTCGCCGCTTTCGCGATAACAGATCTCTACCGTGTCCACCAAGCGTTGATGCGAATCCGCGCTGATGACAATCCGGTCCGCCAGCACGAAGAGAGGCTTTGCAAAATCAATTTCAAGCAATGACTCCGGCGTGGAAAACTCAAACATGCGGCTGCCTTGAAACAGGCGATTGAAGCCTTTCCGGCGCAATTCGAACAAGCGGTCACGCAAAGCCGCGGCGTGGTCTTTTTGTTCCGCCGCTTTCACCGGAAATAGCGCATACCAGCGTGACCCCGGCGTCAAAACCAGCAGGTCCTCGGCCACCTGGTCCACGGTATCGCTCTGAATGCGCGTGCCGTCATTCGGGCAATACGTACGGCCCGCGCGCGCCCAGAGGAGCCGCATAAAATCGTACAACTCAGTCGCAGTGGCAACCGTCGAGCGCGGATTTCTGGTTTGATTCTTCTGCTTGATCGCTATCGGCGGCGCGATTCCCAGAATCTCATCCACATCCGGCTTCTCCATGCGCTCTAAAAACTGCCGCGCATAGGCGGATAACGATTCGACATAACGCCGCTGCCCTTCGGCATAAATGGTGTCAAAGACCAGTGAAGATTTTCCAGAACCCGAAACGCCCGTTACCACCGTCAGTTGGTTGTGCGGAATATCGACGCTGATGTTTTTCAGGTTGTGAACGCGCGCTCCGCGCACGGCCAGCACCGGGCTGGCCAAGGCCCGCGAACTGGACGATAAGCTGGTATCTTCCACCGTCGGTTTTGATTTCTTCACTACTATATAGAATGCCTCGCCAGGTTTCCCCAACTGTTTCCCAAAGTGTTTTCACGCCCTCTGAGCGGGCGCAATTCCGGCGTGATCTGCTGGCTTGGTTCAGCATCCATCAGCGGGATTTACCCTGGCGCCGCACGCGCGACCCTTATTCCATCTGGGTTTCGGAAATCATGCTGCAGCAAACCCGCGTATCGGCCGTCATCCCCTACTACGAACGCTTCCTGGCCCGCTTCCCGAATTTTGAGGCGCTAGCCGTCGCGAGTGAGCATGATCTGCTGGCGCATTGGGCGGGGCTTGGCTACTATTATCGCGCACGCAATATGCAAAAAGCGGGACAGCTCATGTGTGAAGCTGGTGGCTTTCCGTCCACGCATGAAGGCATCCTTGGCTTGCCCGGCATTGGCGATTACACCGCCGCGGCTGTGCTGAGTATCGCGTTCGATCTGCCGTACGCCGTGCTTGACGGGAATGTGATGCGCGTCGTCAGCCGCTTGTTTGCCGACTCAACGGACATCGCTTCCGGCTCGGGCAAGAAACATTTCAGCAAGCTGGCGGCCGAGTTGCTTGACCGCGAAAACCCCGGCGCGTTCAACCAGGCCATGATGGAACTTGGCGCAACCATCTGCACGCCGAAGAACCCTCAATGCTTGCTGTGCCCCATTTCCGGTGTTTGCCGCGCACGCGCCCTGGGAACGCAAGACGCGCTGCCGGTGAAAACAGCCAAGATGAAAAGCGTGGTCGAGCAGCGCTCGCTCTTTTGGATGGAAGAGCACGGCCACGTGTTGGTGTGGCAGCGTTCGCCGGATTCGCGTCTCATGCCTGGTTTTTGGGAATTGCCGGAGGCAGCCCAGCTTCCGCACGCCGTTCCCGAAAAGAAATTGGGTTCTTTCCGGCATACCATTACGTTTCATGATTATCGCTTTGAGGTATGGTCCGCGCGGGCTCCTTCTGAATTGGGAACATGCCGTTGGATAGCGCTCCCGGATCTGCGAAAGATGCCGATGAGTACCGTGTTGAAAAAGGCGGCTAAACTAATAGACGAGGATTCATCAGCATGCTGAAGCCCTTCGCGCTTTTCTGCTTATTCGGCATCTCGACAGCCGTAGCCGGTCAGTTTCAGGCCGCGCCATCCGCACCGGCTCAACCGGCGCAAGCCGACGGTCTTAAGCAACGCCAAGACGCGCCGCCTGGCGAGTTTCAAGTCGATTCCGGCACGCATGTGCTGCTGAGCATGGTCAACAGCATCAGCACGAAACGCGCGGCCGTGGGCGATCGCATTTATCTCCAGACGGCGTTTCCTTTACTCTCGAATGGCCGGATCGTTGTGCCGCAAGGGAGTTGGGTGACCGGGACAATCACGGAAGTCAAACGTCCGGGCCGCGTGAAAGGGCGTGGAGAGCTGCAAGTACGCTTTGATTCCCTGGTGCTGCCGAACGGCGTGAGCCGCAGTTTTCGCGCGGATTTGGGCGCGCTCGATGGCCGGAACGATGGCACGTTGAACAAGGAACAGAGCAAGGTCAAAGGACCCGGTGATAAGAAGAGCGACGTGGGGCAAGTGGTGACGACAACGGCGGAAGGCGCGGCGATCGGCACGGCCGTGGGCGCCGCCAGCGGGCACCTGGGAGGAGGCAGCGTGATTGGCTTGGGCGCGGGCGCTGCCGCTGGACTCATCGGAGTATTAGCCGGCCGCGGCCCGGATGCCACGCTTGATCGCGGCTCCACGGTTGAGATGGTGCTGGACCGCCCGCTCTCGTTCAGCCAGGCTGACTTGGATTTTGCCGGCGCTCCGGCCTCAGCCGCTTTGCCCGAAGGAACGCCGCGGCCGGTCACGAAAAATACCGGTTTGGGCCGGTCGCCCTTGCCATTCTGAGGAATGCACGTTACAAAGCCAGCGGCTGGCCCCAATGCGCGCCGAAGGCAACTTCGCTAAGCGGTTTGCGCGAGCGTTTAGCCAGTTCCCCAGCCTGCATCGACTCTGGAAGTTCTTCCGGAGCGCCCAGGTATCCTAGAGCAGCGGCGGCAGCGATCTCATACTCATCCGGAATTGCCAGCACCGTACGGGCTTTGGCGAAATCCACGCCGCCCATCCCATGCGCATGCAACCCAAGCGCGGTCCCTTGCAAAAAAAGATGCGCCAGGGCCGCTCCGGCGTCGTGCAGGGCGTAGCGGTTGGGTTCTTGATTGCGGGAAAAAGTCCGTTTCGCCGCCATGACGATCAAAACGGGGGCGCTCTTGGCCCACTCTTGATTGAATGGCACGAGCACGCTCAGCATCTCTCGATAGGCTTCGCCATCCGATTTCCGGGCGACCAGAAAACGCCAGGGCTGTTCGTTATAACAGGAGGCCGCCCAGCGCGCGGCGTCTAAGACGATCTTTAGATCTTCGTTCAATACCTCGCGCTCGGAAAAAGATCTCGGGCTCCAACGCGTCCGGATCAGATCATGTACGCCCGGCAGCGCCTCCGCCAGTTTATCGATCTCTCTGCTCACTTAGTCCGCTAAAGCCGGATCGGGTTCTTCGTGGTCATGACCCTGTACCCGGGCGTCAGCCCCTTCCACGTCGGCGCCGTAATCGTAATAATCGTGATAGTAGCTGTACTTGCTGTAAAGCTCGCCGCGGCGCGCGCCGTTTACCACAATTCCAAGCACATTGTTTTCGCACAGCGATTGCAGCGCGCGGCTGACTGAATCAAAGGTGGTGGTGCCGATGCGCACTACCAGAATCGTGCCGTCGGACATGGTTGCCAGCAAGTTACCGTCTGCGGCGAATAGCAAAGGCGGACTGTCCAAAATCACCCAATCGAAATGCGCCCGCAACTCCTCAATCAGAGCGCCGCATTCTTTCAGATTGAGAAGCTCCAAGGGATTTGGAACCGCGTCGCCCGCCGTCAACACATACAGATTCGAATCGCCTACGCGAATCATAATGTCGGCAAGCGTGGCGGCGCCTCGCAAATAATTGGTCATTCCGGGGCTGACCGGAATTTGGAATGTTTTGTCCACGGTCGGACGCCGGAAATCGAAATCGGCCAGCAATACCCGCTTATCCGCCAATTGAGCTTGTGTCAGCGCGAGGTTGGCGGCGGTGAACGATTTGCCTTCCGCCGGTGAAGCGCTGGTCACCACCAACGTCCGCAGCGGTTGAATGCTTTGCAGGTGATTCAGCCGCGTACGCAGCGTCCGGAATTCTTCGGCCGGCGCCTGACGCGGCTTGGAGGGGTTCACCAGCAAGGCATCGCTTAGCGGACGATACTCCACCCGGCGCGCATTTTGAATGCACTCCTCGGTATTAAGCAAAGGTCCGGGAGCGTCGGCCACGGCCGCTGTCACGCCGCCAGATGCACCGGCGGGGTGCGGTTGATCCGGATTCGGATCGAACGTTTGTCCAATCGGATAACGGGCAGACCGGGTGGGGTTTACTCTCTCGGCTTGCGGATTTTCTTGTGCCGCTTTACGCAGCGCATCATGAACACGGCTCATTTTTTTATGCCTTAGTCAAGTAATAATGCGCTACCGACCCGGCGATAACCACCAGGCCGAAAACGGTAGCGGTAGCCCAACCCACCCACATCACCTGCTTGCGGCGCTGTACCACAACGTCGTTTTCTAGCAGCGGTATGCTGCCTAAAATCGAGAGCTGCGTATACAGCCGGGCGTCCTTCAGATTCTTCAACGAGGTATCGCGCACTTCGCGCAGCGCCACTATCAGCACTCCCAGCAGGAGGCCGCCGACCAAACCCACCGGAATAATCATCGCCCGCTTGGGAGCGGTGGCTTCCGTCGGCAAGGAGGCATCGTCGAGCAGTTCCAACGTCTCGCCCTGTTTGTGCCGCTCCAAGTCCATGGATAGAGAGGATCGGTGCAGCTTATTCTCCATGTCGTCGTACTTCTGCTTAGCCAATAGTTGATCGTGAATGAGACCGGCATACTCCATCTCGCCAGCCGGAGCTTGTTCTACCTTGCTTTGATAATTGCGCAACTCCGCGTTCACGGCCGCCAGCGCCCGGGTTGTTTGCTCATCCTCTAACGCCGCGGCCTTCAGCGAAGTCTGGATCTGTTGCACCGCTGCCTGCGCCTCTTGGCGCTCGCGCGCCAGAGTGGGCGACTCGGGTGTCGTATCCGGTTTCGCGTCTGCGGCTGCTTTCACGGCGTCGTCCCGCTGCCGCTTGAGCGTTGCTAGACGGTCGCGCGCGGACTGCAGATCCGGGTAGTCTTCTGTATACCGGTCTTTCATGTTCGCGATGCTCGATTGCAGATCCTGAATGTCCTTATCCAGTTGGATCGTACGCTCGTTGCGGCTTCCCCCTGCGGCTCCGCTGCTCTTCAGGGCAGTCAAACGGTCTTTCGCGATACGTAGGTTAGAATCCATCATCATGCGCCGCTCGCTGTTGCGCGTTGCAGCGTCCGACAGCGAGCTCATTCTTTGCCCCAACGCGTTCATCTGCTGGATGTTGGTCTGCATGTCATCCGGCAAACGGCCGGCATTCTTCATGCGGTAAGTCTGCAGTTTTCTTTCCGCTTCCTGAAGAGTGCGCTGCGCGCGCTCAAACTCATCTTTCATAAATGAGTTCGTCGCCACCTGCGAGCTCAGTGAATCTTCTGCGCTTGCATTCGTAAAGCGGGAAACAATGTCGCGGCAAACCTTGTTTGCCAGAAACCGGTCGCGATAAGCAAACTGTATCTGCATGGCCGGCAGAGACCGGGTCTGCTGCACGTTCGTCAACCCCATGACCGGTAGGATTTTAAGATTCTCCTGCATGGTCTCTATGACGTCCGACATCGGCTCGTGCTTCAATTCGGCCTTATAAAGGCCGAACTCGTTGATCAAGGTAGTCAGAGTGCCGCGGCTCTTAATTTGTTGCGCCATCCCGTTGATCCGGTCCGATACATCCTGGGTGGTCACCGTGGAGATCATATCGGTCGCAATCTGCTGCGGAACGATGCGAATCAACGCCGTGGAAACGTAAGTGTCTTCCATCAAATAGGCGACAAACGTTGCAATCACCAGGCCCGCGAACGCCGGGCCGATGATCCAACGGACGTTACGGCGCAAAATATCGACGTAATCTTCAAAATCGAGTGTGCGGCGCGGAATGGAAAGCCTGTCTAACATAAATGAGTAACCTTAATTTTCCTACGGAACTACAATATGATCGCCCGGTAGAACTGGGATATTCTGCTGCATGTTTTTGCCGTGCAAGACATCTTTGTAATTAAAAGGAATACGTTTATCGCCCCGGAGTATGTAGATTTTCTTGGAGTTGGCGAAATCCTGCAGGCCGCCCGCTTTACTGATGGCCTCCAAAATAGTCGTGGGAACCGCCAGCGCGTACTCGCCCGGATGCGCGGCCATTCCGTCCAGGTAATATTTCTTGCTGCCCACCTCTTGCACCGTCACCGTCACCAGCGGCTTCACAACGTACTTAGCCAGAGCTTCCGCCACTTCCTTCTCAATGTCTTTGGGCGTGGTGTCGCCGGCCTGAAGATCGCCAACCAGAGGAAGCGTGATCTTGCCGTCTTGATGTACCGTGACGGGACCCGAGAATTTCTCTTCGTTCCAAACTTTAATATTGAGTATGTCCGCCGGCCCCACCTTATAGCTATTGGTGTCCACGGACGAACCGGCATCGGATTTATGCTCCGGCTCAGGAGTGTTTTTTTGATCCGGCCGGGGTTTCTGCGCATCCTGGTTCCCGGAAGGGGCTGGCGCGATAGGAGCCTGCTGCCCACCCAGAAGAGGGAGGCACAAAAATATCGCGGCGATAGCAGCAGCGGACGATTTCCGCGCGAAAAGAAATGTGCTCATTTGCGTAAGTTACCGGGCCTAATATTGTCCTGACAAATCTACTGACATCTCTACGAACAGCGCCACACCACTGATTTTACACACTTTGCCATTTAAAGTCATGCGCATTCACTGGGCTGCCACGCGCTGGTTCGCACCCTGCGGATTGGCCACCCGCGGGACCGCCGGCGCAAGCGGCATACCCTCTATTTTGGCAGTCTTGCCGTCCACCAGCGGGTCGCGCGTCTCCTGCCGGGTTTCCTGCCTAATAAGCGGCACCCAAACTTCCATGGGGGTAGCCTCGCGGTTGGCGATGGCGTAGTACGGAATAAAAGTCAACGTGACTGCTCGCTTGGGGCGGTTGATGGCGGTAGTCAATGGCTGATACAGAGGCTCCTCACTGACAGGTCTTTCGGCTGCTTGCCCCTGAACCTTTAATACCGTGACGCCGCCCAGTAGATCTTTCCGGGCTTCGGTTGTAATGGGACCGTTGGACCTCACAAATATGTCCGCCAGCGAAGCCCCGTTTTGGTCCATCTGTTCCAATGCGTACACCAGCGGTCCCCGCTGCATGGCCAAGCGCCCATAATCGTCCGCAACACGCGGATTGGCGGCCATGGCCACCGGCGGCATCTGCAAGCTGACATTAATCGTATCGCCCGGATTCCAGGTTCTCTCTAGCGCCACATACGTTCCGCGCTTCGAATTCGCGGCCGGCGCCGCCTGGCCGTTTACCTGAATATCGGCGGATGAGGCCCAGGCTGGCCACCGTACATAAACCGTGAATTCGGCCGGATGGGCGGGATTCACAGTCAGCTTCACGTCGCCATTCCAGGGGTAATTAGTGGCTTGCGTGAGGCGCAGGCCCGTCCCGTCCTCCAAATGCCAATTGAGCTCGGAATTGTGATACAGGTTCACATACACTCCGTCGCGGCTCATGCCGTAAAAATAGCCGGGCAGCGATTCAAGCAGGCGCTCAATATTCGGCGGGCAGCAAGTGGTGTCATACCAGGGATTACGTATTTTCTCGCCATTGGACGCCAGCGGATTCCGGTAGCAATACAGCGTTCCGGAAAGCGACAACCCGGAATTGGCGCCGTTATAGAGGGCGCGTTCCAAAACGTCCGCATAACGCTCGTCGCCGCTCAGTGTCAGCATGCGGAAATTCCACATGACGTTGGCGATGGAGGCGCAGGTCTCGGCATACGCTTGCTCGCTCGGCAGCTCATAAGGGTCGCCAAAACTCTCTCCCGCCGAGCGCGATCCCACCCCGCCGGTAATGTACATCTTGCGCATGGTTAGGTCGGTCCACAGCAAATCGAGCGTCTTCTTATAAGCCGGATCACCCGCCTCCGTGAAAAAATCGGTGGCGCCCGAGACCGCGTACAACGCCCGCACGGCATGCCCCTCAAACTCGGTCCGCGAGGTAAAAGGCTTGCCGCTGAACATGTACTTGGTTTCGGAATCCTTCAGTTTCAGGCGGTCCTTCTCCACGCCGCTCAGCAGATAGCGCGTGAAATCGAGATATTTGGTCTGGCCCGTGGTGCGATACAACTCCGCCATCGCCATCTCCAGTTCGGGGTGCCCGGTCACGAATGGCCGCTTGGCGGGTCCAAAGTTATCCACCACATAATCGGCAAACCGGATGCCTGCGTCCAGCAGCCGGTGGCTGCCCGTGGCGCGATAGTAAGCGATGCCGGCCTGCAGCAAATGCCCTAGGCAATAATCTTCGTGCGAGCGCGTCAAGTCAGTAAAGCGTAAGCGCGCCTTATCGCCCACATAATAGGTGTTCAGATAGCCGCTGGCTTCCTGCGCGCCCAAAATGTGCGTGGTCAGCGACTCAATGTCGCCATGCAGCTTTTGCTTGTCGGCGTCGGACGTTTCGTTCGAGGCAAGCGCCCATGCGGCCCCTTCTATCCACTTATACAGGTCGGAATCGGTGTAGAGCGGGCCCTTGCGAGGCAGGTCGCTGCGCCCCGCCAATCGCCGGAAATTATCCACCACGCCGTGCTCTTCCAGCAGCTCAAGCATGGTCGGCAAACTGCGCTCGGTGATCGCCTTGCGCCGGGCACTCCAGAAGCCATCTCCCAGTTTCACCGCCTGCACGGGCACGGTATGTTGGCGGGCGTTTAGGGAGTGGTCCAGATAAAGGACGCCTTCGTTTCGCCAGTCGCGCAGCTGCCCCGGTTGATCCTGGGCTCCAAACAGGTGCACTAGCGCCGCCAGAGCCAGCAGGGACGAACCCGCAACTACGGGATAGCGCCAGCGCCTCATAACTCTTTCAGCCGCCGGTAAATGAGCGAAACCGGTAATCCGACCACGTTGTAATAGCAACCTTCTATTGACCGCACAAATTTGGCCGCCAATCCCTGAATGGCGTAAGCGCCGGCTTTGTCGTGTGGCTCCCCGCTTCGAGTGTACTCCTCAATTTCGTCGTCTGTCAGTCTTTCAAATGAAACCTTGGTCGTGGCGCAGTCCAACACGCGCTTCCCGTCAGCCAACAAACAGATGCCGGTTCGCACCCAGTGTTCCCTTCCCGACAAGTGGCGCAGCATCCGGCGCGCGTCTTCCGCGTCGTTCGGTTTGCCGAATACCAAATCGTCCAGGCACACTACGGTGTCAGCGCCCAGCGTCACATCGGAAGGCGCGTACTCCCCGGAAGAAAACGCCGCGCGGGCTTTTTCTTCGGCCAGTCGCTGTACGTAGGCCACGGGAGATTCGCCAGGAAGCCGGTCCTCCGGAATAGCGGCCGCCCGCACCGTGTGTGCAATGCCGGCCGCCAGTAATAGTTCATGCCGTCTCGGGGACGCTGATGCCAAAATGAGCATGTCTATCTTGAACATATCGCGGCGGAAAATCGCCTTAGAGATATGACGCTCGAATTCAGTTAATGATAACGGCTGGAGTTTGCCCTCCCGAAACAGCTTAAGAGCGTTAGAAAAGCCCAAACTTCTTCATCAGGTAATGCTCGACAATATCGCGTTCCCTGTCGCTAAGAGCGCGATCGTAAACCAAAATCTCGCCAACCGCCCCGCTAAAGAAGGTATTGTTCAGACCCGCTCCGATCCACTCGGTCGATGACACCCCTGACAAAGAAGTGCTCTTCCCACCTTGTCTAAGCGCGAGCACTCCATTCACGTATAACCGGTCTACACCGCCATCGTGAATCGCGGTCGTTAGCGAATAGTCGCCGCCGAAATTAACCGGCCGCGCATAAATAGGTTGATTATTCACCTGCTCTGTTCCAAAGCGGAAGAATACATTGGATTGAGAGGGGGTGACGAAAGTGGTGCCCCACAATGCGGTCTCTCCCCAAAACAGCGCCTGGTTCTCCCACCATCCGCCGATGTCGTTCGCCGACTTTGACACCAGGAAGACGGTCATCCCACTCCAACCATTGATGGGAAGGTTGGCGGATACGCCGGCGGTTCCCCCAAACCTCACGACCGCCGTACAGTTGGGACCATCAGGAGTGCCAGGGGGCACTCCGCCCGGTGCCGTCGCATCGGCGTGGTTGCCGGATTGATCGGGCCAGTTAGGAACAGTGGGGACTTGAGGATAAGGTTGGTAAATGCTGTCTGCCCTCAGCCATTGTTTCAAGCCGTTCGCCGGCACTTCTTTTGAAGCGTCAGGCCCGGTGCCGCTTTCCACTCGAAGATTCGTGATGTCGTAACTCTGGTACTCGCTCCCGCCATTTGGAAACTGAATCACCACAGCGCCCATATTCGCCGCCTCGCTTCGAATCTGGAGCGGCGTAGTGGCGATATCGCCGCCGGAGGGATGGTCCCAAATGCTGGACGTTACTTGAACATCTGGCGGAACGGGGCCGCCGATTTCACTCGCGAAGGCATAAGCGGACATACTGGGGCTTCGCTCGAAGCGGCCCCCAGTGCCTATCGAAGTACTCACTCCCCTGACCGGATGATTGAAGATCAGTATAACTGGATTCTCATTCGCTGCGACTTGAAGGTCTATAGGAGAGAGTGCCGTGAAAGCTGAAGTACCTCCGATGATGGGAGCGCCGGAAATCTTTACCGTCACCGTTAGTCCCGGAATCCCTGTTACCGGAATGGTTGCATTCAGCGCCACTCCTGGCTGGACCGCGGGTAACTTGGACCAATCCACAAATCCATCAGCTTGTATTCCGTTGGAGCAAGCTCTAACATTCACAAGCTGTGCACTCGCCTGCGAAAAGCAAGCAAAAGCACAAACTAACAGCGACACGGCTGCAGAACACTTCATGTTTCCTCCGATACCGGAACTCTTCCGCTAAGTGGATCATAAATCCAAAACAGATAACCCGTACCACCTAGACGGAGCATATAGTACTAGCGAGGCAGTGATTCCGTTTCCGCATCCGGCGAAAGTATCCGTTCCGAGCCGTGACCGTCAGGGAGCGGCAACGTACGCCCGGGTCGGCCGGTTAATGCCCCTATATCGCCTCTCGCTATACAGACCAGCGCTATACTAAAAAGCATGCACTCTGTAAGTCCGCAAGCCTTTCACATCTTGGTAGCGCTCGCTGAGCGGGATCAGCACGGTTACGGCATCATGCAGGACGTCGCCGCGCGCACAGCCGGCAAGCTCCGCCTAAGCGCGGGAACCCTCTACGGCTCCATCAAACGCCTACTCGAAGAAGGCCTGATCGTTGAACTCAGCGACCGCCAGCGGCCCAAAATCGAGCCCGATGTGGAGCGCCGGCGCTATTACCGCCTCACTGCGCTGGGCAGAAAAACAGCCATGCAGGAAGTCAATCGGATGACTGAATTGTTAGCACAGGCGAGGGCGCATGGACTGGTCTCAAAGTCACGTTAGGCTCTTTCGCGCCCTGCTCTACTGCTACCCCGCGGAGTTTCGGCACGAGTACGGGACCGAGATGCAACAACTCTTCGCGGAGCGCCTGCAACGCGAGCCGCGGCTGTGGCTGTGGCTTGAGACGCTGTCGGATCTGGGAATCAGCGCCGCAAAAGAGCACTTGCAAATTCTGCTTTCTGACATCAGATACGGACTACGTGTTCTGGCCGCCGCTCCCGGCTTTACGGGAATCGCGCTGCTCGTCATAGCGCTCGGAATCGGCTCTGCCGTTTCCATCTTCAGCGTGGTAAATGCCGTCTTGCTGCGTTCGTTGCCTTATGCTCACCCGAATGAATTGGTCTATCTCTGGAGCCCAAACCCCAATTTGAAAGGAGTTCCACAAGAGATGGGTCCGAACGTTCCGGATTTCTA